>CAXHAT010000026.1:0-52305 GCA_964014485.1 uncultured Deferribacteres bacterium
ACGAGAATCTTGGGCGTCTTGAAATTAGGTTGACGGTAATGCGCTTCCTCAGGGACGACATTAATGATCGGTTGTTGTCTTGTGGAACTGGCGCGTAACATCAGTTTATGAAAAATTTTCAGCGCGCCAAGTTCCGCTTTTAGAAGACCTTGACCCTGAAATATTTCTGCGGGCGTTTTTTCATGTCGGCCATGATTTCTTCAACGTCTTTTAGAAGCTTTACGAGTTTGTCGTGCATTTCCGGGTCGTTGAGGAGTTTTCCAGCGGTTCCGTCGGTGCTGTTGAGCGCGGCCATCAGAGAGTCCGTCCGCATCGTCACAGAATTCAAATTGACGTAGAGCGTCGAATCAGCGATCAAGCGCCCGAGCGTACCTTCGCCGTCGTTAATTTTTTCCAGAATGCTGTCCAACTTGCTCGAGACTTGTTCGATATTGTCAAAAACGGCGGGATCGTGCAGGATTTTGCCGACTGTGCCGGTACGTTTGTTAAATGAAGCGGTCAGGGTCTCAATGTTTTTCGCGGAAGTTGACAAGCTCTGAAACATTGTTGTGTCGCTTAATAGCGCGGAAAGCGTGCCGCTCCCGTCCTGAAGCGAATCGAAAAATCCATTGATGTTATCCAGTACGACAGGGAGCTTTTCGAGCGTGGAGTTGGCGTCTTCGATGGCGCCTTCCAGATCGTAGGGCGTTTGCGCTCTTAGCCAATCGCCTGTCTGCAATGGCGGTTCGTCAACTCTGCCCAGGCTGATTTCGACGTATTTGTCGCCAAGCATCCCCAAGGTTCTTATGGAAGCGATACTGCTGGCGGTAATTTTGTCCTGATATTCCGGTTTGATGTGCAGAGGCATGCCGATGCCGCGCACACCTTCTTTATGCATAGTGGTGAATTTGCCGACCGACCCGGCTTTTATACCAGCCACCGTAATGTATGCGCCTGGCCGCAAGCCGACGACGTTTGGCACGAACATGTTCAAGTCATAGGTCGGCGTGAATTTGAGCGTATTTGTGCCCAAAACGATGATCATGAAAACCATCAAGCCAAGTCCGATCAGCGCGAAAATGCCGACTTTGACGTCATTCCATGTCAGTTTTTTCGGACGATCCATTTTACCTCACAAACTGCTGAATATAGTCGTCATTTGAATTCATTAAATCTTCAGGCTGGCCTTCAAAAACGAGGGAGCCGCCCTTAAGCATCACCAAACGATTTGCTACTGAGAAAGCGTCGGTAAGAATATGCGTCACAACGATGGAAGTGATGTTCCGCTCGTCGCGCAATTTGTTTATTAAATTGTTAATTCTTTTAGAAACAATGGGATCAAGCCCTGCCGTTGGTTCATCATAGAGAATGATTTCCGGACGCGTGATAATCGCCCTGGCAATGGCGACGCGTTTCCTCTGCCCGCCGGAAAGCTCCGACGGCAACGTATTGTAGGCGTGCTCCATGTTGATATATTCGAGGACTTCACGCACGCTTTTTTCAAACGGCAAATCTTTGTAGCGGGGATTTTCCCGCAGGCTATAGCCCACGTTTTCGGCAACCGTCAAGGAATCGAACAAGGCGCCGCCCTGAAAAACAAAACCGAGCCTGCTGCGAAAAGGAAGCAAACGTTTTTCCGAAAGTCGGGTAATGTTTTCGCCAAAGACGTGGATTTCGCCGCGGGTCGGCCTGCTCAAACCGATGATCAATCGCAGGAGCGTGCTTTTTCCAGCGCCGCTGCCGCCGAGAATGACGAGCGTTTCGCCCTTAAACACATCCAGCGAGAGATTGTCCAAAATCCAGCCTTCGCCGTAAGTAAACGAAACTTCATCGACGCGGATATAGGGCGTGCTATGATTCGTGTCAGGTTCCATAAAGCGCCAGCACCGTTTTGGAAATCAGGAAATCCATAAAAAGAATCGAAAGTGAACAGGCCATCACCGCTCTTGTCGCGGAACGCCCGACGCCCTCGGCGCCGCCGTAGGTCGAAAGTCCGTAATAGCAACTGACAATCGCAATCGTATAACCAAAGAAGAAGGGCTTGATTAATCCCATGGTCAAATCTCGAAAAAAGACGCCGTCCAGAGCCGAAATCCAGTAATGGGCGGAATCGGTGTTCAACCAAAGCGTGGCCGACACCCAGCCGCCTAACAACGCAATTGTGTCGGCGTAAATGACGAGGGGCACTGTCATCATGATCGTCGCGGCGATGCGGGGCACAACGAGTCTTCGGACCGGATCAGCGCCCATGACGCGCATAGCGTCGAGCTGTTCGGAAATTTTCATGCTTCCGAGTTCGGCGGCGACACGAGCGCCAATACGTCCGGATAGCATGAGACCAGTGATTAACGGGCCGATTTCACGAATGACCGAGAGCGACATAATTCGCCCCATAAGCAGCTTGGCGCCGAAAAGCTCCAGCTTTTTCCCCCACTCCAGTGAAAGCACGAGGCCGATGAAAAGCGCGGCTGTTAAGACGAGCATCAGGGAACTATAGCCCAGAAAATTCATCTGGTTCAGCGTCTCTCGCGGATAGCGAAAAAAAGCGGCAAAATTGACGGTGGTGTGAAAGATCAGGCGGGTGAATTGCTCAATATGATAGAACGTTCTTTTCAGATTTTCCATTTGGTATATTAAACGACTCGCGCGTAATTAATTCAGGCTTTTCCCACCTGTTCCAAGCAAACAAGTTGAGACTTTTTCAGGAGTCGGCTCGCGCTTTGAAGGGGAGAATGTATTGCAGGCATGAAACGGCAAAAGTGACTTTTTGATGCAGACAATGCTTTGATAAAATGTCTTTTCAAACACTTTTATTCCCGCGTTGTCACTTCTTAAAAGGCGGGATTATAAGCATTCCGGCTCAAAAAGTCAATCATGATGATCTTGTTTAAGATCGCGCGCTTCCATGAAAAACGCAACGACTTCAAAGATGCTCGAAAAGCAACCCGCAACGCTGAGGACAGATTCTGACAGAATAAAAGCACAAACGACTGAGGCGTTGTATTGGCGTTTCGATGAATGATCCTCAAAAGTAAGCCAGCCTGTGATTATTCAATTGCGAAACCGAACTCAAGCAAATACTTTCTTGAAAAACCTGGAGTTTGAGGGAGTGAGCGATGAAACATGCGACAAGTTTTGAGTTGCTGCTGGACAATGACCCGTCTGCTCGCGGCAAAACCTTAGAAAAGATAAGGCAAGAAATTGGCAAGACCGCGCACCCCGTTTTCGATCCGGCGAAGGACGCTCTAAAAGATGTTGATCCGCGTTATTTTGAACTCACCATGCGCTTGGATGCTCCCGACGTTTGGGACGTCGCTCGCGAAATCGCCCGCATTGACGGCGTTGAAGATGTTGACCCGATTCCCGGCGACGTTGGCGCCGAGCAAATCGCCGCAATGGAGGCCGAGGGCGAGCGCGAAACAAACATGGACGCCATCCCAAACCCGCCCGCGGACTGGTTTCATGAACAGCCGCACTTCGCCCAAGCCATTGAATACGCCCAAGCTGCGTTTGAAAAACAAAACGGCGCGTTTAACGGCATAGATTGTTCCGTCAAAATCGGCTTGCTGGACACAGGCTATTCCAACCATCCTGAAACAATCAACATTCGCAAAGATCAAGGCTACAGTTTTGTCAAACCGCCTTGGTACAATCGAATTTTTAATTGGAATTGGGAGAACAATCCCAAGGATCGGTTGATTAGCTTTATTCCGTTTAAGTGGGGATCGCACGGCACCAGTTCTTCCTCTGTGATTATCGGCGTCGATACGCCAGGCGCCAAGTTTATTGACGGACATGAAGACCGAACAAACGGCGTTTTTCCGCAAGCTCAGGTCATTCCCTACCGCATTTCTGACTCTGTCATTTCATTACACAACAATCTCGCGCGCGGCGCCAAAAAAGCCATCGCCGACGGATGCAAAGTGCTTACCGCCAGCCATGCAAATCTGATCAGGACGCGCATGTTGACCGACGTGGCGGAAGAAGCTTATGAAAAAGGCGTGCTATGGTTTGCCGCCGCAGGCAGCCATATTGCCAAGCTGAAAAAAGTCTGGATCTATCCGGCGCGCTTTCGTGAGACCATTGCCACCGCCGCATCGACAGTGGACGGCGAACCGTGGGAAAAAACGCACGCCGGCGTTTTGGTCGATATTTGCGCCCCGGGCTTCAAAATTTATCGTCCAATCGCGCGCAGGAAGTTTCGCGGATGGTTTGGCGCGGTTAGCTACGGATACGGCTGGGGCGAGGGCTCCACTTTCGCCGCCCCAATCACCGCAGCAGCAGCAGCGCTTTGGCTGACGCATCACGGCGAAGAGAAGCTCAATCAACATTATCCCAAAGGCTGGCAGCGCGTCGAAGCATTTCGAAAGGTTATGAAAGACAGCGCGACGCCGCATACTGCGCCGGAGCATCAAAAACTTTACGGCGCCGGGCTTTTGAACGTTGAAAAAATGCTCGAAACGCCGTTGCCGGACGCATCTCAATTGCAGCACGTTAAAATGCAAAAGGCGGCCGCACAAAACCAAGCCATCGATCAAGATCGCGTCACGGATCGTGAGTTGACACAATTGACGGGAACAGCGAAAATCCTGACCAATGATGAGAAAAACGACGAGCTGTTTGATTTTGTGCAGGCGGGCGCTTCGGCGATTGCCAAAAGAAAACTGGAAAACATTGTCGCGGACAATGTGAACTCGGGGCAGGACGTTACAAGTCGGGAAGGGAATCCAAGATCGAAGGCGCTGAAACTTCATATCAAGCAATGTGAGCAGATATAAGTTGATGCGAACGGAAGGGAGAAGCGGATTCAATGAAAAAGCTCATTGCCGGATTGGCAATTCTCACGGCGCCAGCTTTGACGAGGGCGCAATCCGAACCAAACGTCCAGGACGATTTCAGCGTTGACTTGCTCGCGAACCCTGCCGCAGCGGCCAAAATCATCGATTTTATTGCTGAAGCCGCAGCTCAAAAGCCGGGCGTTGATCAGAAAGATTTTGTGCAGTATTTGACGCGTGAACACGCACTTTCAGAGTCCGGCGATTTTGGCGACGCGCAGCAAATCCAAAGTTTTGGGCTGTTCGGCAAGCTGAAATTCAATCGATTTTTCAGTGAATCATTGCAAAAACGCCGCTCCGTCGATGTTTACCTCCCGAGGAAATACGACAAAAACCGGCCCGAAAAATACCCGGTCGTTTATTTTCTCCACGGAGCCGGAACTGACCAATTTCTCTATTCACTCCTTTTCAAACTCGTCCTCGATTATCACATTTTAAGAAAAAACATCGAACCGGTTGTGCTCGTGTTGCCGGACGGCAGCGCGCCGCCCTATCGCGGCAGTTTTTATACAAATTCTGAATTGTACGGCCAATTCGAGGATTACGTCAAACATGACGTGATCACCTACATCGAAGAAAAATACAACGTCCGCACCGACCCCGCCGGACGATTTATGATGGGCGCTTCGATGGGTGGTTACGGCGCCATGAAAATCGCGGCGCGCCATCCGGAAATGTTTCGCGGCGTGGTTTCCCACAGCGGCCCGCACGATTTGAGCCGGATCGAGGAGCTCATTCCGAATTTGCTTGCCGAATACGCGCCGGAGACCATTGAGTATGCTTTCAATCCGGACGCCGGTCGTTTTTCATCGCTGGCGTTCAGCATGGGTGGCGCCTTTTCGCCGAATCTGACAGACCCGTTTTTTGTCAATTTGCCCCTGAACACGTCGGCGGAAATAATCCCGGAAATTTATGCACAGTGGCTGACCCACAGCGCGGCGAGAGTCGTCAAAAACTCCCCGAGTTTCCCTAATCTCGCCGTATATTTTGACTGCGGCAGGCAAGACGAGCTTGAAGTTTTTCGCTTTAACACCGCCTTCGCAGATACGCTGAACGACCTGGGCGTTGCATACCGCTTTGAAGCCTTCGACGGCGGTCATCTCAACAAGCTTCTGTTCCGGCTCAACGTTTCTTTGCGTTTTATCGACTCCGTTTTTACCGCCCCGCCCGCGCAGTTTCTGACGGACGTTTCGGAAAATGACAATTCGATTCTGCCGCAAGAATTTTCCGTTTCACAGAATTACCCGAATCCGTTCAATCCGTCAACGACGATTCGCTACGCCTTGCCCAAATCGGCGCACGTTCGTTTGGGAATTTATGATGTCAGCGGCAAACTCGTGGCGCAATTGTTGGATGAAAAAATCACAGCGGGAAACCATGCGATAAACTGGGATGCTGCGAGCGCGCCGTCGGGCATGTATTTCGCCCGTTTTCGCGCCGGAGATTTTTTATTTACCAGAAAAATGCTGTTGGTTAGATAAATACGACGGTAGAGACGCACGGCCGTGCGTCTCTACGCGGTGCGCGCCGAAATAAATATCAAAATTATGAATGCATGCATCATCTCAATTGGCGATGAATTGCTGATTGGACAAACGGTAAACACGAACGCAGCCTGGCTTGGCGACAAGCTTGGCGGGATTGGCGTGTCAGTCAAAGAAATCTTGACCATTGGCGACGACCGGAAGGCGATTCACAACGCCCTTGACCAGGCGATGCAAAAATGCGACGTGGTTCTCGTCACCGGGGGCTTGGGGCCTACGCATGACGATATTACAAAAGACGTCGTCGCCAGGTACTTCGAGGCGAAACTCGTTTTTCACCAAGACATTTTGGATCGTTTGCGAACGTATTTCGAAGCGCGCGGCTACAAACTGCCCGCGAACAACGAAAGCCAGGCCTGGCTGCCCGACAAAGCTAAAATCTTGCCGAACAAAATCGGGTCTGCGCAAGGCATGTTGTTCGAGAAAGACGGTTGTATTTGCATCGCCATGCCCGGCGTGCCGCGAGAGATGCAGTACATCATGGAAAATAGCGGGCTTGCATTTATAAAAGCAAGAAACAGCGGAAAAGTCGTTCTTCACCACACATGGCGAACGGTTGGCGTACCGGAATCGAAACTTGCGGAAACGCTTGGCGACGTCAATGAAATTGAAAAATTTGGAAAACTCGCCTTTTTACCAAAATTCGGCAGCGTGGATATTCGGCTGTCCGTCAAGACAAACAGCTACGAGGAAGCCAGGCAAAACATTGACAACGTCAGCAACATCATTCTAGCAAAAGCCGGAAAACACATTTTTGCAACGGGATCGACAAGTTTACAGGAAGTGATTGGGCTGCACCTGGTCGAACGCGGCGCAACGATGGCTGCCGCAGAGTCTTGCACAGGCGGATTGATTTGCCAAAAAATCACCGAGACGCCGGGCAGCTCCGAATATTTTCTTGGCGGGGTCGTAGCTTATAGCAATGAACAAAAGGTCAGATTTCTCGGCGTTTCTGAAAAAACGTTGGAAGCGCACGGCGCTGTCAGCGAACAAACGGCGCGCGAAATGGCTGCGGGCGTGCGCGACAAAATGGCTGCGGATTTCGCGATCAGTACAACCGGCGTTGCAGGACCGGGAGGCGGTACGCCGGAAAAACCCGTCGGGCTGGTTTACATTGGTCTGGCAACCCCGCAAAACGTCTCGGCGAAAAAATTCATCTTTTCCAATGATCGCAAAATCAACCAGGAAAGAAGCGCCGTTATCGCATTGTCAATGCTTTACAAAGCTCTTGTTTGAAATGCTCCACGGATAGCGGAGTGCTATGATTTATCATCTCCCTTGCAGCAAACTCCCGTCAAACACTGAAGCGTTTGACTCCCGAATTCTCGGACAGGCTTTGAAAAGACAAATCATCAATTTTGGGCAAAATGATGAGAACTTTTGTTTGCTTCGAGCTGCCGGACGACGTGAAAGACAAACTGGCGGCCTTGCTTACTGAAGCACGGAAATTTCACGATTTGATCCGCTGGACGCCGCCGAGCAATGTTCACTTGACTTTGAAATTCCTCGGCGAAACGACTGATAACCAACTCGAAGCGGTTTCCGCCGCCTTAGAAAAAATCACACGCTTACACGCGCCTGTCAATGTTACATTTGACCGGCTTGGCGTTTTCCCAAACTTTAAAACGCCGCGTGTTTTTTGGGTGGGGGTCAATGAAACGTCCAATCATTTGCAAGAGCTTGTTTCAGATTTAGAGATCGGCTTTGAAGACGTCGGTTTCGAAAAAGAGAACAGACAATACCGCCCACACCTGACCCTGGGTCGTACCAAAGACCGCCACATCGGCGAAACGCTCAACTTCTGGCGTCAGCACAAAATCAAACCGTTTACGGTCAGATTCCCCAAAATCGTACTTATGGAAAGTCGGCTCGAATTAACCGGAGCCGTCTATACGCCGCTGAAAAAACTTCAGTTACGAGGAAAATGACGCTTTTCCCGAAAGGCCTTTCAGAGAAACTGCGTGACTTTTCAAGTCGGGATTTCTATCTTCGTCGCCCTTAATCACATTTTCCAAAATCTTTGGTCCGACCTGAATCATGCCGGAATTTTTTGAAGCAACTGTTTTTCTCGAGCAAACGAAATACCTGCCAGTGTTCGACGTGCGCTCACCCGCTGAATATGAGAAGGGCCACATTCCCGGCGCGCACAATATCCCGCTTTTCTCAGACGAAGAGCGCGCTCTTGTCGGGACGATGTACAAAAACAGCGGGCGCGACGCCGCGGTTATGGAAGGAATGGGGCTGGTCGGCCCCAAGATACGAGCAATGGCGGAACGGGTCAGTAAAATTCACGAACAATTTGTTCACGCCAACAAAGAGATCATCGGCGGCCGGAAAGAGAAAGAGGCTCTCGTTTATTGTTGGCGCGGCGGCATGCGCAGCCAAGGCGTCGGCTGGCTTTTGGAGCAGGCCGGATTTCGAACGGTTTTGCTGAAAGGCGGCTATAAATCGTATCGCAAGTTGGTTTTGGAAGCCTTCGAACAAAAGCACAAAATAAATATTGTCGGGGGCAAAACCGGTTCCGGGAAAACGTTCATTTTAACAGAATTGGAAAAACTGGGCGAGCAAGTTATTGACTTGGAAGGGTTGGCGCATCACAAAGGTTCAGCCTTCGGCGCGCTGGGCGAATTGCCGCAGCCGACGCAGCAACAGTTTGAAAATACTTTGGCTTCCGCCTGGCTGGGTCTCTCCAACTCGCATCCGGTTTGGCTTGAAGACGAAGCGCTGTTCATCGGAAGATGTATGATTCCCAAGCCCGTTTTCAACCAAATGAAAGTTGCGAAAGCCTATTTTCTTGAAATGCCGCTCGAACTTCGCGTGCAACGCCTTGTCAGTGACTACGGCGACTTTCAAACGGAAGAGCTTGTCGCCGCAATTAACAACGTTCGAGACCGATTGGGCGGACAAAACGCCAAAAACGCCGTCGCTGCCTTGGAGTCCGGCGATACCGCCGGATGCTGCGCGATACTGCTGGAGAATTACTACGACAAGGCGTACATGTACGCTCTTTCCCGGCGTAACAAAGCTGACGTTCACAGCATAAAGACTGACAACTCAGACCCTGTTGAAAATGCCAGGAAAATGCTTCAAGCCAACACTCCGCACGTCAATTGTCGCATTTGAAATCATTTGTTGAAAAAGCGCTTTTCGACAATTTTAGTGCGACTGCAAGACGTCTTTTACGCCTGATGAGATTTTTCTTCTCATTAGCCCCGGCTTTCAAGCCGGGGTTTTGGTAGAATCACACTTTCTCTTCTCACCGCCCTGAAGGACTGCGCTAATGAGAGAAAGAAATGATTTCCGTCTCCAATTCTTGTGTGTGTGGAATGTCGGTTCAAACAATAAAAAACAACGTCCATTCGCCCGAGAATCAGATTTGAGGTAATACATGCTGCTCGGAATTTCGCCGTTAATCTCTCCCGAATTGCTCGCCTTGCTTTCTCGAATGGGGCACGGCGACGAAATAGTCCTGGCTGACGCACATTTTCCCGGCGAATCATGCGGACAAAGAATCGTGCGAGCAGACGGTTTGAAAATCCCGGCGCTTCTCGATGCGATTTTGCCGCTTTTTGTTCTAGACGCGTACGTTGAAAACCCGCTCACCATGATGGCTCCGGTGGAAGGCGACGCCCTCGATCCCGCCGTCGAAAAATCTTATCGTTCCGTTGTAGACAATCACTGGCCGGACACGCCTCCGATTCAACGCCTCGATAGATTCGAATTTTATGAGCGCGCCGCTTTGGCTTTCGCCGTTGTTATGACCGGAGAAACGGCAAAGTACGGCAATATTATTTTAACCAAAGGCGTGACGCCTGTAGCTGATCAGGTCGATTAAATGGCGTCGATAGTCGTGTTGTTCAATGCTTCCCGCCAAAAGCTTTCCGCTATTAACTGATGTTACGCGCCGCCGTAAAGAAGGAAGGAGTGCGAAGCTTGCTTTGCCTTTCGCTCTGCACGCAAGAAACAAAGCGGTTAATTCAGACCGCTGAACGAAAAATCTTGAGAAAACCAGCGGCGGAATGGCAAGGCAAGCCTTGCACTCCGTTTTCTGCATCGTCGTACACTTCATCAGTTATTCAAAAAATTTTCATCGCTACACTTCTTCTTAGCCTCGCCTGCTCAGCCGACGACACTCCCGAACTTGCCGCTTCTTGGCAAGACATTCAGGTCACCCTGACGGATTTCGAGCGCAACTATTTCAATTATTGGCAGACTTCTCGCTTGGCAGATTCGCAAGCGGTTCGTAAAGCGTTCGCAAGGCGAATGATCGAGCAGGAGATTATTGCGCGCCAACACAAGACTTCCGCCGATTACGATCCCGGAATCTATCAAAAAAGATTAGATCGCGACCATGCGCTTTTTAGCAGACGGAGATATTTAGAAGGCGAAATTAAAGACGCATTGCCCGAAATCACCGCCCGGGAATTGTCGCAGGCCGCCGAGCGACAAAGAATCCGTTTGCGCGTCCGGCAATTGTTCGCTCGCGAGAAAACGGGCATTGAAAAACTCGCCAAACGCCTTGAAGCAGGCGAAGCGTTTGAAGCGATTGCGAGAGACGCAACGCCGGACAGTCTCATTGCCGCAAATGGCGGGGACTTGGGATGGATAGGCTGGGGAGACACGGATTTGCCGGTTGAGGATGTGATCTATTCGTTAAAGCGTGGTGAAATCTCGCCGCCGGTGCAATCGCTCATGGGCTGGCATGTTTTTCGAGTTGATTCGATTCAACGCGAGGTTGCTTTCGCAGAATTGCATCCATTGGAAAAAATTGATCTTCGCAAAAAGCTGCAAAGCCGAGAATTTGACCTTGCCGCCGCCGAACACTTGCGAAAGCTTGTTTGGCAAAAAGAGCTTGTCGTGGACATGCGCGTCATGCCGGAATTGTGGAATTACCTTGAGCAGAATCTTCCTTTGACTGCGCGTGAAGCGCTCCTCTCAAATCGTCCTAAACCTCAAGAAAAGCCTGCGGAAAGCTTGAATTCTCGAACGATTGCAACTGTCGACGGCCAGGCTTTTCTCGTCGCTGACTTTCTTGACGCCGTCCCTGATTTGCCGCGACATTTATTGCGCCCCAACTTGAAAAAAGCCGTAGAAGTCGCCGTTCGCGATAAAATTGTGACGGAAGAAGCGCATCGATTGAACTACGACGAAGACCCTGTCGTGCAAGAAAAGCTTCGTCGAGCGTCAATCGGTTACGCCTACTACGCAGCGCTTGCAGTTCGCGGCTCCGCCGACGCAGCCAAGATAACGCCAGAAGGTTTTTATAAAAAGCATCGGCGGCGTTATGTCGATTTTACTGAAACAGAAGTTTTTGAAATTTTGGTCGCGGGACGCGAAGAGGCGCTGCGGCTTGCAAAGCAAATCCATGAAGGGATGTCGTTTTCTGAAGCGGCGAAACGTTTTTCTCAGCGTGATTCAACCAAAAATCGCGGCGGCATACTCGGGTGGGTACGCAGCGATGACGGCAAGATCGGGGAACGCGCCGCCAAGCTGGACAGCGGTCAAATCTACGCGCCAATTGAAACGGCGACGGGGTTCAGCATTATCAAAACCGGGGCGCGGCGTATCGTTTACAAGGATTTCGAATCAGCTCAAAAACAAGTGATTATCGACATGGAGCGTGAAAAAATCTCAACTTTGCACCAGGCGTTGCTGCCGGACAATTACGATCCGCAACAAATCATTTATTTTGACGCCAACCTCAAGAAAGCGATGAAGCTTGACCGCAAGACTGTGTTTTGAGTCACGACGTCAGCTATTTAGACTCTTCAATTTTGTACAAAAACTTCTGGCCGCGCAAATACAACTCGTCCCCGACGATTGCAGGAGAAGCGTCGAAGCCGTCGTCAAGCTCGTTTACCGCTAGAATTTTGAATTCCTTTCCATGCTCGAACACCAGCGTTTTTCCGCCTCGGCCGGGCAGGTAGACACGCCCGTCCGCTGCTGTTGGCGAAGCATAAATCATTTTTAAGTCGCCCAGGCGCAACGGCCCGTAATTCGGCTTGCCTGATTTCACGTCAAGGCTTGTGAGAACGCCGCGAAAATGTTTTATGAAATACAAAGAATTCTTGTACAACAGCGGCGACGCCACGTAGGGCGTGTCATGATCATAGCGCCACAGAATAGCTCCGGATTGCTCCAAGCTGCCGCGCGCCTTCTCCAACAGTACGGCCAAAAGCGCATTGCCGCGATAGCCGCTGGTGAGATAAAGCATCCTGCCTGAAGTCACAGGGCTTGGGATGGCGTTTACCGTCAATCCCGGCCCTTGCCAGAGTTCTTCGCCCGTTTCCAAATCGTAGCCCCGGACGTGTTTCGCACCAGTCGTCACAACATGTTTTTTGCCGCCGTGTTCAACCACAAGCGGCGTAAACCATGCGGTCACTTCGTCACGGCCTTGCCGCCAAAGCTCTTCCCCGGTTTCCAGGTTGAAAGCGGCGATGAACGACTGCTCTTCATGATCCCAATTAACGACAATATTGCCGTCGTACAGCGCAGGAGACGCGCCCTCGCCCCAACCGTTCCGCGTTACCAAACTACCCAAATCTTTTTGCCAAACGAGGTTGCCGCGCATGTCCAAAACATAAAGGCCGTTTGAGCCGAAAAAGAATACGACGCGTTCGCCGTCCGTAACTGGAGAAGCCGAGGCCCAAGTATTGGTTGGATGGACGCCTTCATGCGGTTGGGCTGCATGAAGCACATTTTGCCAAACCGTTTTCCCTGTTTTTCTGTTAACGGCGAGCGCAACAAATCGCTGCTGCTTTTCCGAAGGAACATAGCGTAATCCCTGGAAAATTGGGCGATCTTCGGCTTGCCAATCGCGCTGTCCCTGACGCGCTTCAAGTTTTTCCCCGAACGGCACGGCGGTTTGCAGGAAAATCAAGTCGTTCCAAATAATCGGCGTTGAAGCTCCTTTACCCGGGATTTCAATTTTCCAGGCGATGTTCTTCCCTTCACTCCACTCAACGGGCGGACTGCCGTGCAAAGCGACGCCGTCCATATTTGGCCCGCGCCATTGCGGCCAGTTGCGTTCGTAGTTGTCCTTAGAAGCGCTCTTGGTTTTCGAAAAAATCGCTGGTTTCACCTCTTCGGAAGGCTGAGCGGCTAAAGGCGAATTCCGACTTCCCAGGATAGTCAAAATCATCGCACAGAAAATCAAAAACGCACGTGGGAACAGCAGAGTTTTTTGCATAATAAACCTCAAAATCCATCGATTAACCAGCCGAGACCAGGTACTTTTTAGCATCCCAACCGCGCTTGCGATTTTAGTTGAGAAGTAATTCACTCGAGAGTCAAATGCTACAGCCTTTGAGTGTGGTTTGCCGCGTACGGATTCATCCTTGTCCAGCAGCAACTCAAAACTTGTCGCCCGCTCCATCAAACTCCAAATTTTTATGAAAAACATCCGGCCTGTCGTGTTTTCGCAATGGGATAATCACAAGCGATTCTACCTGCTGGCTGCCGTAAAGAGTGAGAGATTGTTAAAGATACTGTAGTTTCTTTGTTAGGTATTCACTGATCCGTCTCTCTGAATCGTTCAGCCTCAGATTTCTCGGACGGCGCGATCAATAAAGCGGGTTTACTTGTTAGCAGCAGGTTAAATGGGGATTTGACTTTTTATTGCGTCTTTTGCGCTGCGTCCTTTATTTCCGCAATAATATCATCCAGCTTCATCTTTCCAAATAACGCATCACGTTCTTCAGTATAGTTGCCATGACCAATGGTGAATTGATTGATAAATCTTAACGTATTTGCCAATCCAATTTCTTTGCACAGTATATGTATCGCACTCGTCGTGACCTCATTCAAAGGTTTTGCTTCGGCAATCATTTATCTATCTCCTGTATTAACTCAAGTGGAGAAACCACTTTTATTTTAACGTCTTTTAATTTCTTCGCTTTCCTCAAAAACCTATCATCGCAGGTGCAAAAATAATCCGCATTTGCTTCTTCCGCTGACGACAAGTGTAAAGCGTCCAGGGGCTTGATTCCGACGTTATCAAATTCTTTGGCTCGTTTTTCAATGGCCGCGTTTAATTGAATGAACTTCGTCGCCCTTGCCAAAACTTCAAATATGTATTCTTTTCGAGTCAAGTTAGGCGTCTTTTGAGCTTCAAAGACCAAAGCGTCAGAGCCAATTAGTTCGATTTTTCCTGAATCACATAGAGAAATGACGCCCAAGATCGCTTCAGCTTCAATAGCGATACGGATTTGATCCTTATCATCTAATGGCCGTTGTAAGGCACAATTATCAATGTATATTTTCATTCGGTTAATATAAGCGTCACCATGTTAAGTCGCAATCGGACTTAAAAAGCTTGTCAAACAAATACATTGGCGTATTGCCCGCTCTCCTTGTCCTTCAAAATCATCTTCGTTTTGCCGTCCGGCATTCTTTCCTGCTTGATAACGATTTTGCCGTCGTACTCGCTCACAACCCCGGAGATTTTCGGCACGTCTTCCTTGCCGCGCCAGATTTCCAACTCGATTGGCTCCCATTTTCGCGTCTCGGCGGAACGATAAATCGCGTCAATAACTGCATTCACAACATAGCCGTCGTAAAAGGTCTCCATCGGCGCGCGGTTTTCGTCCATTGCGTTGAACATATCGTCAAACATGTGAACGTAGCCAAGCTCCGCGACTTCATCGCCGACCGGGAAAAGCCAGCCGCTTTCTTGCTCCGCTTTTTCCGCCACATAGCCGCCGCTGCCGCCGGTCGAGTACATTTCGAAGCCGGTGCGCAAAAAGTGATTGAGCCAGATCGTGCCTTCGGTTCCGGCCACTTCGTCGCGCAAATCCATGCCGCCGCGAAACGCCCAGCTCACTTCAAATTGCCCCAGCGCGCCGTTCTCAAAACGCACAAGCCCAACGCCGTGATCCTCCGCGTCGATGGGATGCACGAGCGTATCCGCCCAGCACATCGCTTCGACCGGCTTAATGTCCTTGCCGACAAAATTGCGAATGATTTCAACGCAATGGCAGCCCATGTCGATGATCGCGCCGCCGCCCGCCTGTTCCTTGTCCCAAAACCAGGCGCTATGCGGCCCGGGATGGGTTTCGCGCGAACGCACCCAGAGTATGTCGCCCAGCGCACCGCCTTGCACGGACTTTAGCGCTTTCAAGGTTTTCGGCGTATAAACTAGATCTTCAAGATAACCTGTGAAAATTCCGGCTTTTTCAACCGTTTCGAGCATCCGCTTCGCTTCCGCCGCCGTTCTGCCCAGCGGTTTTGTGCAGAGCATCGCTTTCCCGGCTTCGGCGGTTAACGTCACCGCTTCTTCGTGTAAATGGTTTGGCAAGCCAAGTATTACAACGTCCGTTTCAGGATCATTGACGGCTTCCGCCAGGTTGGTCGTAAACTTCGGAATATCCCAATCTTTCGCGAAGGCGCTTGCCCGTTCTTCCGTTTGCGAAAACACAGTGTGGACGCGGTCTCTGCGGCGCTGACCGTGCAAAGTCATGGTGTAAAACATGCCGATCAGGCCAGTTCCAAGCATAGTGATTTTGTGAGATTTCTGCATTCTTCTTCCAAATATTGAATCGTAAAAGCGATGTTTCCCGGGCGTAATTTGGGATCGTTCCCAAGCGCCCGGGATGTCAAAACTTAATTCTTTTAAAATCACCGCATGATTTATTCGCCTTTTTCAAATCGGCGACATAAAACAACTCGCCGTAAAAATCGGTCAGGAGCCAGGTATGGCTCGTCGAGGTGGAGAAGCCCATCGCGTCTTGGCATTCAGCGCTTAACCCGGATTTGATGAGAAAATACGGCACGATGTTAGAGTGTGACACAATGAGAACTGTATCCGAAGGCTTGAACTTCGACTGCAACTCTTGCAGAAATTCGGAGATTTTTGATGTGTCGCTGCAAGCGCGGGTGATTTGCGGTTGCAATCCCATTTTTTGAGCGACTGGGAAAGCCGTGTGCAAAGTGCGCGTCGTGGCGCTGCTAAAAACCGCTTTGATTTGGCCTTCCTCAAAATGTGCGGCGAGGCGGTCGGCGGTTTTGAGTCCTTCCGCACTTAATGGCTGAAATTGCCCGGCCATGCCTCCCGGCCAATTGTCCAGTTTTTCAGCGTGGCGGACGAGGTAGATTTGGGGCTGTGCAGAGAGGGAGACGATGTGAAGAGCGGCAATAAAAATCAAAGGTAAAAATAGCTTTTTCATGAGTTTCTCAAAGTTTTATTCTAACGGTTCAATGTCATGCTGGAAGCATCTTTTTTGACCTCAAATCTGATCGTTCCAAAAGTTCTGTACTTGCGACTAAAAAGATTCCTACAGAATGACAAGGCGGGATGAATAGTTGCGCTTTATCGTATGATCTCAAATTTCACAATTTCATCCGTGCCTAAGAACTTATCGTCCTGATGCATGTACCATTTTCGCGTTTTGGGCAAGCGGAACTTTCCGGCGGTCGCTTCGCCAGCGAGCGTAATGTATTCACCGTCATTTTTGGATTCGTCATGATAAAAACGATAGCCGACCATTGCCGAACTGGAGACGTCGAAATAAAAATACCAGGTGTCGCCGCCGACTTCCGCTTCGTAAGTCACTTTCAGCGCAAAAACATCCTTACCGTCGTATTGCGTTTTTTTGATTTCGGGATCAATGATGGTTCCGGGATCGTCCAGCTTCATCGGCAGGCCGTAAAGATAGGCGTAGTAATTCCGCATGAATTGCGCGCGATTGGGACGAATACGAAATTTCTTTTTGTCTTCTTCGGAAATGTCGGTTGAACCGTCAATCTTGACAACCGCGCTGTCGTTTTGCACGATGTATTCGATCACCCGCCCGTCATTCTTTGAAGAAGCGTGAAAAACGCTGTTGGGAAAATCGAAAACAATCGTCGTTTCGCGATTGCGGTTGTTCGGGCCGGTTTCCGCCAGAACGAGTTTGACCTTGCTCTGCAAGAAAGCCCCGTCAGGGTCGTGGTAGGCGACAGCGTTTTTTAATAATGTTGAAGGGTCCGGCGGCGTTTGCGCATTGACAAGCGCAGTGAAAAAGAATAGAATTAATGAGATCAATTTGAACACTTTGCTGTCTCCTTTTAATACTAAAGACGCGCCTGACGCGCGACCAGAATCAAGCATCTTGGATGCTTGGAAAAATAAAACGATTTTAAGCGCAATGCCAGAACAGGAAGACAAATTCGCCGCACTCATGCAAATGTTTGAGCAGGGCAAAAAAGTCACTCAGCTTTTCTTCGAAGCTGAAACGGCGCAAAAAGCGCAGAATCTCGCCGAAACCGAACGCTTGTTTAGAGAATTGATCGAAGCGCAAAAACAACACGTCGATCTTGCCAAGCGACACAATGCGCAGTTTCCGGATTCGCCTTACGATCTGCCGCCGATTGTGCAGCCTTTGGTCAATTCGCTTTTTCGCTGTGCTGATATTCTCGAAGCCGGAGGAGAGCAAAATGCGGCGGCAAACGTGCTGCGTGAAGAGGCGGTCACTTATTCGGAAAAATATTTATCTCCAATACAGCTCGCCGACGCCAAACGCTCACAAATCCCGGCGATGCTGCAACAGGCGCGATTCAACGAAGCACTGGTCACGCTCGCCGAAGTTCGGGACGTTTTTCGCTCGGAAAACGACGTTCCTAAAATGGCGCGTGTTATTCTTGACAGAGCGGATTTGCTGCACTGGCTCGGCGATACGCCACGCGCGAAACAGGAGCTTGCAGAAGCTGCTGACGCCGTCGCCCCGCTGATTCAGGGTGATGCTTCGCCGGAACATGGCTTTCTGTCCGCCGTCATGCAGTCGATTCAGGACATTCAAACCGGCGCGGGCGACGGCAAGCGCGGGGTGGACGCCGCCGAGTTGTATCGCGCACGCCTGGAGTTGGATTTTTATCGCGGTCTTGTCAACAAAACCAACGGCGATTATGACGAAGCGTTGAGGCTTTTTCAAAAAGTCCTGCCGGAATACGAAAAAACCGGCAGCGCTGAAGCCATTCATTCTCAAATCGCCGCCATTTATGCGGCTCAGGGGAAATTCCAGGAAAGTCTGGAGATCGTTGGCCGCGTTGAACCGGCGTTTCACCAAAACATTCTTCTCCGCCCCAAACTCGCCGTACTATGGAAGATCAAAGCCGAAGCGCTGTTTGGCTTGGAGCAGTTCGACGAAGCTTTGGCTTTTGTCAATCAAGCAATTTCAGAGCACGGCAAGCATCCCGATCCGGACGTTTCATGGAAAACCCTCTTTTTAAAGGCGCAAATTCTCGCAGCGAAAAGTCAGCGCGAACAAGCCTTAGACGCTTTTCGACAAGCGGCGAAAATCATCGACAATCTCCGCAAATCCCCGCTCGGTTATCGCCTCGACAGCACCTATTTGAATGACAAAATTCCCGCTTTTAACGCTGCGATTCGCTTGGCGGTAAAACTTCAGGATGAGAAAACGGCTTGTGAATTTATCGAAATGGTCAAGGCGCGCACTTTGACGGCCGCCTTGAGCGTTGGCAATCAGGAAGGTGCTCGCAGCGACGATCAGGCGAAACGAAATTTGCACGCTCTGACGCGCCGAATTGACGCGCTGGAATATCAGGCTTATCGTGAAGGCGACGCAGATGGCAAGCTCGGCGCTGAACGAGAGGTGCTGTTGGCGGAGCGAAAAACGGTGCTGGAAAAAATCCGCTACGCTGATCCGCGCTGGGGGCATATCACGGAGCCCCCGTCATTAGATTTCGCTGAAATTCTCAAGCTTGTTACTGAAAAGAGCACAGCCGTTCTCAATTTGTATAGGACAGATGACAAAATCTATCATGTCTTGCTAAAAGACGGAAAAGCTGAAACGGCTTGTTTGCCGTTTGATCAAAAATTATTGCAAACGGACGGCGGCGCTTTAAGTGAATATATCGCAAATCTCTATCGAAAAGATCAGGCTTTTGATTTTCATTACGATCCGGCGGAACTCGGGTTAAACGCCGATAAATTCATACCGGAACAGCTTTTACAAAAAGCGTTTCAGGCTAAAAACCTTGTTATTGTTCCTCACAAGGAATTGCACTTGTTGCCGTGGGGGAGCATAACTTATGCTGGTAAGCGACTTTTTGAATACATTCCGATCTGCGTTTTGCCGAACCTGTCGAGCTTGAAAATGCTGAGTGGAACAGATTTCGAGAACGACAAAGTCGTCCTTTTCGGCGATCCGCAATATGACGGAATCGGCGCTTTGTCTGAGTCGGCAATAGAAGTCAAGAAAATCGGCGAATTGCATCGATCCGCCCGGAAGAGCGTCGAGAATTTTCAGCAGGAACAAGCAAGTGAGAAGAACTTTCGAGATATTTTGGAAAGAAACGACGCGAGGAACAGCGTGCTGCATGTCGCTTGTCATGGCGAGTTTGAAGCGTCCGAGCCGATGACTTCGGGATTGTTGCTGTCGGACGGCAGAATAGATGCGGCGGAGATAGCCGATTCCGGAATGCAGTTCGATGAAGTTATCCTGAGCGCCTGTTCCTGCGGCTGGCGGCCAACCGAGGTCGACGACGTACAATTGGCCGGTGACGATATTCTTGGCCTGCCCGGCGCTTTTCTTGAAGCGGGCGCGAAGGCGGTACTGTTGAGCATTTGCAGAGCCGACGACAAGGCGACGCGCGCTTTGATGATTGATTATCATCAAAACCGTATTCGGGGGAAATCGCCGTCCGAAGCGCTGCAAGCGGCGCAGAAAACTTTGTTGGCGAACCCGGAGTTTCAACCTTATCAATGGGCGGGATTTACGCTCTACGCGAGCCCAATTTAGTTCTTTTTCTTTAAACCGGGTCGGGATTCAATTTGCCGCCGCGAACCGTGCCGCCCAAAACCAATCCGGCGCCAATGAGTACAAGATTCTTAACGATGTATTGCCCCTCCATTGTCAGGCCGTATGGAAAGGTCGTCCAAACGACGTTCGGTAGAATGAGCAGCGGAAGCGCCGTGCCGGGCATTTGCAGGAAAAGAAGCAACAAAGTTAAGCGCATGAATTTCCCCGTCACCAAACCGACGCCAATCAACACCTCCCATAACGCGAGAACCGGAATAAACAGGTCTGGATTGACAAAATAGATTGTGTTTCGAACCAGATTTTCCGCCGGGCTTAGTCCCGGAAAAAATTTCAATGCGCCAAACCAGATAAACACCACTCCCAAGCCGACGCGTAGAAATATAACCCCAACGCCTGCCATCCAGCGGGTGATTTTCTGATCCAGGCGGGTCAGGTGTATTTTATCTAAAAGTTTTTGTTCGGAGAGATTGCCCATCTTTCGGCGTTTTCAGAAGTTACTCTTCAATTTCAGCGAGCACATCAGCAAGACGATCCGGATAATCGGTGAGAATCGCGTCCACGCCGACGCGCATCATTTTGCGCATTGTTTCTTTGTCGTTCACCGTCCAAACATGCACTTCTTTGCCTGCGGCGCGCGCTTTTTCCATGAACGCTTGATCAACTAACCGATAATTTGCACTCAGCAAATCGACCGGCCCGGAAAACACGCCCTCATGAAAACCGTCTCGGCCAAAAATATAGCCGACCGTCAGTTCCGGAGCTAATTTTTTGATATTCTCCGCTTCTTGGTGACCGAAAGAAGTCACGACGCACTGGTCTCCGAAATTTTCCCGCCGGATGAGGTCAACGACCAACTGCTCGACGTTATTTTCATTGCCGTGCAATTTGACTTCAACGTTCAATTTCATTTTCCCGCGGACGTGGGCGATGACTTCTTCCAAAGTTGCGATTTTCTCCCCGGCAAACTCTTCTCCGTACCAACGACCGGCGTCGAGATTTCTTAATTCCTCATACGTTTTTTCATAGAGATTGCCTTCGCCGTTCGAAGTACGCTCAAGTTCATCGTCGTGGAAGAGAACCAAGCGATTGTCCGCAGTTTGCTGCACGTCAACCTCTGACATTGCCGCGCCCATTTCAATCGCTTTGGTCATGGCGATCAATGTGTTTTCCGGCGCATGCCCCGAAGCGCCGCGATGGGCGCAGTTTATGGCTGGTTTCATAACTTTAAGCGTCGTTTTTTCACCTTCGGATTGACAGCTAAAGAAAAGTGAGACGGCGCAAATAATTGCCCCTAAATTCCTTCGCATGGCTCTTCCCGTGTTTTGTCGCGCACAATATAATTTTTGAAAAATTTTACAGCCTGAAAATAAAAAAGCGCAGCTTTGATGTAAAATCAGGAAGTCTGCGCTTTTTCAGTATTCTAAAATGAATTATGCGGGAGTGATGCTTTCGTCCAGAAAAACGTCCTGGATCGCGTTGAGCAGGTCGACGCCTTCGTTCATGGGGCGTTGAAATGCTTTGCGTCCGGAAATCAATCCCATTCCTCCGGCGCGTTTGTTGATTACGGCAGTTTTTACCGCCTGCGCTTTGTCCGATTCGCCGCCGGATGAACCGCCGCTGTTGATCAGCCCGGCGCGGCCCATATAACAGCCCATGACCTGGTAGCGCGTGAGATCAATCGGGTGGTCGCTAGAAAGTTCTGAATAAACTTTTGGATGGGTTTTGCCAAATCCAATCGCATCATAACCGCCGTTGTTGGTGGCTTGTTTTTGCTTGATGATGTCGGCTTCGATGGTGACGCCGAGGTGGTTGGCCTGGCTGGTCACGTCCGCAGCGGCGTGATAATCCGTGCCGCCGATCTTAAAGGAAGAGTTTCTCAAGTAGCACCAGAGTACAGTAACGAGTCCCAGTTCATGCGCGTACTGGAACGCTTCGCTGATCTCGATAATCTGACGATTGCTTTCTTCTGAGCCGAAATAAATCGTTGCGCCGACGGCGACTGCGCCCATGTCGAATGCTTGATCGACGCTGGCGAAAAGAATCTGGTCGTATTTGTTCGGGTAGGTCATCAATTCATTGTGATTGAGCTTGACCAGAAACGGAATCTTATGAGCGTATTTTCTATTAACCGCGCCGAGTACGCCCAGCGTAGATGCAACGGCGTTACAGCCGCCTTCGATGGCCAGTTTGACAATATTTTCCGGATCAAAATAAATCGGATTTGGCGCAAAGGACGCTCCCGCGGAGTGCTCGATGCCCTGATCGACCGGCAAAATTGAAACAAAGCCCGAGCCGCCCAGCCGCCCGGAATTGAATAATAATTGCATGTTGCGCAAAACGGCGGCGGGCCGGTCAGAAGTCGCCATCACGCGGTCGACGAAATCCGGGCCGGGAAGGTGAAAATTGTCAGCGGAGACTTTTGCTTCATATCCCAGCAAATCCTCTGCTTCTTTCCCCAGCAAATCAACAATGTTGGTGCTCATAGTCTCCTCCTCAAAGGATACAAATTAAAAAATGTCTTGAAAGGCCGCCAATCTATTGCGGGAGCGTTAAAAAAGCAAGCGAATGAAAACGGCGATTATTTTCAATCTAAAGCGGCGCTTCTTCAATTTTCGAACTGATGGATTCCGGAATTGGCGCCGAATGAATCTTTCCCGATCCGTCCTTCCGACAACAAACCGAGGTTACTTCGCCCTTCGCAATAATCCGCCCGTCTTTTTGAAAAATGTGGCGATAGGTCAACGAAGTGCGCCCCTTTCTTTTGATCATCGTGTGGACGTCGAGAACGTCCCCGAATTTTGCCGGATGTTGGAAATCACACTCTGCTGATACTCGCGGCATCAGAAGCGCGCTCCCCTTTTGCAGGAAAGCGCGGAGAACGTCAATCGATTCCAGAAATTCCGTCTCCGCCGTTTCCATAAAAACAAAGAATCGGCTGAAATGAACGATCCCGGCCATATCCGTGTCGGCGAATTCAATCGTTCTTTTTGTGAAAAATTCAAATGCCATGGTTACCCGCTTTCCATTGTTGTATCGCAGAGCTGCACCGGATATGCACCACGCGAGATTACTTGTGTAACGGCGCCTGAGCAAGCGCTTTATTTGTTCAAAAGTGGTTGGAAGACGTGTTTGGTCGGGGGCGGCGCGTGAAATATAAAACAGTTTTACACAAATGACAATAAGCGCTTTTCGCACGGAAGCGATGGACATTCAACGCCGATTTCGTTAAGACTCCAACCTTGATCTGCTCTTGAATACGGAGGGAAGAATGCAAGGCAATTTTGAATCGGTCTTGAGCCAAACGAATTTTACGGCGTTCGATTGGGTGATTGTCGTCATCTATTTGAGCATTTCTCTGGTCATCGGTCTGATTGCCCGGAAATATATCACCAATATGACCGACTACATCGGCGCCGGGCGTGCATTGGGAACCAAGCTGGCGATTGCCACGATGACCGGCACGGAGCTCGGCCTCGTCACCGTCATGTATAGCGCTCAAAAAGGCTTTACCGGCGGGTTCGCCGCCTTTCACATTGCGTTGGTTGCGGGGATTGTCACATTTCTAGTCGGAATTTCAGGCTTTATCGTTGCGCGTCTGCGTAAACTTGAAGTGCTGACAATCCCGGAATTCTATGAAAAACGCTTCGGGCGTAGAACTCGCATTTTGGGCGGGATTATGCTCACGCTTGGCGGCGTGCTGAACATGGGCTTGTTTCTCAAAGTCGGCTCCATGTTTATTGTCGGAATTACGGGCATGTCCGCAACCGGCTACGCCCTGCCTGTCGTGATGATCGTTTTGTTGACGTTGGTGCTGGTCTACACCGTTATGGGCGGAATGGTCTCGGTGGTCATCACGGACTACATTCAATTCGTCGTTCTCTCCTTTGGGTTGGTCATCGGCACAATCTTGACAATTTATACTTTAGGTTGGGATAATATTTTTAACGTCATCGTCGAGCACATGGGTGAAGCCGGATTTAATCCGCTCGTCGAAGGCGGCGGTTTTGGGCCAAATTACGTTTTGTGGATGGCTTTTACCGCCGGACTTGTGAGTTGCGCCATTTGGCCGACCGCCGTTGCACGCGCCTTGGCCGCAGAAAGCGAGACTGTTGTGAAGCGGCAATATAAATGGTCGTCGCTGTCGTTCATGATTCGTTTTATGATCCCGTATTTTTGGGGAATCGGCGCCTTCGTTCTGATTATGACGCAAGCCCCAGAGCTAAAAGCGCTCTTTTTCCCAGAGAACGGCACGACGGAGCCGTTAAACAATCTTTACGCCATGCCGGTTTTTCTCGGCAGAATTTTGCCGGCAGGCCTTATCGGCATAATCACAGCAGCCATGATCGCCGCCTTCATGTCCACCCATGACAGCTATCTTTTGGCGTGGAGTTCGGTGATTACGCAAGACATTGTCGCTCCGCTTAAAAAGAAAAAAATGAGCACGGCCAGCCGAATCAAATTGACGAGAATCTTGATCGTCGCGATTGGCGTTTACATTCTCTATTGGGGGCTGGTGTACGAAGGCAGAGACGATATTTGGGACTACATGGCAGTCACTGGCGCGATCTATTTTACCGGTGCATTTGCGCTTTTGTTTGCCGGGTTGTATTGGAAGCGCGCCAGCTCAACCGGAGCAACTTTGGCGCTGCTCAGCGGAATGACCGCGATCATCGGCCTCGAACCGGTCAAGAAATTCTTCGGGCTGGACGTTGTTTTCGGCGTGGAATTAACCGGCGCGGACATTGGCTTGATCACCGTGGCTTTTACGCTCATTATGATGGTCGCAGGATCGCTATTATTTCCTGATAAGAATAAAGAAGGAGGCCAATGATGGAATTCTGGATTCTGTTTTGGAAAATTATTTTTATCGTAACCATTCTCGCGTTTTCCGGCATGGCCGTTTGGGTAGCCGTCGGCGGTTATCAGGACGTGAAAAAAATGTTTGCACGGTTGGAGGAAAGCCATAGAAAAAAGCTTAATAATTGATGTTACGCGCCGCCGAAAAATAAGGAGTGCAAAGCTTGCTTTGCTTTTTGCCTTACGCCCGCAAAGAAACGGCAAATTCAGAACGTTTAACAAAAAAGCTTGAAAAAGCCGCGGAGGAATAGCAAGGCAAGCCTTGCACTCCATTTTTTGCGTTGGCGTGCGTAACGCCAGCTACATATCCTTTCGCCCAAATTTCTTCATCGCCCTGGCCAGCGGCAACAATGTCCAGAAAACCATGAATGAGCCGGCTGCGACAATTCCCCAATTCCCGCCAAAAAATTTATTGAAAATTGCACCGGTGTACCCCATTAATGCGGAGTAGTCGGTCTGCATCAAAAGCATGATGCGGGCGAGGTCGATTGGGTTCATCAAACTGACGGCGATCATGCCTTTCTCAAGAGGATAGTCCGCGAAAATGAACGCAAACAGCAATACCAAACCGTCAAAAATAACGGCCAAAAACAGCCAAAGCAGAATCGCGAAGCCGAAGCTCTTGATTTTTTCATCGAACGTGGTCGCGACCCAAAAGGCAAGAGAGACAAAGGTGAGCGTAAGCGCGCCGCCGGCAAGTAAGAGCGTAAGTAAGACTGACAGATTTTCACTGACGGCATTGTGAACCAGAAACGGCAGACTCGTCCCAATCAAGAATGCCGCGACCAAAGGAGACGCAACGCCTAGGTACATGCCTTTGAACAGCGCCTTTCTTTCCAAAGGCTGAGTGAGCAACAACGTTTGAAATTCGCGTGAGTTGTAGTAAAAAATCACGCCGAAAACGATGGAAACCAGCGGGATGACGAATAATACGACGTTCATCACGCTCAAAATCACTTTCACGCCGCCCTCGCCAAAGCGGAACAAGGCATCTGTTATGAGGAAAAAAAACAGGCTGTAAAAGAGGAGCCATTTGCTTCGCGCCAAATCATAAAGCTCAAATTTCATTACCTTTGCCGTTGCGTTCATGCCGCCGCCTCCTTCTCCAAAAGATTCGCAATCGCTTCTTCCAAATCATAGCGCCCGCTTGCCTTGCGCAATGCTTCGGCGTCGCCCTGAAATAAAACGCGCCCGTCCATCAACAGAACGATATTTTCAGCCATAGCCTCAACCTCCGCCATAAGATGTGTCGTCAAAATCAGGGTTTTGCCTTCCTGTTTTTTCGCCAGGATTTTTTGTTTGAGCTTGAGGCTCGAAACCGGATCAAGGCCGGCGGACGGTTCGTCCAGGATGAGAATTTGCGGGTTGAAAATAAACGCAATTACCGCGCTGACTTTCTGTCGCGTGCCGCCGGACAAGGCTCCGAAAGGCTTGTTCATTTCACTTTCCAGCCCAAACGCTTCGATCAGGCTTTCATCAAGCGCGTCGCTGGTCTGGCGTAAATCCTTTAGCATGTCCAGGATTTCTCGGACTTTGAGGTTTTCGGGGTACTGCGCGATCTGCGGCATGTAGCCGATGTCTTTGCGATAGCGCCAGTCGCCGTTTAGACGATTTTCCTCCACGAAAATATCGCCCGAGTCCGGCTTGACCAAGCCAAGAATCGACTTGATGAGCGTGGATTTACCCGCACTGTTCGGGCCGACAATCGCCGTAATCCGCGAACGCTCGATTTTCAAATCAACGTCATTCAAAACGGTCAATTTGCCGAAGCGTTTTTTGAGATTTTTAATTGTAATCATTTCCCGTTCCCTTGTAATCTGCTTTTCCCGCTCTTTGAAATTTCACGCCCAAAGCGAGAGAATAATCGCAGTGAAAATAATGATGTTGGCGATGGTTCCGAACTTTGCGTCGACCCAATAGATGACAATCAGCGTTTGCGAGACGATGAGGCCGACAGCGACAATCATCCACCACCATTCAATTTTGAGCGCATAGGCGGAAGCTGAAGCCAGGAAAATCAGGCAAGCCAATAACCACAAAACCCCCATTGCCTTTGACGCGCCTTCGCCAATATGAAAAAGTGTTTTCCCGGAAACCTGAGTCGAGTCCGAGAGTCGCCACTCCTTAGCGAAGCCAAGCAAATGGATCAGGCCGTGGATGGAGACGAATACTGTAAAGACGGCTTTCAACAAAACGCTCACCTTCTTTGACCAGTTAAGACTTCGGCCACCTGGCTTTTGGGAGTCGTATGCGGCAGGTTGAACTTCCGCATTGCAGGTTCTTGATCGAGCAGCGTTTCCGGCGTGAGCACTGGAAAAGCGCGTTCGGCTACGTCAAGTAAATCAATGAAAACGCTGCGCATCAGGATGAGCGCCGGCGCTTGTTTTTCAACCAAAATCGAAAATAATCTCACGGGCCGGTGCGGCTGGTCGCCAATCCCGTCGCGTTCCAAATCGTAGCCTTTGTAGCGGCTCCAAAAATTGCCGGAAAATGTGTTGAAATTCTGGCGGCTATTGGTGGCGACTTCGAAGGAATTATCGAGAAAATTATTCTTCTCAAATTTGTTGTCCATCGAGTTGGCCATGATTTTGACCGCCCAGCCGTTTTGCCGAAATGTGTTTTTGAAGACGTGCAGACGATTCGACGCTTCTGTATAAATGCCGATGGAGTTCTCGGCAAAAACGTTTTCTGTGATTTGGCTGTCGTTAATTTCCTTAAGAAGCAGGCCGTAAGAAGCTGAACCCCAATTCCTCTCGAAGCGATTTCGCCGCATGAGCACGCGCTTGGTGTACATCACCGCGACGCCTGCCCCGTTATGTCGGAAAGTGTTTTCCGTGTACTCATTGTCATGTGAAAACATGAAATGCAACCCGTAGCGCAAATTATTTTCGCTCAGATTGCCGCGCACATTGCTCTTTTCGACGAACTCCAGGTAAATGCCGTCGCGGTGCCCGGAAATCGTATTGTCAAAAATCTGAATGTTTTCGCTGCTCCAGGCGTGAACGCCGTTGCCGGAATTTGCCTCCCGCCGCGCTTCCCCGGCAAAAATGTTATTCTCGATGCGGACGTTTGAAGCTTTAGCCAGGTAAACGCCAAAAAAAGCGTCATCAAACAAATTGTTTTCAATGATGACGTTTTCCGCGTTTGCGACCTTGATCGCCGCATTGTCGTCGACATAACTGACGCCGACGTCACGAATTGTGAACCCGGAAATTCGAACGTTGTCAGCCGTAATCAAAAGCGGTTGGTGTTTCTTTTCGCCGTCGATGATTGCGCCGGACTCGCCAAGCAATTCCACCGGTTTCGAAATAACGACGCTCCCTTCGCGATAAGTTCCCGCCTGGACAAAGATGCGATCTCCCGGGGCGGCATGCTCCAACGCTGCACGAATGGTTTTGAACTTTGCGCTTTCGCCGACAAAGATATCGCCGGCATATCCGAACTCCATTTTCGCCAGCAGGAAAATAAGCACAAAGAGAAAGCAGGCGTTCGGGCGGCGATTCGCTAAGAGCGTATTTGGAAAGTCTTTTTTTGTCATTCCGCAGGAATCTTTTTTGGGTAGCCAGGCGTGAACGTTCCCGCAACTTTTGCGGAAAAGACTAAAAAAGATGCTTCCAGCATGACAATTGGAGACTTTCCGGATACGCTCTAAAACGTCAAACATGTGCATAACTTTGATTTGGGGTTGAGTGCAGTAATTTAGATGACCTCGGCATTGCACCGGAATCTCAGGTAAAAATGATCTGAGCGCCGGCGGATTTCTCGTAAAACGTCCCGACGTTGATCACGTCCTCAACTTCTTCGCAAAAGTCGTCCATCGACAAATGAAACATGTCAACGGTGGCCTTGCAGGCGTAGAGTTTTGCGCCTGCGTCGTGGAGCATTTCGATGAACTCGTCGACGGGCGGAATGTCCAGTTTGTCCATTTCCTTCGTCATCATTTTGGTTGCCAGCGCGGACATGCCCGGCAACCCGCCGAGCAGCGTCGGGATGTGCATGGCCGGATTGCCCACCGTCGCCACCTTGAGGTGCTTCATGCGCTTTTTCATGATGGCTTCAAGTCCGAAAAAAGTAAAAAAGACCGTGGCTTCAATCCCTTCCATGCGCGCGCCGTTCGCCATAATCAAGCCCGGATAAACGCCATCCAGCGAGCCTTTGGAAATGATGATCGAGACTTTATTGATTTTTCCGTTTTCTTCCATTTTTCCGTTCTCCCTTCATTATGATTCTCCCTCGATGCAATATCGCTTACGCCTTTGCTATGCTATCTTTTGCCTTTCATTATCTGCTTAGGGGATATCGCCGACTGAATCTCTCTGAATTCGTCCTTGGAACTCAAGCATTTTCTTTCGTCTAAAATATCTGAGATCGAGTTCCCGCCAGAGTTTAGTGAATTCGGAAGGTTTGCCGCCTGAGAGATTCCGAGACGCGCGATGTAAAGATTCGAGATCTGCTAACAGTCTTTCACAACGATTCTCCGACTCTTTCAGCTCTGTTATCGTACTCTGCACCTGGCTCGAATGCTGTTCCTTGATCTTATCAAGTTCTCTCAAGAGTTTCCGATCGAAATCACTTCGAAGTTCGGATAAACTCGTTTCAACAATCTTTAGGCGTGCGCCGTACGCCCAGCGAAATGCAGCCCAGATTGCAGCAATTGCGGGCGTCATAAGCGCTAATAGGCGTAAAAAATCGCCGATAGTCATGGTTCTGAGGGCTTCAAAAAGGCTATCCATGTTCTCTACCTTTTATCATTCTTGCATAAACCTAAGTTAAGCGCGGCGCATTGCGAGTCTGAGAATTCGTGGTTAAGAGAATTGCTCCGTCTTATTCGTCAAATGCAGCCTTTGGGCTTCGGCAAGCCTGCGATTTTCGCGGCTTTCTTGGCCGGGCCTTTTGGGAAAAGCGCGTACAATTCCTTGGTCGGAATGCCGCCGCTTTTCTTGAGTCTGCGAATCGTCGGAACATCGCCTTTTGCGGCGAATTCCTTGCGCATATAATTGATCACGTCCCAATGGCGCTCGGTCAATTCATAGATTTCTTCTTCCTCGGCGAATTTATGGGCGAGGCTCTCGTCCCATGTCGTGTAATCCGCGAGAAAACCGTCAGTGTCCAGTACAACACCATTCATCGTCGTTTCCATTTTGGTTCTCCTTATTTTAATAGCCGTTTGAATTTTGATGATTGTCTATTATTACAACGTTAAGTCTGGCATTCTCGTGACCATGCTTCGCGTGGTCATGCAGCTTCCGGCGCTTCGCGCCGGTTCCGTCCGCACAATTTTGAACCTAAATGAATCGGCGCGAAGCGCCGGGGGCTGCATTCCAACGCAAAGCATTGGAACGAGAACGACTCTTTTATTGCGCGCTCAGGAGGACTTAACGTTGTAATACTATTCTTTCTTTCGAAAGCGATTTCAAAAACGCGACGCCAAACGCAACGCCCTGGCGCATTTCCGGCGTTTTCAATTCCTTCGCGATTTTCCAGTAAGAAGCGTCGTGCGCCACGTCGAGATCGAGATTTTTATAAACGGAAACCGCGTTGTTCATCGCCGCAAGCATGTCCGGCTGCGTCAGGTTTTTCAGCGTAAGCATAATCGTCACGATGTTGTCGCCCAACGCCTTGACGTCCCCCGCGGAAAACGAAGTGACGATGCGGTCGATGATCGCGCCGAACTCTCGGAAAAATGCGAAATAGCCTTTTTTGTCCATTTCGTCCAACGTTTCCAGCAACTCAAAAAACGCCTGTTTGGAAATCGGCGTTGCGTCTTCCAAAAACATCCGGGCGCTTTCGAATTTGTCCAGCAAAGCGTTTAAATTGCGCGTGTTGCGCAGCAGCTTTTTCAACAGGAAAAGCAAATCTTGCGTGGTAAAATGTCCGGCGACTTCGTCTAATTCCGTCGTCGCCGTCTGCATAACGTCGGCTGCGATTCGGCTGAGATCGTCTTTTAATTCCTGCATTTCCCGCTGCCGCTGCGCCTGAATCTGCATTTGTTCAGTGAGGAAACCGAGCTTTTCGTTGATCTCGGCTAATTGCGTTTCAATCGTCTGATTTTTCATTGTCGCCGCCGCTCCGTTCATCGTCTTTTCCCCGCCATATTCATCTGCGCTTCAATCGGCAATTCAGCCCCTTTCAGAAGCAGATTCCAATAAACCCAGCGGAACATCATTTTGCCCCAGTGGTTCATTTTTGTCTCTTCCAAAAGCGAGAACGGTCCGACGCCCGGCAGCGGAAATTTGCCAGGCAACGGTTCAACGTCGTAGTTGAAATCGATCAAAATGCCTTTGCCGAAACCGGATTCTATGAAGCAGTTGGCGTGGCCGTCGAATTGTGACAGGAGCGGCCTGCCGTCGATGGCGCGCAGAACATTTTCGTAAAGAATTTCGGACTGAAAATGCGCTACGGAGCCCGCTTTGGAAGAAGGCAAATCCGTTGCGTCGCCGATCACGAAAATGTTGTCGTGCGCTTTTGAGCGCAGAGTGTGTCGATCAGTCGGGATGAAATTGAGCTCGTCGCCCATTTCGGAACGCTCGATCAATTCGTCGCCCATGTTTGTCGGGACAGTGACCAGCAGATCGTATTCGATTTCTTTTTCATCGTAGGAGACGATCTTGTTTGCACCCGCGTCGACGCGCTCAATGTTAAATTCCGGCACAAGCGTCACGCCTTTGTTTTTGAGAAAATCGCCCAGGTATTTCGAAGCCTTCGGCTTGGTGAAAGCGCCGGGCAGCGGGGTGACAAAAGTGAGATCGACTTTGTTGCGGAGGCCTTGCTCCGTCAGCCACCAATCGGCCAGGAAAACGAATTCCAGCGGCGCGACGGGGCATTTGATCGGCATTTCAACGATGTTGACGACCATGCGTCCGCCCTGCCAATATTTGAGGTGATTGGCCAATGCGACGGCGCCGTCGAGGGTGTAGAAATCAAAAATATTTTGGCGCCAACCGCCGTCCGACATGCCTTCGGTTTCTTCGGGATTAATGCGAGAACCGGTTGCGACGATCAGATAATCGTAGGGCAAATTGCGTCCGTCTTTCAACGTTACCCGATTTTTGTCCGGCTCGATGATTTCAATTGGCGACAAGATAAGTTCAACGTTGGGGGGAAGATAATCGCGTCTGGGACGGATGACATCATCTCGTTTGTAAATGCCAAAAGGGATGAACAAAAAACCTGGCTGGTAGTAGTGGCATTCTTCCTGATCAACGATTGTGATCCGCCACTCGGCGCTATCCAATGCCGGGGCCAAACGATTCGCCATGATCGTTCCCGCCGTGCCCGCCCCCAAAATCACCAAATTTTTCATCGCTCCAACTCCCGAGTTACACCTGCTCATATCTTGGTGTTTGTTCTAAGCTTTTTTTTAGTACAAACCTTAGGCAAGCTTCGGGCCACGAACGAAAAGAGTTTTTGGGATGTTGATTTTGTTAAACTTAGGGCGGAAAATGGTTTAGGGTGAGCGTGTGCTGAAAATCTTTGATTCAAGAAAAAGCCTTAAGGCTTTCTCATTTTCAAGATTTGTTTCCCCTTGAGGTTCCTCGTGCTATTGCAACGCCAGATTTATGTATCGGGATAACCTTGGCTTAAAAAGTCACCAATTCTAAAATTCCATTAACGAGAAAGCTGCGGAGAAAATGCGTTCCCAAAAGTTTCTAACCGTTTTCAACCAGCGCGTCGGCAACAACTTCCGCAATGTCCTTCGTTTCTTCCACTGCGGCGTTTAACATCATTTTGCATTCCGGACAAGCGGTGACGAGCAGCTTGGCGCCGGTCTCGCGAACTTGATCTTTGCGCACCTGGTCGACGCGTTTTTTCACGTCTTGCTCGCGATTGAAGCCGGCATTGCCCCCGCCGCAGCACATTGAGCGTTCGCCGTGTCTCGTCATTTCCGTAATCTTCAAGCCCGTCGCTTGCACAACGTTTCGCGGCGCATCATAGATTTTTTCATAACGCCCGAGATAGCACGGGTCATGAAAAGTCGTTTCCGCGCCGTTTCTTTTCTCTACCTGAATCAAATTTTTGTTCATCAATTCGCCGATGAGCGATGAATGATGGATTACGTCGAGTGCAAGATCGTCGTCCAGCGTCGGGTATTCGCGATTCATCGTGTGCAGGCAATGCGGGCATGGCGAAATGACTTTTTTGACTTCGTTGCTCTTAAACTGGTTGATATTTTCTTCAGCCAGCGTTTGAAATTGCATCTCTTCACCCTGCCTGCGTGAATGATGCCCAGAGCATTTTTCGTTACGCAAAACGCCAAAACTCACGCCGGCGTTTTTTAGAATTTTCACCATCCCGGCGGCGGCGCTTTTCAAATCGTTGTTGTAATTCCATACGCAGCCCAGCCAAAGCAAGTACTCAGTCTTGCCCTTTTCATAAAAAGGAATTTCTAATTCCGAAATCAAATCATCCCGCATTTTCTTTTTGCCGCCCAACGGGTTTCCGGAACGTTCAACGTTTTGCAGAAAATCCGTCGCTACCATGCCCGTGCCCAGCGCCATTGCTTGCGCTCGCTTGGCGCCGGTCAGCACTTGTAAATGCTCGATTCCGACAGGGCAAATATTTTCACAAGCGCCGCAGCTCGTGCATTGTCCCAAAGCGGTCTCCGAAATCACATTTCCAATCACAGGCTCAGAATCGTCCAGCGTTGAGATCGCGTTTCGGCCTTGCAAAATAAAGCCTCGCGGGTCGAGCTCCTGCTCGGAGATATTCGCAGGACAATTGTCGGTGCATCGCCTGCACTCGACGCAGGTAAAAAAATCAAGTCGTTGTTTCCAGGACAAGTCTGTCAGCGTCTCAAGGCCGAGGGAAATTTCGTCTTCATCGGCTTCTTCCAGCATTTCCATGTCGAGGTTTACCGGCTGCAGGTCGCCGATACGCTCCGTGCGAAAGAAAATGTCTGCCGGAGAAAGAATGAGATGCAGATGTTTTGAGCGAAGTATGAGGTGCGGGAAGACAAGAATTGTGAGCGCATGGGCCCACCAATTAATTTTAGCCGTGGCCGTCTGCGAATCGTATCCAGCGGTCTGCGTGAACAGGTAGGTCGCCATCAAAATGACGATCAGCAATGCAACGAACCCGGAACTGTATGATTTGGGATCGGGCGACCATTTTGTAAAAACAAACCGCCGCAGCGCCAAACCGATTATGCCGATGAGCACAAGAATGGCCCAAAAACTGACCGTATTTTTATAGAAGCCCGCGAAGCCGCCAAAAAGTGAGCTGAGTAAATAAATCCCAAACGCCTTGAAAAAATGATCGATCGTTTCAAGGCCAAAAACTACAAAACCGAGAAATACAAAGGCGTGCAAAATCCCTGCGACCGGGCGCGCGCCGATCACTTTGGTTTGAAAAATGGTTTCTTTAAAAGTAACCCACAATCTTCGGCCCAAATTGTTCGTTCTCTCAAGGTCAGACTTCCCCTTGCGAATGATCTTAATTTTGGCGCCAAAATCACGAGCGAACAATCCAACTGAAACCACAATCAAAATGGAGACGACCAGAATTTCCCAAGCGGCGAATTGCATTTCTTTCCTTCCTGCTAATCTGAGAACTGTTTTTTTGCGGAGGCAAGTCATGGCCGAAACCACACAGAATATCACGCTGGAAGCATCTTTTTTGACCTCATCCCGGATCGCGCCAAGAGTTCAGCACTTGCGTCTAAAAAGGATTCTTACAGAATGACAACCGAGCTGAATTGCCACAAAAGATAAGATAGAAATACAGATAAATCAAAGATTTGAAGACAAGCCTACGAATTGGCGGGAATCAAGAAACGGATCAATTATCAAAAACATCGGCAACGATTTTCTGATATCGAAAAAAAATTTCGTGCTGCAGTTGGTGCGCTACGTTTTCCAGAAAACTGTCGACAAGACTTCGATGGTACCAGGCTTGGTAATCGCGCCCGAATTTGAATCGCTCCCAAAACGATTCTCCTAAAGCGGCGAGATCATCGCGCGAGGTCATCAGGTTGTGCAATTTATCGGCGCAAGAAACGATCTTTACCGGATACGGTGCAGTTTTTACATATTCGATGGTATGTGTTTTTCTCTGCCGCCATGGCCGCTCTTTGTGTTCAGGCTCAGAGCACCCGTCCACGATTTCAGCCACCTCGCCGCCAAACTCCTGGCGAATATCTTTTAAAGTCAGCTCAGTATCTTCGATTGTATCGTGCAAAATTCCGGCTGCGACCCAAGTTTCAGGAAACTCGTATTTTTGCAAAATCATACCGACAGCCACCGGATGGGTGATGTACGGCGTATCGCCGCCCTTGCGATTTTGGTAGCGGTGCGCCTCAGCGGCGCGGTAAACGGCTCTAAATATCAAGGTGAATTCTTTCATAACTTCGAGGCGTTATAATTGACAAGCTATTTTATTTGTGGCCGCCATTATAAGCAATTGCGAGCGGAAGTAGAAAAATAAAAACCCCCTGCACACTTTTTATGCCCAGGGGGTTCTGAGGAGGAAGGAAAACGACAACAAAGAGAAAAGCACATATTTGGCTTCTTCACTTGATTTCAACATCAATGCTCTTCGCTTTGTTCCGTCGTTTTTGAGATATATTTTTAAAATCGTTTTATTCATTACAATCCGCTTTCAAAAAGACCGTTCAAAATGCAGCGATAAATTTATGCCGAAAAGAAGTCATCGAAGTCAGGGGCTGGTTTATTCAACCGAATTTGGGAGAATGTGCCCGAATTGCGGCAAGCCGAAACAATCCTGTTCTTGCGGGAAGAAGAAACAACAAACGCATCAAAAAGACGGCGTCGTGAGAGTTGGACGCTCGACTAAAGGCCGAAAGGGCAAGGGGGTGACCGTTATTACCGGCGTGCCTTTGGCTCCCCCGCAGTTAAAGGATTTGGCCAAGACGCTGAAACAAAAGTGCGGATCCGGCGGGACCGTCAAAGACGGCGTGATCGAAATTCAAGGCGAGCACCGCGATTTGCTCGTGGCGGAACTGCAGAAACACGGCTGGACGGTAAAAAAATCGGGAGGCTGAAAATGAATGCATCAAAAGATGTGCGTTTGGAGTTGTCCCGGCGAAGTTTTCTCTCCGCCGGTCTTGCCGGAATTGCGGTCGGCGCTTTAACGGCTTGCAACAGTGAAAGAAAGAATATTGCTGAATTTAAGGCGCCGAACGGCACGGATGACGAAAGTTGGGCGGATATTCGCGCCCAGTTTATCACAGCCCCGGGCGTCGTTTTCATGAATAACGCAAGCATCAGCATGCCGCCCGGCCCGGTTGCAAATGCAGCGGCGCAAGCTTTTAAAACCGTTTCCCAAAATCCAATCGCGGCCAAGCATGAATTGAACGATTTAATTCAGCATTCGCTCACCCCCTGCCTTGCACGTTTGGTCGGGGCCGATGATTCAGAGATCGTTCTAACGAGAAACGCTTCCGAAGCCCTGCACATTGCTGCAACCGGCTTGAGACTCAAGCCCGGCGACGAAGTTTTAATTACAACGCAAGAACACCCGGCGGGCCGTCGCCCGTGGCGGTTTCGCGCACAACGCGACGGCGTCAAAGTCACCGAAGTTTTTGTACCAAGTCCGATCTCGGAAAAACAGCAAGCAATTGATCTAATTTCGAAAAAAATCACTCCCAATACGCGCGCAATCGCTTTTTGTCATGTGACGCGCGGCGGCCATCTTTACCCCGTCCGTGAATTGGCGAACATCGCTCAAAAGCGTGGCATAACGACCATCGTTGACGGCGCTCAAGCCTTGGGCATGTTCAAAATCGATTTAAACAGTTTGGGGTGCGACGCCTATGCCGCCAGTTTGCACAAGTGGATGTTAGGGCCGATGGGCACGGGAATGCTCTATATTCGGGAAGAGGCGAGAGATCGTTTTCAATCCGTTTTTGATCCAATTTCAACGCAAGACCAGCCCAATTATCAGCCGACGGGAACGATGGATTTGCCGGTCAAAGCAGGCCTTGATGCAGCTCTGACGTTTGTTGAGAAAATCGGTCTTGAAGCAATTGGAAATCGCAATCGCCGACTTTCAAATTATTTGAAAACGCAGCTCTCTGGCTTGGCGGGAATAAAGATTCTCAGCGGGCCAACCCCGGAAACGTCAGCGCCCGGATCAACGATTTTTGAAATGGACGGCGTTGATGCGGATGACGCAGTCACTATTCTCGCGGAAAAACACGGTTCTCACATTGATGAGCACAAGCGCGACGGACACAACGCTATCCGCATTTCAACGCATTTTTACAATACTGAATCGCAAATCGATCACGTGACAAAAGCGTTGAGTTCGCTAAAAACGTAAGGGCGTGAAATACGCCCCTACGCCGATTGATCTTCTAAATGTCGAATTTGATTCCTTGCGCCAACGGCAATTCTTTGCCGTAGTTGATCGTGTTGGTTTGTCGGCGCATGTACGCTTTCCAGGCGTCGGAACCGGATTCGCGGCCGCCGCCTGTTTCTTTTTCGCCGCCAAACGCGCCGCCGATTTCCGCTCCGGAAGTGCCAATATTGACATTGGCAATGCCGCAATCCGAACCCGCCGATGACAGAAATTGCTCCGCTTCTTGCAGGTTGTTCGTGAAAACAGCGGACGATAGGCCTTGTACGACGTCGTTTTGCATTTCGACGGCGCTTTCAATGTCGCCGCTGTATTTGAGCAGGTACAGAAGCGGGCCAAAAGTTTCTTCTTGTACAATCGGAAAATCGTTCCGCGCTTCCGCCAAGGCCGGACGAACGTAGCAGCCTGACTCGTACCCGGCGCCTGTCAACACTTCCCCGCCGTATAGAATTTTGCCCCCTTGCTCTCGTACAATTTCAAGCGCATTCACAAACCGTTTTACGGAAGCTTCATCGATCAACGGGCCGACGTGATTGGCTTCATCCAAAGGCGAACCGATGCGCAAGCCTTCGTAGGCCTTCATCAACGCAGCCTTTGTTTTGTCATAGATTGATTCATGAATGATGAGTCTTCTCGTGGTCGTGCAGCGCTGCCCGGCCGTGCCCGCCGCGCCGAAAACAATTCCGGGCAACGCAAGTTTCAAATCGGCGTCCGGGGTCAAAATAATCGCGTTGTTGCCGCCCAATTCAAGGATAGCTTTGCCTAGTCTGGCCGCGAGCTTTTCTGCAATATATTTCCCGACGCGAATAGAGCCGGTAAACGAAACCAGCGGCATCCGACGGTCGCTCAACATGGGTTCGCCGACGGTCTCATTGTCGCCAACGATGACTGAAAAAACGCCTTCCGGAACATCGTTTTTTTGCAGGACTTCTTTGATCACATTTTGGCAAGCAATTGCGGTGAGCGGCGTTTTTGGCGACGGCTTCCAGATATTTGCATTGCCGCAAACCGCCGAAATCATCACGTTCCAAGACCATACGGCCACTGGAAAGTTAAACGCCGTGATCACGCCAACGACGCCGAGCGGATGGTATTGTTCATACATGCGATGGTCGGGGCGTTCGGAATGCATCGTCAAACCGTACAATTGCCGCGAGAGCCCGACAGCGAAATCGCAAATATCGATCATTTCTTGCACTTCGCCCAAGCCCTCTTGCAGCGATTTGCCCATTTCGTAGGAAACGAGCGCACCCAGGGGATTTTTGTATTCTCTAAGCTTTTCGCCAATTTGCCGAACGACCTCGCCGCGCTTGGGGGCGGGGAATTTTTGCCAAGCTTTAAAGCCGAGATTTGCTGTTTCAACCATGCGGTGATAATCATTTTGAGACGCTTTGTATACCGATGCGATGTGTTTGCCGTCAACCGGCGAAGAAACGGGGAGTTCGCCTGCGTTTTGCGTTTCATTCCATTTCAGACCGGTTGATGCACCCGCGTTAATATCACGAATGCCAAGTTCTTTTAAGAATTCCATGTATCCGTCCAATCAGGTTAAAAGTAATAGTGGGTAATATTTCGAGACAAAATAAGGGGAAATCTGATACAGAAAAAGAGGGAAAATCACTGGCAGGAAAAAAAACTTTTGCCAAGATAGAGCGGCAAAATGATATAGAGCGTCGTATCGCGAATCAAGTAATAAATAATGATAACTGCGGCAACCTTCCACCCGGCGTCTTTCAGCGTCTGCTTAAAGCCTTTTTCACGGATTTCTTTTTTGAAGCCCTTGATACGCTGGAGCGCCGGGGAAAGCGGATTTTTCATAGCGGCTCGTTTTCTCGCCAAACTTTGATATCGCCAAACAAGATCGATGCGACGATGACAAGCCGGTCTTCAGCGTCATCGAAATCGTCACTTTTATAGGTTTTTTGGATGAACAAGCCTTCACTTTTACGGCCAAGGATGTTGATGTCGCCAGCGGCGCTGTTTGCACGGACAAGCACAGGAACGTTTGAAGGCAGGGTTAAGCGAACATCGCCAAATACACCGTTAAGATAAAGCGTTTGCTGCCCGGGCGCTACGCCCATTTCCGCCGCGTTAATATCAATATCTCCGAAAGTTACCGAGCATCTGCCGCCGGAAAACGCCGGGTGCGTCAGCCTGTGACGGCAATCGCCGAAAACTTTGGTCTCATTAAAAGTATCTTCAGCGACGCGTTCGCTTTCACCGCTTGAAATGTCGTGAAATTGTGCGTCTTCAACTCTCCCGTGAACATCCGCCGCCTTATTTTTTGGGAAAAGAATGATCTTCACGCCGATCGCGATAAGAATGAGCGGCCAGAAGCGACTCATCACATCGCCGAAATCGAGCGCATTCATTTGATCGAGCAACAACAGAACGCCGAATATAACGAGAATCACACCGCCGGTGTAAGAATTTGAGCGAGGTTTTTTGGACGTCTTGGTCATTAGTCTATTCTCCGGATCGTCGAGCACAGTCTGGATTTTATGTAGAACCTGAACCCCAAAGCTGATTCCCAGCCCGGAGTTAAGCATGTTCAGTTAAGAGCAATATTTCTCTACGTCACCGCTGCTCGTGTTTCCTCGCAAAAAATTCTTCAATTTCGCCTCGTGACTTCGTATTCAAAACATCCACCGCCGTCAGCCAGCCCTTGCGCGCAATGCCAACGCCCCAAAATGTGTCCGACAGCCCTTCAACGCTGTGTGCGTCCGGATTGACGCTTAGCAATAGACCCGCTTCCTTGGCCTGGCGTGCGTAGCGCCAATCGAGGTCAAATCGTCGCGGGTTGGCGTTTATTTCAATCACCACGTCGTTTTCCTTGGCCGCAGCAAAAATTTCGCTGTAGTTAAGCGGGTAGCCTTCGCGTTGCAACAAAATGCGCCCCGTCGGATGGCCGAGGATGTGAACCAGCGGATTCTGGATAGCTTTGACCAAACGAGTCGTCGCTTCTTTTTCACCCATGCCAAGTTTTGAGTGCACCGAAATGACGACGAAGTCCAGCGTTTCGAGCACGTCATCCGGAAAATCGAGCGCGCCGTCGGCAAGAATGTCGCACTCCGTGCCGTGAAAAATCTTAAAATCATCGTAGCGTTCATTGAGCGCATCGATTTCTTCACGCTGTTGTTTTAAACGATCCGGCGTCAGCCCGTTGGCATAAACGGCGATCTGACTGTGGTCGGAAACGCCCAAGTATTGCATGCCAAGACTGCGGCAGGCTTCGGCCATTTGTTCGAGCGTATTGGCGCCGTCGCTGAAAGTCGTGTGCGTGTGCAGAATGCCTTTAATGTCATTTTTCTGAACAAGCTCGGGCAAATCGCCGGACAGGGCAGCTTCAATTTCGCCCATATCTTCCCGAAGCTCCGGCTCGACGAACTTCATGTTCAACGCAGCGAAGATTTCACGCTCATCGGCGCAGTCAATACGCTCGCCGCTTTCGCGAAACAGCCCGTACTCGTTCATTTTCAAGCCGAGCCGTTTGGCGTAACCGCGCATGGCTGTGTTGTGCTCTTTTGAACCTGTCGAATGGTGCATCAGGTACGGAAATTCGTCATCCGCAACGATGCGCAACTCCGCCTGAACGCCTTCTTTCAAAACGACGCCGCTCTTCGTATCACCTTGTGCGATGATCATCTGGTGGCCATCGATTCCAGTAAAGAAATCCATAATTTCTTGCCGATCTTCATCGCGTGCGCTGCTTACAATGTCTATGTCTTTTACGGTCTCGCGATGGCGACGCAGGCTACCCGTCAGGGCCGCGCGAATCACCTTCGGATGCGACTCGATCAGCGCAAAAATGCGTTGCGCCGCAGTGTGAACGACGGAAAATAAATGGCGGCTGCCGTGCTTGCGAAGAAACGCGATATTTTCGAGAATCTTTGCCTGCGTCTTGCCGCCAAAACCGGGAATGTCGGCGATTGTGTTTTCGAAGCAAGCTTTTTCAAGCTCGTCGACTGACTTTATTCCGAGATCATCGTAAAGCTTTTTGATTTTTTTTGAACCTAATCCAGGAATGCGCAACAGCTCAAAAATGCTCTCAGGAAAGGCTTTGCGCAGATTTTCATAGTATTCCAACCGTCCAGTCGTCACCAGTTCGATGATCTTTTCGGCCAGCGCAGCGCCAATTCCTTTGATTTTTTTGATCTCCCCGCTCTCGACCATTTCCGGTAACTCTTTTTGCAGGCTTTTCACCACGCGCGCACCATTTTGATAGGCGCGAGCCTTGAAGGGATTTTCGCCTTTGAGCTCAAGCAACGTGCCGATCTCATCGAGAATCGCGGCGACCGCCTTCTTGTTCATTATTTCCAGCCTTTGAAATTGACGTCGGCTTCTTCCGGGGTTTCAATCCAGTCGGCGACAAAAACGTTGGTGTCGCGCGAAGGCGTGCGGGAAATATTGCGGTTGGAGGCGAAGACGATGCGCTTGCCATCGTAGGAAAACATTGGAAACGCGTCAAAAGTGTTGGAGTGGCTGATTTTGGTCAAGCCGCTTCCGTCGAGGTTGATCATGTATATTGAAAAGATTGGCCTGCCCCCGGGAGGAGATTCATGGTTGGAACAAAACAAAACGCGCTTGCCGTCCGGGTGAAAAAAAGGCGCCCAATTCGCGCCGGGCAAGTCGGTAATTTGTCTCGCATTCGTACCGTCGGTTTTGGCCACAAAAACGTTCAGCTTCGAGGGTTCAACGAGATTTTGTGAAAGCAAATCCATGTATTCTTCGGCGGCGTTGCCTTGCGGCCTGCTCGCGCGCCACACAATCATTTTCGAATCGCGAGAAAAAAAGGCGCCGCCGTCATAGCCAATTTCCGAAGTAATTTGGATATCTTCGCCGGACTCCAAATCGTATCTCCACAACTCCAGATCTCCGGAGCGCGTCGAAGTGTAAATGATTTGCTTGCCGTCCGGCGAGACAGTCGGCTCGGCGTCGTAACCTGGGCCGCCGATCAAAACTTCAGCGTCGGAACCGTCTGGATTTGCGATATAGATGTCATAGGATTCATAAATCGGCCAGACATAGCGTCGCGGGTTGAACGGCAGCGTAGGCGGACATTCGTGACTGCCTTCATGCGTGGAAGCGTAGACGATTTTGCCGTTGGCGAGAAAATAACTGCAGGTTGTGCGGCCTTTTCCAGTCGAGGCCAAATCGTATTGTTTGCCGGAAGGCATTGGCGTCCCGTCTGCGTTCATAACAAAAATCTGATCACAGCCTTGGGAGTTTATTTTCGCCCAATCGCTTTGAAAAATCAGTTGTTTATCGTCAAAACTCCAATACGCTTCGGCGTTATTTCCGCCAAAAGTCAACTGGCGAATGTTGCGAAAATGGGTTTCTCCGGAAAAACGCAATGAGTCCGCAGCAGGATCATAAACGCTGGGTTGTTGGTCAGGACTGGAACAAGCCGCCAATAGCGGCAAGAAAAGACACAAAGGCAGGTATCGAAAGTTTTGACGCATTATTTTTCTCAATTTAGATCATTGCAGATTGAAAGAAAATCCCTGATTGAGGCTTTCCAACTTTTGCTCGTAATTCTCCGAAGTCGCAAGCGTCTCGCGAAAGCGCGCAGGCTCTTCGAAAACGTTTTTCTATTGTCCAAAGGGAACAAGTTTTGGCCGGTAAAGCGATTGATTTGAAAAAGCGGGCTAGTAGCCGCGTCAACTCAGCTATTGTGATTGGGGCGCAAAGCTTCACGTACACGAAGAGGCGAGATATATCGCTCTCTACCTGACACTTTTTGTGAACTGCATTTTTGAGCCGTCGAAAGGCCCCGTTTTATCATTCTGCAGGAATCTTTGTTATCGCCCTGTACAGATCATGCCCAAAAGTTCAAAGGGCGGATCAAAAAAAGATGCTTCCAGCATGACAATTTCGGCCTTCTTCGCCAGTTATAGAAGTCTATACAAAAAGCGTCGGGTAGTGAAATATATCGCAAAAACAAAGCTTTGTACTACAATTTTTTTGACACTTCTGAGCAATTCTAACCCTGCTCGGGTTCGGAACTCTGGCAGGGTTAGACGCAATGATAAGTTTTAGTTGTCCATTTTCCAAAAGGCCACGCCGCCTGCCTGTTTGCCGGTGTCAGCCGTGGTGACGAGCTTCTTCTTTTTCAGGTCAAAAATATCGCAGGAACCCGGCTCGCCGCCAATTCCTTCCACGGTCACGAAGGCGTAACGGCTGTCTGGCGAAATCACCACGCCGTGCGTTACCTTGCGGCTGTTTTCAAGGTTCGCCAGTTCCTTGCCTTTTTTCAAATCCCAGATTCCGGTACGACCGGCGGATTTGTAAGTCACAACCATGAATTTACCGTCCGGGCTAATTTCGACATTGTAAGGGCCTTTGTCGGTTTCAAATCGGCGCGTTACTTTCCAGGCATTCAGGTCAACTTCCACCACTTCGTCCACGCCATTGTTGGCGACGTAGACAAACGGCTCGTTCGGATGCGGGAATACCCAGGTCGGCTTTTCCGGCGGCATGTTGTGGTCGCCGCCTGGCTTGCCGTTTTTCATCGAATGCGGCATATTATGGTGCTCATGCCCGGCCATCGACATGTCTTCTTTGCCGACATAAAGCTTGCGACTGACGGTTAGCGACGCAGCATCGATTTCAAACAATTCGCCGGACATCATTGCCATCGAGTAGTGCTTCATGCCATCCGGCGACAAACGCGAGCCGTGCGGCATAACGCCGGTTTCGATGCGCTCCAACTCTTCCATCATTTCGGGCTCGACCACGGAAACCGAGCTTGGAATGTGGTCGCCGTGCAAATTGAAGTTGACGACGTACAGCAGCCCGGTCGACTTTGACATTTGCATCGTCGCCGGGAAAAGCCCAAGTTCTACGCGGCCAAGCAGTTCGTCCGTGCCGGTTTTGAACTTGTAAACATAGCCAAACGGCTTGCCGTGCGCCATGGAAAGAAACCAATGCTCCCCGTCCGGGCTGACGGTAATGCCGTGCGGCCCCTCGTTCTCCACCGGCCATTCGCCGACCGGGATGGACTTGTCAATCACGGCTTTCTCGCCGTCAAATCTGACGACGTCAACCTGATCCTGTGATTCACAAGCCACGTAAACGTAGTAATCAGCCGCAACGCTTGCAGTTACGAAGAAAATTAAGCCAGACAAAATTGCCGCAAATTGTGCAACCTGTTTCCTCATCGTCTGCGATCCTTCTTTTTGTGTGTCAGTTTAATCGCCCACAAGCCGCTGTTCATGTCGGCAAACCAAACGTTGCCTTTGTAGGGTTGCGGGCCCCAAACCATTGGCGCGTTCGCGATTTTTCCATCGCTGTGCATCGAGCGGAAAAGTGCGATCTCTCGACCTTGTTTGTACAGGTCGCCCATCAATTCGCCGGAAAGATCAACGACGCGCACGCCGCCGTTATAAAATGCTGCGTAGAGCGTATCGTTTTCAACCCAGAAATTGTGCGATCCCGCCTCAGGCACTTCGTAGCGCGCGGTTTCTTGCGGGTTTTTCAAATCGGTAAAATCGACGAAATGAATCCAGCCTGCGGCAATGGTGGGCTTGTTTTCTCGCGTGCCCAAGCCGTAAGGAAATGCTTCGTCACCGGCAAGAACATAGAATTTTTTGGTGGACTCACTGTGGAAGGGAAACGCCGCATGGTTCCAACCGCTTGGGTAGGTGTAACTGCCGAATTGCACCGGATTTGACGGCGAACCGCCTGCGACAAAGGGGCCGCGCACTTCCGGATTAGGCTGCTCGCCAAATTTTCGAAAAGGTCCGCCCGCCGTTGCGCCGCCAATATCGACCAACTGCAAACCGTCGCCCCAATTAGAAGAATACGCGATTCCGTCTTCGATCCAAACGTCGTGAACGCTGTGTCCCGGCGTGTCCAATTCGAAACGACTCACGCGATAGGGCTTGGTCGGGTCTTCAATGTTGATGACGTCGTAACGCCGCCCGTTGTTGATGGCGTAGACATGATTGTCATAAATAAAAGCATTGTGCACGCCGCCGGTCAGGCCGTCATCGAAACGAGAAAGGATTTTAACGTCGCGAGGATTCGAAACGTCCAGAACGACGAGACCGTTTTTGCGGTTTGAAGCGCCTTCACGCGTAATCACGCCTATCCGTCCGTCTTCAGAAACTTTCACGTCATTGACCGTGCGAGCATCAACCGTGACTGTGTCGATGATCTCCATTTTGGAAGGATCGGTCACGTCCCAGAAGTAGGCTTCACCGTTAGCGCCCCAGGTTCCGGTCACAGCATAATCGCGCCCGTCAACGCCTTCCCAGACCCAAAGGTCTGAAGTAAAAACGTTTTTCACCAAGCCGTGTCCGACGACTTCAACATCTGCGCGCATGTTGCGCGGCGTAATGTTGACCGTAACGCGATCGACGTAAGGCCCGGAACTGGCGAGCACTGTGTACAAACCGGGAGTTTCAGCAACGAAACGTCCATCCTGTTCAATTTGACCGGTTGCCGACTGCCCGCGATTGTCTTCAGGATCAGCGATGACGGCGTAATGAACCGGTGCATCCGCGACGATTTGTCCAATGTTATTTCTCGCTTCCGCCTTGAATCGAATGACGTCGCCAGTGCGCGCTTCCGTCATACTGCTGGCCAGTTCAATGCCTTTCACCGGATTCTTGGTGATTTCAATCGGGAGGCGCTGCTTAATGTCTTCGACTTCCGCGATCACAAAAAGTTTTCCCGGTTTGTGAGCGGTTAAATTGCCGAAGTCATCAAAAGACGCCAAATCCGGCACGCTGCTCGACAACTTCACTTTGACGCCGTCTCTTTCGAGATCAGCTTCGTCGAACACTTTGGTTTTATAAGAAACAGTCGTCCCCGTGTAAAGCTTTTCTTGAGCTTCAAGAAATTTGACTTCTTTCAAAGGCGGGAAAGCAACGTCGATCGGAATCGTCCCTACGACGCGCTCATCTCTAGGTGCAACGGAACGCGCGTAAAGCTGGTATTCTCCCGGAAGATGCGCAACTAGACGAACGGTGGCTTCACCGTCGGGACCGCTGCTGCGCGGTGAAACGGAAACGGCGCGTCCGCGGGCAAACAACAAAAACGGTTCGGCGTGAACTTCGCCGGTAGACTTGCTCATAAGTTTAACTTCGACGAAGGTTGTGTCCTTCACGCCAAGCTCGACCGTTTTTTTGCTGAATGAAAAATAGTAATCGCTTTCTTCCGCGCCCGTTTGCGCATTGGCGCTGAAAAAGGGCAGGCACAACGCTATGGTCAGCACTGCAATAAATCGAAAACTCACTTGAGTACGCATACATTCTCCTCCCGAGAACCGTTTTAAGAACCCGATAAAATATGGCGCAAAAGTGCGAGATCAAACAAGGAAAGTCAAGGGGAATTCGACTATGCCGAGCGAGGGCGTTATCATACGCACCTGCATACTAAGAAGCATTTTGCGCCGACGCTTTAAAGGCAAGTAGAGCCTGTCCCGGATGTTTCTGTTGCATAAACTGCGTGCCGACAAGCACAGCGTGCGCGCCCGCAGCTTTTAAGCGCGCCAAATCATCAGCGCCGCGGACGCCGCTTTCCGCAATAGCGACGCACTGCGACGGAATTTGGGGGATAACGGTCTCGCTCACAGCCAGATCAACTTTAAAACTATGCAAATCGCGGTTGTTGACGCCAACAATTTGCGCTCCGGCATTGAGCGCCGTTTCGAGTTCATTCTCATCATGAATTTCGACCAAGGCTTCCATGCCAAGCGCGTGCGTTTCTTCCAACAAATCGAGCATTTGTGTCGGTTCAAGCGCAGCAACGATCAACAGCACGGCGTCGGCGCCGAAAGCGCGAGCTTCGAGCAATTGGTAGGAATCGATAATGAAATCCTTGCGCAAAAGCGGCAGATCAACAAGCGGGCGGATTTTTCGGATGAATTCGAGATCGCCTTGGAAGAACTTTTCATCCGTCAAAATCGAAATCGCGTCGGCGCCAGCTTCCGCGTATTGTTGAGCTATTTGTTCCGGCTGGAAATCTTCTCGAATCAAGCCCATCGAAGGCGAAGCTTTTTTGATCTCCGCGATGATTGTCAGCGATTCTGAAGCCGTGAGCGCGTTTTTGAGCGAAATTGGACGGCTATTCTTATCGATTCTTTGTTCCAAATCGCGTTCGCTTACCGCTGAGCGCCTGACTTGCAATTCAGATCGTTTATGAGCCAGAATTTTTTCTAAAAAAGTTATGGACTGCATGAGTGACAAATGTAAAGGTAGGCTTTTTATTGAAAGGCTTGCGTAAACTTCTTCAACGCTCTTAATTTCTGCATTGCCGCTCCGGAATCGATGCTCTGGGCGGCCAACTGCGCGCCGTCGCTCAAGTTATGGGCTTTGCCTGCCACGTAAAGTCCGGCCGCCGCATTCGCAATTACGACGTCCCGGGCGGCGCCGTCTTTACCGTTTAAAATATCAAGAGCCATTACTGCATTTTCCTTTGCATCGCCGCCGGAAATGACGTCTCCGTTGCGCGCCAAGCCAAACTCTTCCGGAGAAATCGTATACTCGTGAATCTCGCCATGCTTCAATTCCGCCACCCGTGTTTCCGCGGCCATAGAAATTTCGTCTAGCCCGTCGTTGCTGTGGACGAACATGACGTGTTTGGAATCCAATTGCTTTAAAACTTCAGCGAGCAAGCGTAAAAGTTTAGGGTCATAAACGCCGATCAACTGCCGCGAGACGCCCGCCGGATTGGTGATTGGCCCCAAAATATTGAAGACGGATCGTACGCCGATTTCGCGCCGCGCGCCAACGACGTGTTTCATAGCCACGTGTAATTTTGGCGCGAACAAAAACGCAATCCCGACTTCATCCAAACATTGCCCAAGCTGTTCATTATCGAGTTCAAGGTTCACGCCAAGCTCCATCAAAACATCGGCGCTGCCGCATTTGCTCGAAACGGAACGATTGCCGTGCTTGGCCACGGGAACGTCAGCCCCCGCAACAACGAACGAGGCCAAGGTGGAAATATTGAACGTGTGCTTGCCGTCGCCGCCCGTCCCAACGAGATCAACAGCCTGGGCGCTTTGCGACGAAACCACCGGCAGTGCGTTCACGCGCATGGCATGGGCAAACCCGGCGATTTCTTCAGGCGTTTCGCCCTTCATGCGCATGGCAACGAGCAACGCGCCTTTTTGCGCTTCGGTCGCCTCACCGTGCATGATCGCATTCATCACCTCGCTGGCTTCAGCGCGCGACAGGTTTTCATTCTCGACAACGCTTTGAATGGCATTTTGCACCATCGAACTCACCTCGATTGCTGGTTTGGGAAACTCCATTTTGTGCAGAAGATCGGAGCTCTCTTTTGAAGCTGGTTTTTCATGCTGCTTTTTGGGGCGCTCCAGAATATAACGGTCCAAAAAATTTTGCAGGATTTGTTTGCCGGCTTCGGTCAAAATGGACTCAGGATGAAACTGTACGCCGACCACAGGGAGTTCGTCATGCTCCACCGCCATGATCACGCCGTCATCGGTTTTGGCCGTGATTTTCAAGCATGTCGGTATACTCCCGGGCTCGGCAACGAGCGAGTGGTAGCGCGTGGCGATGAACGGATTTTCCAGCCCGGTAAAAACACTCGTTCCTTCGTGGCGAATCTCCGACGTTTTTCCGTGCATCAATCGCGGAGCCTGGATAATTCGAGCGCCAAACGCCTGAGAAATGGCTTGGTGTCCCAGACAAACGCCGAAAATTGGGATTTGTCCGGCGAAAGTTTTGATCACGTCCAGAGAAATCCCGGCATCGTCCGGCGTGCCCGGGCCGGGAGAAATAACAATGCCGTCCGGCTGCATTTTTTCAATATCGTCGAGCGTGATCGCGTCATTGCGCACGACTTCGAGCGCTACGCCAAGCTCGCCGAGGTATTGCACAAGGTTATAGGTAAAACTATCGAAGTTGTCGATGACGAGGATTTTCATTTTCACATCATTCTCGTGCAGCCGAGAATGTATTGGTTGTGCATGATTTACTGGATTTCTGTCTGTACATCTACGCATCAACCTAATTGCGAGACGCACAAACATCTCGTCCCCAAGTGGAGCTTGGGGACGCTTTTGCTATAGAAACTCCAGTTTCGAGTGTATTCTTTGGCCGAAACCGGAGTTTCTTGCCCAATTGCGTTTCCAAACCAGAGTTTGGGAACAAGCCAGAACGTCGGGGCGCATTGCAACGCGCCCCGACACAATCAGACCACATTCAGCCCGCCTTCCGCCAATGCGAGCGCGTTTCGGAGTGCGTTGGATTTGTGAATCGTTTCCATAAACTCGGTTTCCGGCACGGAGTCCGCCACAATGCCAGCGCCAGCCTGAAACGTCGCGACGCCGTTTTCAACTTCCAGCGTGCGGATTGTGATGCAGGTGTCAAGGTTGCCGGAAAAATCGAGATAACCCATCGCGCCAGCGTAAAGTCCGCGTCGTTCCGGCTCCAATTCTTCAATAATTTCCATCGCTCGAATTTTCGGCGCGCCGGAAACGGTTCCCGCCGGGAAGCAAGCCTTAAATGCGTCGAGAGCGTCCATCCCCGCACGCAAGCGCCCGCGCACTTCGGAGACGATATGCATGACGTGGCTGTACCGCTCGATGATCATATTTTCCGTCACGCGAACTTGGCCATACTCGGAAACGCGGCCTACGTCGTTTCGGCCCAAGTCCATCAGCATGACGTGCTCGGCGCGCTCTTTTTCGTCGGCGAGCAGTTCGGCGGCCAGCTTGGCGTCTTCTTTCGCCGTTTTGCCGCGCGGACGCGTCCCGGCGATGGGGCGGACTGTCACTTCGCCGTTCTCAACGCGCACCAACATTTCCGGACTAGAGCCAATCACGTGTTGTTCGTCCATTTTCAAAAAATAGAGGTACGGAGACGGATTCACAGTTCGCAACGCGCGATAAATATCAATCGGCGATGCCCATACTTTACGTGAAAACTTTTGTGAAAGAACGACCTGAAAAATATCTCCGGCACGAATATGTTTTTTGGCCTTTCGGACAGCGTTGCAGAATTCGTCTTCTTCAACATTTGAACGTATGTTGGAAAAATTCACGCCGTCGTGAGGCGCAATTTCTAAAGGGCGGGAGAGCGCTTGTTTGGTCTCGGCGATACGTCCGCACGCCTGTTCGTAGCTTTCCTTGAGATTTGTACCGTCTTCTAAAAACACGTTTGTTATAACGTGGATTTGATGCTGAATGTGATCGAACGCAAGAATCGTATCATAAATGCCAACCACAGCCTGCGGCTTGTTTTCATTAGCGGGATTTGTCGACGGCAGTTTTTCTAAAAGCCGAACCGTGTCATAGCCAAAATAACCGACAGCGCCGCCGGAAAAGCGCGGCAAATCCAGGTGGGGAACAAATTCAAAGCCTTCGAAGCGCTTTTGGAGATAAGTAAAAATGTCCATGTCAAGCGTTTGCGGAACGCCGTTGGTGAGCACTTCTGTTTGTCTACCGTCGAAGGAAACGATTTCGCGAGGCCGCCGCCCGAGAAACGAGTATCGCGCCATGTTTTCGCCGCCCTCAACGGATTCAAGCAGAAATCCGTTTTCTCCTTCAGCGCACAAGCGCATCCATGCGCCGACCGGCGTCAGCAAATCCGCCAGCAGCGGCTCTGAAATCGGGATCACATTGCCGTGCATGGCGAGCTGTTGAAATTCTTCGAATGTGGGTGAAATCATCGTTTGTTTTTCAAGTTTTCAAAAAAAAATCCCAACCTGTCGGCAGGCGGGATTGATCATTCTTTTGAGTATTTCTTTGCAAAATTAGAAGAAATCGATAAACACAAGCTTCCCGCAATCGGCGTGCTTCACAAGCCAATTTCTGATTCGCCAATGCTGAGAAGTTCTTTTCGGGTACATGAGTTATTCGCTCTTTACGATTATGGCCGCAAAATATAGACAAGCGCCCTTCGCATGTCAAGGCATTCTTTGCAGCATGTCTGGAATAAATAAATTTCGCTGAATGTAAGAATAACACAGCTCCGCTTTGCGGCAGAACAATTAATTTGAGACGACTCATCGTTCCGCCAAGTCATTTCTACTATCGAGTTTTAAGCCTATGCATCTGATCCCCAAGAAAACACTGTTGAGCGCCGCCGTTACGCTTGTCGTTTTTGCTTCACAGCTCTCAGCCGGAGCGTGGACGCAAAAGAAGAGAGGGTATTTTCTCAAGCTTTCCGGCAATTATCTCTCAACAACTTCGGAATTCAACTTTCTCGGGAAAAAGAACGATATTTTTGCTGAACATTTCGGCTTCACCAATGCTTCATTTCGCGACTTCAACATATCGTTTTACGGCGAGTATGGGTTGAGTTCGCGCTTCACAGTCATTTCAAGCCTGGCATTTAAATCCCTGCAATCCAACCGCACAGAATTGATCGGCGGCGGCCAGCTGGAAAACGATGTTGCGATCCACACGCCCGGCTTCTCCGATCTTTGGCTTTCGGGCCGCTACAATCTGCTAAAATTGCCGCTCGTGTTCTCGCTGCAAGGCGGCGTCAAAATTCCGTTAGGCTACGCGGAGGAGCCGTCAAACAGCGGCGCGGCGTTGGGCACGGCCAACTTCGACGGCGAACTACAACTTTTGGTCGGGCAAAGCCTGCACCCCACTCCAATTTACCTGACTGCTGGCGGCGGTTATCGCACGCGCGGCGGGCGTTTTCATGACGAGTGGATTTATTCCTTCGAAGCCGGATATACGCTCAAAAAGACGCTTTTCAAAATCACACTTGACGGGATTCACAATGCAAAACGCCCCATCCCTGACATTTACGGCATGACCGTCATTACTCCCCTCCCGGGTGGAGGCGGCGTGCGTCCGGTTTCCAATATTGGCAACCAAGATGTACTGAAAATTAGTCCGTCGATATTCTACTCAGTCCAACAGAATATCGACGTTCAATTAGAATTGATTAATATCGTGGCTGGCAAAAACTCAATCACAGGCAGCACTTTTTCACTTGGAATTATACTCAAAAAGTAGATTCTTTTGCTAATTGAAAACACTACTGTCCCGGTGTTGTAAACTTCTGTTCTCCGTAAGCCTATTTATTT
>CAXHAT010000027.1:0-51382 GCA_964014485.1 uncultured Deferribacteres bacterium
GGAATCCAGGGGCTGTGCGCGATTGACTGGATTCCCGCCTGCGCGGGAATGACCTTGGCAGGAGTTTCTTTGGCTTCATAGCTGGCGCGTAACATCAGTTACCAATAGAGAACTTGGGTAGGAGCGCGATGTTTCGTTCCCCTGCATTCTTAAATGCGGTTCTGACAGACCGCTTTTTTTAATTTGAAGGCGAATTTTATGAACTGTGGTTGTAAAACCAAAAAGTTTACAGTAGGCCAATCGCGAATTTTTAAAGCCGCTCTGTACTTCATATTGCTGTCGCTCGGAGTTTCAGCTGCTTTGGCGCAAAGCAAGCTCTATCGCGGGGCGGAGTATCGCACGAAGGAGCCGTTTGTTTACGGCAAGTATGAAGCGCGCATGAAATCCGCTGGCGGGGCTGGACTCGTGTCGTCTTTTTTTACGTACCACGACGTTGAGAACCCCGTCTCGGTGTGGAACGAAATCGACGTCGAAATTCTGGGGCGATACACGAACGAAATACAATTCACCACCATCACGCCCGGGTTCATTTTCCGCCCGGTCAGGCATGTCATCTCCGGCAATCCGCACTTGTCTTTTCATGTCATTGGGTTTGAGTGGACGCCGGACTATGTCGCCTGGTTTGTCGACGGCTACGAAGTGCTGCGCGACAACAATGACTACATCCAGACGCTGTTCCGCGAACAGAAATTAATGATGAACATTTGGCCGCCGATTCATACTGATTGGGTGGGGCTGCTCGATCCTGATATTTTGCCGGTTTATGCTTACTATGACTGGATCAAACGCTACGAATATACGCCGGGCGTCAATGGAAATTTTACCCTTGATTGGGTGGACAATCTCGACGATTGGGATCAGGAGCGTTGGGAGATGGGCACGCATAGCTGGCCGGAAAACACTGCGCAATTTACGCCGGAGAACGTCGTCTTTAAAAACGGGTACATGATTTTATGCTTAACCAAGCCCGACAAACTGGGCTATGGCGGCAGCATCATCGTTGATCTCGATCTTGATCCTGCCAATGTCGTTTGGGCGCGCGCGGACGCTCGAACTGTGCGTGTATTTTTTTCGGAAAAGGTCGAGGCGGTTTCTGCTGAAAATATTTCAAACTACTCAATCCCTCAGGTCGAAATCCGCTCCGCAAAATTGCTGGATGACGGCAAAACAGTTGCTCTGGACGTAGGCGATTTGGAGCCTGCTCAAACACACACACTCACCGTTACCGGGATTATTGACGCTTCTCGGCTTTCGCACAAAATGCCCTCGCAAGAGGTTGAAATTGCGCTGGGAATGGAATTCCCGATCAAAGTTAATATTGGCGGCGAAGAGAGAAGCGGGTTTCTTGCCGATTCTACCTGGAATTTTTTCCAGGAATACGGCGCCACCGGAGGCATACCACAAGATCGTCCGCAGGGAACCGTCATCTCCGGCGACGACGCCGAGGTTTTGAATTCGGAGCGGGAAAACATTACTTTTTTTCAGGTGCGCGCGCCAAACGGCGTTTACGACGTGAATCTGCTGATGGCGGACTCAAAATATGAATCGCCGGGCGAACGCGTTTTCAATGTCTTCGCTGAGGAAAATCCCGTTCTCGAGAATCTTGATATTGTTGCCGAGGCCGGGAAGAATGCAGCCTTGATGAAGACGATTCCAGGCGTCGTCGTGGAAGACGGCGTGCTCGATTTGTACTTTGAAAGACAAGCGGGCGAAACGACTTTGAGCGGGGTCGAAGTTATTCAAAGAACAGTGACCAGCGCGCCGCAGACGCCGGTTTTGCCTGATAACTTTTCGTTGCATATTTACCCGAACCCGTTCAATCCCGCGGCGAAAATTGCGTTCGAAATACCTGAACCGTTGCATGTCAAATTAACGGTCTTTGATGCGCAAGGACGGACAGTGAGGACGCTTCTCGATGATCAAATCGGGCGGGGAAGCCGTGAATTGATTTTTGAAGCTCAAAATCTAAGCTCCGGCGTGTATTTTTTTACACTTTCGATTGATGGAAGTTTGCGATTTGTAAAAAAAGCGCTTTATTTGAAATAATATGGTTTTCACTTAACCCCTAAACCCACACTACTTACTTTGGAGGAGACTGATGAAGAAAAAGCTACTGCTGCTGGCTCTGGTTATGGCGCCGAGTTTGGCAACGGGACAACAAGTGATTGACCTTTACAACGCTGCGCCGGATTCCGGATTTTGGTTTTTGGAATCTGTAGCGAGCTCAGACACGAGCGGCGTTGTGCTTACGTACACGGACGAACAAGTCGCTGAAGGCGCAAATTCGATGCGCATTGATTACACTGTGCAAGCAACGGAAGCTTGGGGCGGTTTTACCAACATCATGCGTATTGCACCCGGCTCTGAAGTCTTTGACTTCTCTCTCGCTACGCATTTAAGTCTTAAGTATTACGTGGGTTCGCCGTCGTCGCTGCCGGGAACGGTGGAATTCCGCATTCTCTTAAAAGACGCGAGTGAAACTGGCGTTGACGTTTTGCCTGAAGACATCGGCAATACCGAATTCTGGTATTCGCATAATCAGATTCTCGAGGCGGAGCCGGGATGGAATGAGTTGCTTTTGCCGCTGGAAGACGTTCAGGGTATTACTGACGGCGGCGGCATGTGGTTGCCGGGCTGGGCCGGCGCTCCCGGAAACGGCATGCTTGATTTAGACAAAATCAAAGCGGTCAAATTTGAGTTTTCCATCAATGGTTCGCCGCACAATGTAGATGATCCGTCAATGTCAGGTATTTCCGTCGGCACAATTTACCTTGACGATTTCCGTGCGGTCGGTCACAGAAACCCTGTGATTGACATTTTTGATGACGCATCGACGCGCGACGCTCAATATTTTGGCACAGGCAGCGGCAGCATCGGCGTGACCGACATTACCGAAGGCGCTTTCGAAGACATTTCAGCGCAAATGGATTGGACGGTTGACGCCGACCAGCCTTGGGGCGGTTTTACGAGCGTTCTTTACGGCGGTGATGATTTTCTCGCCGACGCTTCCACTTTCTCCCATTACAGTCTGCGCTACAATAATCTGGCGTCCTCTGACATGCCGGGCAACGTCGTTTTCAGAATTCAACTCCATGAGTTCAGCGAAGGCGACGACATGGAAGAAGTTTGGATTTATGAAAACGCCGGATTGCTCGACGAAGCGCCAAGCGACTGGCAGCAATTGCTTGTTCCTTTGACGGATCGCGGCTTTGGCCCTCCGCCAAACAGCGAAGGCTTTTCCAATCCAGGCTGGTCTGGCGTTCCGGGCAACAGCAAGCTCGATTTCGACAAGGTCAAGAGCTACGAGATCGTTTTCTCCGGAATCAACCAAGGAACCGTTTCGACCGGCTCCATTGCGTTTGACAACCTTGAACTCTACGGCTTTCGCGAAACGGATTTCACCGCGCCAAACGCGCCGGAAGGCGTAACCGGCGTGCCCGATCCGGACAACAATTTTAACCTCGTTATTTGGCAAGACGTGCCCGGCGAAACAGGCGAAACTTACAACGTTTACGCCAGCCTCGATCCAATCTCCGACGTTAATGACCCCGGCGTTGAGAGCGTTGCTTTGGGGATCGCACGCGGCGCTCAAACGGCGGTGCATTCGTTAACCTATCCGCTTGCGGATACGGAAGTCAGCTATTTTTACGCTGTGACGGCGACGGATCCGGCTGGCAATACCAGCGCTGTCGGCGCTTCCGCAGGTTCTACGACAAATACGGCGCGCGGCGTCTCCACCATTTCTCTGAACCCGCCGGGCGATTTTGCCGCGGACGGTGATTTGGGTGAGTGGGAAACCAGCGGCATTCAACCGTTTGTTCTCACCCCTTCCGGAAGTAAAATCGCAATCGGATCGTTTAATGACGACAACGATTTGACCGCAACGATCTACATGGCTGTGGACAATGAATATCTCTATATTGCGGCAGACGTTATCGATGACGTCTTCTCATACGACCCTGAAGGCAACTGGTGGGAAGACGACGCCATCGAATTGTTCATCGGTTTTTATGATTTACGCGGCCCGCAGCACGGCGGTTTTGAACGCGGCGCTCAGCCGGATTATCAACTCAGCCTGCGGAAAGACGTGCTTGTCAACGGGCGCAACGGCGACGCGATTCTGTCCGACTCCACCGAATATCATTATGAAGATTTCGGCGCGGCGGATTATGTTATTGAGACGCGCATCAAACTCGCCGATATTGCATTTGGCGATGATGTTGTGCTGAGTCCGGAAAACGGCATGCGCATTCCGATTGACATTGCAGTGCACGACTCCGACGCGCCCAACACCCGCGACGGCGTTGTGGCGTTTTCACAAGGCAACGACGACAATTCGTGGCAGTCGCCGACCAACTGGGCCCACACCTGGATCGGCGATCAGTTTATGACCGTTTCCGTCGGCGATGAAGATGCTTTCTTCCCGACAGAATACAGCTTGCGTCAAAACTACCCGAATCCGTTTAACCCAACCACGACGATCAGCTTTTCTTTGGCAAAGTCAGCGCCTGTCCAACTTGAGATTTTTAACTCTCTCGGTCAGCGCGTTCGCACCATTATCGATGAAGTCAGAGCGGCAGGCGAGCACACGTTCCAAATTCAAGCTGGAGACCTTTCTTCCGGCCTGTATTTCTACAAGCTCGTCACACCGGAATTCACCGATACGAAGAAGATGATTTTGATGAAGTAAGGAAATATTGTAGAGGCGCGATGCATCGCGTCTCTACAATCGTGTGCAAAGAGTAACCTCACACATAGAGGGCATGCCTGAATTGGAAATAGTCCCACTAAGGACGCGCGGCGCATTTTGAACTGCGCTGCGCGTTTATTTCTCGCTCCGTTTTTAAATCCTGATGAATAAAAAGAAAGACCCCATAGACATACTGGTCGTCGGCGCCGGGCCGATTGGCATAGCCTGCGGCGTTGAAGCGACCTTGAGCGGCCTCGATCACGTGATTATTGAGAAAGGCTGCCTGACCGATGCAGTTTATCAATTCCCCAAGAACCTCGTTTTTTTTTCAACGGCTGATTTGCTAGAGTTGGCCGATATTCCTTTTCTGAGCGCCGACGCGAAACCGACGCGTGCGGAGATTCTCAACTACTACAAGCGCATCGCGCAGTATTTTAAGCTCGAAACCAATCTCTTCGAAGAAGTTCGCGAGATTAAGCAAGAGGGCGACGTTTTTAGCGTCACGACGAGCAAGAGAAATTATTTGGCCAGGAAAGTGGTTCTGGCAATTGGCTTTTACGACCATCCCAAAATGATGAACATCCCCGGTGAGGATTTGCCGAAAGTAAGTCATTTCTATCAGGAGCCGCATTCTTACTACTTGCAAAAAGTCGTCGTGGTTGGCGGCGGAAACTCGGCGGTTGAATCGGCGCTGGAGCTCTATCGCGGCGGCGCCAAAAAAGTGACCGTCGTGCATCGGCATGAAAACGTGAACGCCAGCGTGAAATACTGGATTCGCCCGGATTTTATCAATCGCGTCAAAGAAGGTTCTATTGAGGCGTACTTCAATTCTCGGCTGACCAAGATCACAGAGAATTCCGTCGTCATAGAGCGCGACAATGGTGAAGAATTGGAAATTGAGAACGATTTTGTGCTGGCCATGACGGGCTACCACACGGATTTTGATTTTTTGAAAAAAGTCGGCGTGCGTTTGGATAGCGAGCAAAAGCGTCCCGCGCACGACGAAGAGACCATGGAAACCAACGTTCCCGGCGTTTACATCGCCGGCGTGGCGACTGGGGGCATGAACACCAACCGCATTTTCATTGAAAACGGGCGCGTTCACGCGAAGCGGATCATGAAAGATATTTTGAAGAAAATGGGGCGGAAGGTTTGAACCGTAAAGCCGGTATAGAATCGCGCGCAATAGGAAGAGTTTTTTTAATTTTTGCCAAGACCGCGTCGACTCTACTGTCGGCATTATGGCTTTTTACCGGTTGCAACGTACTCAGCCCGGAGAATAGTGAAAATGATCCCGCCCTACGAATTGTCGATGTGACTGATCTTGGCTTGTTGGAAACAAATGCGATTATTCGAGGCCGCGACGGCGGGTATAGCGGCGTTTTCAGAAATCGGTCAATCTGGCTCTATGGGGATACGGTTTTAGAACAAGAAGGGGAAGACGGGCAGACCTGGCGTCACAATTCGTGGTCTTGGACGTCTGATCTTAACGCCGCGGACGGCGTTACCGGGTTTCAGGAACGCGTAGACGCTGTTGCGGCGCCGAAAGAGTTCTTTCCGCTCACGCCAACTGAAAAGGCATTTAATGACGCCCACCTGCAAAACGGATGCGTGGAAGAACCCTGCGGAGCTCGCTGGGCGCTCTGGCCCGGCGCGATGGTCAACGATTTTATCCATGATCGAGCGTTGATTTTCTATTCCAAAATCTATGCGGAACCGGGAGACCTCAATTTCCGTGCGGTTGGTTATTCTGTTGCCGTTTGGGATGATTTTGAGGCGGAACCGATACGCCCTGAGTTTCAAAATGTTCCTGATGAACCCATGTTGTTGTTCGGCGCAAACGATCCTTCATTCGGAAGCGCCGCCATCGTTGTTGACTCGACGCTTTACATTTACGGACGCGGTCATGACAATATCAGCAAGCCGATCCATATCGCCAAAGTTGTCCTGGCGAAAGCGCTCGATTTGTCCGCCTGGCAATTTTACAATGACAAGGAGCGTTGGACGGCGAACCTTGAAGCTTCAGGCCCTGTTTTCAATGGCAATGATATCATGTCAATTTGGTATAACACATACCTCGGCAAATTCATTGCGATTTACAGCAAACCGCTTGGCAGGGACGTTGTTCTACGCACGGCGGATAAGCCTGAGGGGCCGTGGTCTTCTGAGCTTAAGATTTTTAAAGCAAAAAAGCCTGCAAGTGAAAACGGCTGGATTTATGATGCGCTGGCGCATCCGGAATATTCCCGTGCTGACGGTCGGCTCAATTACCTCACATATTCCAGGGTAACTGGTTTTTTTGCATCTGAGGTCAGATTGGTTTCGGTGGAAATTTCACTTCTTAAATGATAAAGGAAAGGTAGGATGGCTGATAATTTTGACGTAATCGTCGTTGGCGGGGGGCCGGGGGGATACACGGCGGCGATTCGTGCGGCGCAGTTAGGCAAGAAAACTGCGATTGTCGAAAAAGATAAATTGGGCGGATTGTGCCTGAACTGGGGCTGCATTCCAAGTAAAGCGTTGATTCGCAGCGCCGAAGTTTACCATCTGATCAATGACGCGGAAAGCTTTGGTTTTTCCGTCGGCGATGTGAAAGTCAATTTTGACAAAGTCGTCCAGCGCAGTCGTGGCATTGCCGGGAAGCTGAACAAGGGCGTTGAATTTTTGATGCGCAAAAACAAGATCAAGCACTTCGCGGGCACGGCGGATTTGGCGCAAAAGGGGCAAGTTGCGGTCACAAATGCCGAGGGCAAAACCGAGACGATTTCTGGATCAAGTATTATCATCGCCACCGGCGGAAATCACCGTTCGCTTCCTGGCATTGAAGTCGATCACAAACAGGTGATCAATAGCTCAGACGCAATGATTTTGGATCGCATTCCCAAATCGATGATCGTCATCGGCGGCGGGCCGATCGGCGTTGAGTTTGCGTACATCTACGCGGCATTCGGCACGGAAATCACCATCGTCGAAATGATGCCGCATATTCTGCCGTTTGAAGATGAAGAGAGCATCAAAATTTTGACGCGCAGTTTCAAAAAGCAGAAGATCAAAATCGAGACCGAGACCAAAGTCGCCGGACTGAAAAAATCGAAAGACGGCGTTGAAGTTGAGGTCGAATCCGCCAAAGGCAAAAAGACGCTTTCCGCCGAGATCGCGTTGATGGCGGTCGGTTTTTCCGGAAATACGGAAAATCTGGGCTTGGAAAAACTGGGCGTCGCAACGGATCGCAGTTTTATCAAGGTCGATGCGATGTGTCAGACGAATGTTCCCGGCTACTACGCCATTGGCGACGTGGTCGGCGCGCCGCTTTTGGCGCACGTGGCTTCGGCGGAGGGGATTGTCGCCGTTGAGCATTTGGCGGGCGAAAATCCGCAGCCGGTGGATTATAAAAATATTCCGAGTTGCACCTACTGTCACCCGCAGGTGGCCAGTGTCGGCATAACGGAAAAAGCGGCGAAAGAAGCGGGACATGAACTCAAAGTCGGGCGTTTCCCGTTCAGCGCTTTGGGCAAGGCCATCGCTATTGGCGACACGGACGGCATGGTGAAATTGGTTTTTGACGCCAAGTACGGCGAATTGCTCGGCGCCCACATCATCGGTGCGGAAGCGACTGATCTGATCGCTGAATTGGGAACGGCGCGCGCGCTCGAAACGACGTATCATGAACTCATGAAAACCGTTCACGCTCACCCGACGCTCTCCGAAGCCGTGATGGAAGCGGCTGCGGACGCGCTTGGGGAAGCGATTAATTTTTAGTCAACGGTCATCAGTGATTAGTCATTTGCGCCATATCAGCTCTAATTACCAATGACTCATCACTGACAACTCACTCATCGCTATTCGTCATGCTAAAACCGATGATCGGCAATCTCATCTACCAACGAAACTGGCGCTACAAAGAAGCGTGGGACGCACAAAACGCGCTGCTGGAAATGCGCAAAGCGGACGAAATAACCGACGTTTTGATTTTGACTGATCATCCGCCGGTTTACACGCTCGGCAAAAACGCCACCGGCGTGAATATGCTGATTTCGGAAGATGCGGCGGCGAAACAGGGAATCGACGTGCATTGGATCGACCGCGGCGGGGACATCACATTTCACGGCCCGGAGCAGTTGGTCGGCTACCCGATTTTTAATCTGGGCGCTTTGTACCGGGACGTTGGGCGGTTTTTGCGCGAACTTGAGGAAGCGCTGATCCTGTCGCTGGCCGAATTCGGAATCTCAGGCGGCAGAACGCCCGGACTGACCGGCGTTTGGGTGGAAGGCGCAAAGGTCGCGGCGATTGGCGTTAGACTCTCGCGCTGGTACAGCAAACACGGCTTCGCGCTCAATGTAAACACCGATCTTAACTATTTCAAAAGCATTATTCCTTGCGGCATAAACGATAAGCCTGTGACTTCAATGCAAGAGATTCTGGGAAAGAAGATCGATTTTGCTCAAGTCGCCGAAGCCGTCGAAAGAAGCGTTTCCGAAGTGTTTGGCTTTGATTTTACATGGACGACATTTTCAGAACTCATCTCAATTCAGGAACCGCAAGGATGATCCGTTTTAGGCGTTTGTTTCTCTTTTTCACCGGTATATTTCTTTTCCAACTGCAAACATCTTTCGCGCAAGACAGATACGAGCTGAGTCTGGGCGTTGATCTTCCTCTCGCACTTTCCGGAACGAGTCTGACCGGCTTGGGGATTCATTTCGACAAAAAGCTTAAACCGTTCACCAAAGAAGAACTCGCACGCCTCAATGCCGAAAACATCCCCGCGTTTGATCGCTGGGTGACGAAGCAATGGTCGCGCTCGGCGGGACGCGCCAGCGACCATATTTTGCGTGCTTCCGTTCTGGCGCCAATTGTTTTCACGCTGTCTTCCGGGCGGATGCGTTCGGAATGGGGAACGGTAGGTGTGGCTTTCGTTGAAACGGCGCTGCTCTCGGTGGGGCTGACGGAATTGGCGAAAACGACGGTCAAACGTCCGCGCCCGGCGCTTTACAATCCCGACGTTCCGCTGAGTTATAAGCTCGACAACACGGACGTGCGCAAGTCATTTTTCTCAGGGCACGTTTCGACAACCGCGATGTCTTCATTTTTTGCCGCGAAAGTCTACGCGGACTTTCACCCGAATTCCGACGCCAAAACGCTGGTCTACGCAGGCGCCTTTGCCGCCACAGGCTCCGTGGCTGTTTTGCGCATGTTGGCGGGCAAGCACTTCTTGTCTGACGTTCTCGTCGGCGCGTTAGTCGGAGGAGCGGTCGGCTACTTCGTGCCCAAGCTGCACCAAAAAGATCGTTTCATTGACGATTCCGACAATTCTTTCAAGCTAACATTTTTCCTTCCGCTTTAACCGCGCTTTTATTGATTGGCTCCTCGTGATTTTCAGGACAAAAAAATCAGTAACTGATGTTACGCACTCTTGGAAATTTCCGAAACGTCGCCAGGGAAACGTCGCCTTTACGTCATTCCCGCGCAGGCGGGGAATCCAGTCAATCGCGCACCGCCCCTAGATTCTCGCCTGTGCGGGAATGACTTTGACAGGGGTTCTTTGGTTTCATGGCTGGCGGGTAACATCAGTCAGTGAACTCGATTATATAGGTGCGTATCGAGATACGCTCCTGTCGGCTTGAATCAAAACCATCCCTTCTTGCAACTGATAAAACCCCTCCCGTAACAACCCTCAGAACCAATCCAACGATTCACGTAATTTCATTCTTGTCAATTCTAACCGCTTTGTGAAAAAATCGAGGAGGACGAGATGAAAAAAGTATTCAGCCGCAGCATGAAAGAATATCTGGCAGAGTTCAAATGGATCGTGTATGCGTTAGCGGCCATGACCGTGATTCGTTTCCTGCTGCAGCCAATCGGCGTACCGATTGAAATTGGCGGCAGGATTTTCAGCATGACGAATATCGTGTTTATTTTAATCATCGGTTATGGGATTTATTTCGCTCTAAAACAAGGCAAATTCGGCGATGTCTTTGTGACCAGCTTGTTTATAAGTGTTGTATTTACAGCGTTTATGGCCGTTGCTTTAGTCATTAGTTTTTTCAGCGGGATCGACACCTACTTCACGAATCCAATGCACATTGGCCCAACTCCAAATATTCCCCAGCATCTCTTGGCGCATTTGCAGGCCATTCCTTTTGCCGGACTCTTCAGCGGAGTTTTGGGGCATATCGTTTTTGGCGTGACCAAACTCGTTCTTTACATCAAGCATCGGAGGGAACCGGCGGCGGCGTAGAGCCGGACGCAAGGGTCGAGTTTTCGACACAACTTTTTCTCATTGCCATTTTACGCCGAAAGCCGGTAATTGCTAATCATGTCTGTTCGGGGGGATTCCGCAGACTGAAAATGAATTACCGCACAATTGCAATGAGGAACGGGAATTATGAAAAAGACTATCGGGATTATCGGCCCCTACAGCGACACCAGCGGCACCGGCACGTTTGTCCGTTTTTTAGCGCGAGGCTTGGCGTTCGACGAGAATTATAATGTCATTGTTTTTTCGTTTAACGATCCGTGGCAAGCGACTGAGGAAGACGCCAATATCAAAATTTTCGAGTTCGGCCAACTGACTGCTGAAAATATCTGGCAATTCGGCGAGTTCATCGCTGAAAACAGCCTGGCGGAAAACGTCGATCTTATTGCGCCGCAATGCAAGCCGGAATTGGCGGTCGCCGGTCTTGTGGCAAAGTCACGCTTGGCGGAAAAGGGAAAAAGCGTTCCATTGTGCGGCAACTGGCACTCAAACTTTGGCTGGATCAAGGACGCGCCGTATCATCTCGCTCACGCCAAAATGGGGATCGTTCACATGGACAGCATTCTGCCTGTGAGCATGAACGTGCAAGAAAACATTACTGAAATTTTGGGAAGCGAGATGGAACGCAGAATCGTTCCTTCGGGCGGCGTAGACGTTGAAAAAATAAGGGCTTACGAAACAGACAGGAACGTCTTCAAAGAACAATGCGACCCGAATAAATTCATTCTCTTTTATGTCGGCAGAATGCTTTACAACAAAGGGCTTGACATCCTCGCCAAAGCGCTGGCGATATTGAAGGACGACGATATTCACGCCGTCCTGGTCGGGAAAGGCCCGTTTCTGGAGCCGTTTTCAGATGCGGCCAAAGAAAACGACGTGGCGCATCAAATGACGTTCACCGGGTTCATGCCTGACGAAACGGTGTATTCAATGCTCCGCAGCGCCGATAGTTTTGTCCTGCCCTCGCGCTGGGAGTCTTTCAATATTTCCGCGCTTGAAGGCATGGCGGCGGGACTGCCCGTGGTTGCGACGCGCGTCGGCGGCTTGCCGTTCTGGGTCGGGGATAGTGCTTTGCTTGTTGAGCCGGAGAGCCCGGAAGCGTTTGCCGCAGGTATAAAAAAGATGAAAGAAGACGCGGCGTATCGCAAGGAAATGGCGCAAAAAGCCTACGATCTAGCTCCGAAATATCACTGGCGCAACATTGCCGTGGAAACGGCGAAAGAATATGCCGATCTGTTTGGCAAAGAAGGCTCGCCAGCACCAGATATTTCCGGTAATGAGTTAGCGATCGACTTAAACGGTGACCAATTGACGTTCCAGCGTGACGGTTTTGTCACCGAGAAAAATACTGACGGTGAAAAGAAATACATCATTACGCGCTACGGGCTTTTCCATCCTTCGGAAGCGCTCGAAAATGAAGCTGAGAAAGTTCAAGATCCGGAAGCGTTGTATTATCAAACTTGAGCGACTGTTGGAAGCGGGGACGTCCAAGAGCAGAATGTTTTTATGACGTCACGCAACATGTCGCAGGGGTTCAAAATCTTGAACCCCTACTTGCGGTATGACTCTAATTCAGAAAACATGTTTCGGGACGGCCCTCGGTGTTTTTGGGTCAAACGCTGAAGCGCTTGACTCCTTTTTACCCGATCCGCCGGAAAGACGTTGCTTTGATAATCAGAAAGACTTGCTTGCCGACATGTAAATCGAGGGCGTTGATTGTGCCCTCGACGATCTCAACCGTCACCGGAACGGCTGCGCTGACTCGCACAAAGCAGCGATTGTTCAGGTGGAATATTTTTTCTACGGTTCCGGCAAAAATATTTCTGGCGGAAAGATTCCGGGGTTTGGTTGTGGCGAGAATAATTTCTGAAGCCGGCAAGCCCAGCAGCAGGCTTTCGCCGATTGATCTGTCCAGTTCCGGCAAAATCAGCCTGTCCTCAGCGACGCGCACCGTCGTTGTACCTGCCGAAGCATTGTGACTTTCAACTTCAGCTTCGAAAATATTTCGCACGGTTTCCTGTCCGCCAATGGATTTTGCCGCAAAGTCTTGCAGTACTTTGAGCGGCGCGCCTTGTCGAACCGCTTTTCCTCCATCCATCAAAATGACTTCTGACGCTAAATTCAACACATCCCCCACGTCATGAGAAACGTAAATAATGGGAAGGTTGAGGTCTCGGCTAAATTTTTTCAGCGTGAAAAGCAGATTGATTTTGGTTGGAGCGTCAATGGCGGCGAGAGGCTCATCCATCAGCAAAAGTTTTGGCGAAGCCAGCAAGGCTCGGGCGATAGCTACGCGCTGCGTTTCGCCGCCGGAAAGATGGCGGGGCATTCGATGCAGCAAGTGTGAAACGCCGATCCGCTCGACGACGTCGGCTTTTGAAAATCGTTGCTCGTGCGGCTGCACATTTTTCGCGCCGAACTCAAGGTTCTCCTCAATCGTTAAATGCGGGAAAAGCCGCGCTTCCTGAAAAACCAAGCCCACGTCTCTTTTTTCCGGTTTGATGAAAACATTGCTTTTTACGTCGCAAAGCGTGCGTCCCGCCAGTTCCAAAATACCTGATTCCGGCCTGATCAATCCGGCAATGAGCTTCAAAGTGGAGGTTTTGCCGCACCCGGACCGTCCGAAGAGCGCGGTGAAATTTTCCGTGAGTGAAAACTCAACGTTTAGCGAAAAATCGCCCGCAATCGCCGAACAACATATTTTGAAGAAAGCGTTTTTCATGATTTATCCTGGCGCCATCGTCGAAGCAGAATTTCCGAGGTTAGAAGACTGCCGTAGGCAATAACGATAGAAATTAAAATAAACCAGGTCGCTCGATTCTCGCCGCCTGGTTGATTGACCAACGAATAGATGGCCATCGGAATGGTCTGTGTTTCTCCAGGTATGTTTCCCGCGACCATGATGGTTGCCCCGAATTCGCCAAAGCTGCGCGCAAAGGCAAGCATGGCCCCTGCGATAATCCCGTTTCGCGACAACGGCAGAGTTACTTTTAAGAAAGTCTGCCACGCTGAAGTGCGCAAAACCCTCCCAGCTTCTTCAATCTTTGGATCGACGTTTTCGATGGCCACGCGAACGGCGCGCACAAAAAGCGGGAACGACACGACGGCGGCGGCAAGGGACGCTGCTTGCCAGGTAAAAGTCAGCGCAAGGCCGAAGGTTTCGAATAACCAACGACCAAGCACGCCATTGCGACCAAAAACGATGAGTAAAAAATAGCCCGTCACGATGGGCGGAAGGACAAGCGGCAAATTGACCAAAGTATCGACAAGCAGTTTGCCCGGAAAATTCCGGCGCGCGAAAAGCCAGCCCAAGGCTATGCCGGGAATGAAAATAGTCGCCGCCGCCGCTGAAGCGACTTTTAGAGAAAGTAAAATCGTTTGCGAGAATTCGGGGGTCACTTGTTAGAACTCAGAATGACATTTGGGTGGTAGCCAAACAATTCAAGATAGCCTGTTGCTGAATGACTGCCGGCAGTCCTGACAGCGCCTTCCCAGTACTGCGTGGTGGCCGCCATAAATTGATTCCTGTTGATCGGCGTCACCGTCAGCGCGATTTGTTCTGAAGGAATCGAAACCCGCCAGATGACCGGATATTTTTCACCGTTAAATTCGGCCCACTCCTGCGGCTGAAAACCGATCTTTTCCGACGACAATTTTTGATATTCGCCGGAGATTTTCATGATGGCGCCGTTTACGTGACTTTCGCCGCCGCTGCGCACTTGGTAGAGCATTAGCGCCGTGTTGTCATCGAGGTGGAGCGACAGCCAATCCCAGCCCAGCGTGCCGTCAATGATGGAAGTAGAACTCCACTCGCGATCAAACCACGCCTCGCCGCTGACCTTGACCGCCGTACCTTCAAATTGAATCTCGCCGTCAATTTTTATGAACGGCGCGCTGTAATAGTAGGAAGCGAAATTCCCGTGCGCGTCTTTTTGGCTAAAACCATCATCGCCTTGCAGAAAGTAGGGCGACGGCGCCAAGTTTAATTGATAGCCGAAATCTTTTTCCATCACAGTCAATTTGCCGGGCAGCGGGCTCGCGCCAGTTCCGCTGAATTCCCAATGATCCAGAAACGCCAGCCACGGCTCCGACTCAACGCCGCCATGTCCCATGTCCGCGCGCGCAAAACGTTCGGCGTGATAAAATTCAGTGGGCGTGGTCAACGCCGCATGCGCGAAAAACAAAGGCTGCGGCGTTCCGGCGACGACCAGACAGGTTCGGAAAAGCGTGAATTGCGCACCGTAGTCCAAACCGTCTTCGCCGTGCAAATTCGCCGTGACGTACCACCATTCCGTTTGAAAATCGGTGTGGATGTTGTGATCTCGCGGGAATGAAAAGGGGCGCCCGGGCATTACACGAGCGAAAAAGCTTTTCTCAATCGAGCGCGATTGATGTTTGTTGGGAGAATCTTGTTGAGCGATTGCTTCACGATTTACATACAAAGCCGCCGCCGCCCATATTATCGTTAACAAAAAAGAGAGAAAATCTTTGAGTCGATGCAATTTGGCCTCAATCACGGAAATTTAAGACTGCTTCGTTTTACTTTGGACGCTTCAAAATTGAATTTGCATCAGCGTCTATATTTATTTAAATTATTTACTGATGTTACTTAGCCAATGTAGAAAATGGAGTGCAAGGCTTGCCTTGCTATTCCACTACGCTTTTTCGTTAAAGTTATGAATGCGCCGTTCCTTGCGGGCCGAAGCTGAAAAGCAAAGCAAGCTTTGCACTCCTTGCGTCTGCGGCGCGCGTAATATCAGTTATTTATTGTCTGATGCTTTTTAATCAGCATATTTAAACTTGCAGAAAGTCCAGAAGTGTCGAGCAAGGATTGAACCTGCGACACTTCCTTGGCAACCAAAACAAATTTACTTTTTGGAGTGAATTATGTCCAGAACATTCACCTTGGAATACTGGCGAGACGATCATTGGTTTGTTGGAAAACTTAAAGAAATTCCCGGCGTGTTCAGCCAGGGAGAAACGCTGAAAGAACTTGAACAAAATATACAAGACGCTTACGCTATGATGTTGGAGGCCGAATCAAATCCTGTGAAAAACGCGATTACAAAAGACTTGGTGCTTGAAGTTTGAAGCGAAACGAGTTCTTGAAATATTTACGAAAAAACGGCTGTGCTCTTCACCGGCACGGTAAGCGCCACGATATTTACATTAATGAAAAAAACGGAAAAAAAGCGCCCGTTCCGAGACATACTGAACTCAAAAATTCACTCTGTCGTTTAATCAGAAACCAGCTAGATATCACAGAAGACTCTTGATTTTTAAACAGCCTCGCGAAATGCGGTAATGACCGTTTTTTTGCCCAACCTGTAAAGAGGAATGAGTCCCGCGGAAAGAGCCGTTAAAATTGCGACGATCAGAATGGCCGCTAGATACCAAGGCTGGTAAGTCAAATTGAAATGCCAGCCGAAAGAATAATACAACACGATGTGTACGCTCGCCCAGGCGATAAGCAAGCCCAATGGCAGAGCGATCAGGCAGGCGACGAACGCATTGAAAAACAGTTGTAACAACGACAACGAAGTGATCTCGCGATGATTCAATCCAAGCACTTTTAAGAGCGTGAGTTGTCGTTCCCGGTCGATTTCGGCGGCGTAGCAGGCGCAATAAATGCCAATTGCTGCAATGAAGAGAGTGAAAATTGTCAGCAAGTTCGTGGCTTGAAACGTCTGGCCGAAGATTTTGAGAGCGAGCGATTTCATTTCCTGGGGCTTGGCGTATTGGTGTGATCTCAATTGAAAACGGCTTTTCAAGGTTTCCAATGCTGCGTCCGCTGTCTCCCCGTTTTTCATGTACACACCCAGACTTGCACTTTGTAAATCGGGCGCCGCTTCGAGAAGCCACTCCTCGTCTAAAGCCAGCGCGGCGTTGGGGTTGCCGTAATTCAAAAAAACGCCGAGTATTTCAACCTCCAACAAGCTTTCGTTGATCGAAATCGTCATCCGGTCTCCCAGGCTCAACTCGTGCTGAAATGCGAACGTCTGATTGACGATGACGCCTTCCCGATTGTGAAGCTTGCGCTCCCAGCCGTCTTTGCGCTCCGCCAAACTTACGCTTGCATGGTTCCTCGGGTGATCCGACAAGGCAAGCGCGATGCACGTCTTTTGGTCGATTTTCGCTCTGGTTGCATAAAGGTTCGTGACCAGATCGACTCCGTTATGCTGCTCCAAAAAACGTTCAATATTTTCCTGATCGGCTGCGCTTGGGCGCAAGAATAAATCTTGACTGAACGTTTGCTCCATGTAATCTTCAAAAGCTGTACGAAAGCTGCCGACCATCGTCGTAACCGCAATCCCGGCGGCAATGGCGATTGCAAAAGCCATCATTGCGGCTGAATAACGGGCGTGGCTGAATTTGCCGTCTTCGATGGCCCAGTGCAGTTTTGGGGAGCGGGTTATTTTTCTGAACCGTCCGATCCTGTCGTACAACAGTTTCAGGCAGCTTGGAATCAGCAAAGCGCCGCCGAGAAACCAGCAGGCTGAGATAAGAAATCCCAAAAGCTGCGATTTAGGCAAAAGAGTGAACAGACCGCCTGCCGCAATCAAAAACACGCCGACAAGGTTTAAGGGAACGCTGACCTTTTTCGCGCCGGCGGTCTGCAACGGTTGATGACGGGCGAGCTGCAGAAAAGGCTTCGCCGTTGCGGTGACGGCGGCGATCAAGGATATCGCCAGCGCCATGAACCACCAGTTTTGCACAGATGTGATTTCCAGAATGTTTTCGCTGCCAAAAATCTGGGTGAGCGTCAGGCCGATGCTCGGCGTTAACAATCCCGCCAGGAGCCAGCCGAGCAGGCAGCCAATAACGCTGGCGGCCAACGCCCAGAACAGCAGTTCCAGCGCAAGGGCGGAAAAGATTTCGCGAAAGGTGACGCCGCACAATCGCAATTGTCGGACGATGGCCAGACGTTGCAGCACCGAGAAACGCACCGCGTTGAAAGCGATAAAACAGCCAACCAGAAAAGCCAAAAGCGCAATCGCGGTTAAATTCAGGAAAAATGCTTTGTTCAGAGCCGCTTGCTCATCCGATTTTTCCGGGAAAAACATGGTCGCCCGTTTTGGGAGCAAAGTCTTGATTCTTGCCGTATCGGCCGGAGTGATTTCAGTGAAGACAATCGAAGTTAATTTCGCGGATAGAGCCAAAAGTTCCTGAGCGCAGCGCAAATCGCACAGAATGTCATAGCCCGCGCCAAAATCGTTCGGGACAATTTTGATCCGGGGCAAGCGGCGGCCGTCATCAAGAAGCAAAACTTCGCCGTCCTTTACATCCAAAGCTTTTGCGTAGGCTTCAGAAATGACCGCCTGGTAGGGCGGAAAGGAAAATGCAATGACGTCGGTTTGAGACGGCGCGTTTGCCTGTTGAGCGTCAGTTCCAGACTGTCGTTCGGCAGAGCCTGTCGTTTTTTCAAGAGCTTTGGCGGAAGTCTTTTCCGACCGCTGCATCATCGCGAATACGTCAACGCCCTGGATCGAAACAAAGCGGCCGTCCTGCAAGCGCAAAATGCCTTCAACGCGCGGCACGGCTTTGGTAACGCCGCTGCGGCGAAGCGCAACGTAGGTCGATTCAGGCAAAGTTTGTGCGCCGGAGGTCGGGACAACAAAAGCGGCCGCTTGCCCGCCGACGATCTTCTGAGCTGAAGTGAAGGCCGTTGTAGCGGCGGAATTGATGATCAGAACGCCGAGCAGCATGGCCACGCCCAAGCTCAAGCCCAGCAATAAAAAAACGCCTTGTGCGGGATGTTGGCGATAGTGGCTGAGAAAAGTCCGCCAAACCAAAAAAATACGGGCTAACAATGCAGGCGTCCTTTTTCTAACCGCCAGGTGGTTTGAAGATAGTCGGCGGTGGCTTGGCTGTGGGTGACGAGCAGCAGCGTTACGTCGTCTAATTCAACGGCTTTGATGAGCAACTCCATCACGTGTGCCGCTGTTTCTTCGTCGAGGTTGCCGGTGGGTTCGTCGGCGAGAATAAATTTGGGTTTTGCGGCCAATGCTCTGGCGATGGCAACGCGCTGCTGCTCGCCAATGGAAAGCTGCCTCGGGTAGTGGGCCAGGCGGCGGGTCAATCCCATCACTTCGACCAATTGTTGGGTGAAGTCATCTTCGGCGGGCAGGCCGTTTAACCTGCGCACAAAGCTGATGTTGTCCCTGGCCTTTAAAGATGGAATGAGATTGAATTGCTGAAAAATCATCCCCAAGTGTAATCGGCGGAAAACGCTCAACTCAGCGTCGTTCATGCCGGTGATGCGCTGATCGTCGACGAGGATTTCTCCGCCGTCGACAACGTCGAAGCCGCCGAGCAAGTGCAAAAGCGTCGACTTCCCGGCTCCGGACTGCCCCATTAACGCCACCGTTTTTCCGGCTTCAATTTGAAAGCTCAAATCTTTGAAAACGACGACTTCTTTATCAACGTCCAGGTAAGATTTACTGATTTTTTCGACTTGGATCATATGCTCCTGCTACAGCCATTTCTTTTTCCGAAACCAAATCACCATCAAAATCGCCGCGACGAGCATGACGACAAGGGCGGCAAAATAGCCGTATTTCCAGCTTAATTCCGGCATCACCTGAAAATTCATGCCGTAAATTCCGGCGATGAAAGTCAAGGGAATGAAAATGGTCGCGATGATGGTGAGCACTTTCATGACTTCGTTCATGCGATTGCTCATCATGGTGTGATAAGCGTCGATCATGCCGGCCAGCATATCCCGCAGCGTGTCAATGGTCTCGGAAACGCGGACGGCGTGATCGTAAACGTCGCGAAAATAAATCAGCGTATTTTCCTGCATCACCGGTGATTCTTCCCGCGTCAAGGCGCCGACCAACTCACGCACCGGCAGAACGGCTTTTCGGACGCGACTGATTTTTTTGCGCATAGTGTAAAGTTCTTGCAGCACGCTTTCATTGGGATCGGCGTTCAAGCGTTCTTCGAGATTGTCCAACTGTTCTTCCATGTTGTCCAGCAAGAAGAAATAATTGTCGACCACGGCGTCGATCAATGAGTACGCGAGATAATCCGGCCCGCCCTTACGGATGCGGATTCGGTTAGTGCGCAGGCGTTCGCGCACCGGCTCGAAAACGTCGCCGACGCGTTCTTGAAAAGTGATGACATAGTTATCGCCAATAAGCAGACTTAGCTGCTCGGCGGCAATTTCTCTGTCGGCGTTCCCGGCTCTGAGCATTTTCATGACGATAAAAATGTGGTCGTAATAAATTTCCGTTTTGGCGCGTTGACGAGTGTTGACGATATCTTCCAAAACAAGCGAATGTACGCCGAAATGCGCCCCCAACGCTTCGATTTTTTTCGTCTCATGCAAGCCGTCGATATTGATCCATGACGCCGTTGGCGAATCTTTGTATTGGAAGACGTCTTCCAGTTTTTCGATTTCTTTTTCTTCGAGCTTTTCGGAATTAAAATCGATTACGCGGACGCGCATTTTGTCGAGCTTCTTTTGGCCGGTATGCACAAGCGTACCCGGCGGCAGTCCCGCGCGTTTGCCGAATTTTGAATGTTTGTTTGTCAAATTTTTATAGTTCGTGAATTTGGTGTTTTCAGGCGGGGCGTTTTTCGAGAGCGCCTTCCCATTCTTTGACACGCTCTATATACAATCCTACATAATCCGGCCAATGATACAAATGATCCGGATTAAAATCAGCTCCGTTTGGCCAAGTTAATGTAGCAATGCCGTCACTGATAAAAACGCTTTCGAAAACATCCGGATATCGTAAAGGACGGTACATTCCTCCGCCTAAAACGGGAAGAAAATTGATTGTCTGACACTTCCCGTCATCAAATTGTACGTTTATCGTAAAGGGAGCTATAATTTGGAAAGATTTTACTCTGCGCTTCACAAGAGATTTTTTCATTTTTCCAACTTAATTTAGCGGGTTTATTTTATTCGGAAGTTCACCAGATTGCAAGAGTTCCCAGGCGGTTTTCAATACCTTCTCGTGTAGTTCCGTCCAAGCTTCGACTAACCGGCGTTGTTTGTTCGGCAAGTCGCCGGCAATAATACGTTTATCATCAATACGAAATGACGCTTCAGTGTCTTGGTAAACCGCGTGAAAGTGCGGGGTATTATGTTTCCCGGTTTCAAAAAACATCCTTATAACGATCCCATAAAACCTGGATAATTCCGACATAACTTGTTCAAGTTATATTGAAAGTACCTGAAAAACAACCGTTAGATTAATGGCTTGTCAGGCAGCGATTTCTTCAACTTTTATTAGGTTCGTTGTCCCCGCCACTCCAATCGGGACGCCTGCTGTGATCACAACGCGATCACCGGTGTTCACCAACCCGAATTTTTGAATTTTCTGCATGGCCGCAGCAAGAATTTCATCAGAACTTGTTTCTTCGGTGATTAAAAACGGCTTCACGCCCCAGACCATGCTCAATCTACGTTGAACCGCTTCATCGGTGCAAAGGGCAATAATTGGCATGCCGGGGCGGAAACGTGCGACCATACGGGCGGTTGAGCCGCTTTTCGTTGGCGTGACAATGGCGGAAGCTTTTAAGTCTTTCGCGAGTAGAATCGCCGCGCGGCTGACCGAAGCGGGCACCTCGAGCATTTTGCCGGTTTTTTGAGATTGAAAAGCTTCCCCGCGCGATTTCAAATCTTTCTCGGCGACGCGAACAATTTTACACATCGTTGAAACGGTTTCAACCGGATATTTGCCAATGGCGGTTTCTTCTGAAAGCATCACGGCGTCCGTGCCGTCCAAAACGGCGTTGGCGACGTCCGCGGCCTCGGCGCGCGTGGGGCGCGGGCTTTCCACCATGGTCTTGAGCATTTGCGTCGCCGTAATCACCGGCTTGCCGACTTTGTTGCACCTGGCGATGATCATTTTTTGCAAAACCGGCACCCGCTCGAGCGCCACTTCAACCGCCAAGTCGCCCCGGGCCACCATCACGCCGTCGGCGGCGTCAATGATTTCATCGATGTTCGCTAACGCCTCGCCTTTCTCGATTTTCGCGATAATCGGCGTTTCTTTTCCAGCGACTTTGACCAATTGTTTCAGCGTCAGCACGTCTTGTTTTTCGCGCACAAAGCTGAGCGCAAGATAGTCGACGTTTTTAGACAGCCCAAATTCGAGGTCCTTTAAATCTTTTGACGTCAGGCTGGGGATGCCGAAGGAGCTGCTTGGCAAATTCACCCCTTTGTTCGAGCTTAAAATCCCCGGGCTTTCCACGCGACACCTGAGTCCGGCTTCGGTTCTTTCTAAAACTTGCAGGGCGATTGAGCCGTCGGCCAACAGGATTTGTTCACCAGGCTTGACCACGTCAACAATTTTAGGATAGGTTGTTGAAGCGCCCGTCTGATCTCCGATCCGCTCATTTGCGTACAACACAAAATCTGCATTTTTTTCCAACGGAACAGCGCCAGCTACTTTGCCGACACGAATTTTGGGCCCAGACAAATCCTGTAAAATCGCGACCGGCGTATCCTTGCGCGCCGCGATTTCCCGAATTAATTTCATGCGCGCGGCGTGCTCATCGTGCGAGCCGTGCGAGAAGTTGAGGCGGGCGACGTTCATTCCCGCGTCGATGAGACCTTCGATCTTTTCCGCCGACTCAGATGAGGGGCCGAGCGTGCAGACGATCTTGGTGCGGCGGTTTTCGTGTTTTGACATGGATTTTTAAAAGCGCTAGCGATTTAAGAAAATGCGTGGTTTTACTCTCACTTGAAAAGCTTGCTGAACCATGAGCGCGGTCGCTCTTCCAAGAATTGGTCTTTGTGAAAGTCAATCGTTCTGAAGTCTTGATCTTGCAATTTTTCGCCTTCAGCCAAAGAAGCGACCGCCTCACGATTAATGAGCGCCGGCGTATATTCCGGATCCAATCCCAGAGCTTTGTCGAGTGCTTCGAGAGCTTTTTCCTTTTGCCCCAGGTGCGCATAGCACAATCCCATGTTTCCGTATGATTGATGGTGTCGAGGATTATTTGCAATCACCTGTTGAAATCCGGAAAGCGCGGTCTCCCATTCCGATTTTTCCATAGCTGCGAATGCGTCGTTAAATACATGATGAAATTTTAAGTAGTCGTCAAGATTCAGACCGTATTCTTTTTGTACGGTTTTCTCAAAATCGGAGAGCATTTTTCGCGCATTGACAACAAATTCTTCGGTCAGGTCTCCGTAGCGAACAACTTTTTTGAATGCATTTAACATTTCCGGAAGTTCGAGCTTTATTTGATGAATTGAGCCCTTATTGTACCAGGCTTCAACAAAAAAAGGATTCATTTCAACGGCTCGATCAAAACAAGATACCGCTTCATCATAATCGTTTTTTGAGAGATGAATCGCGCCCATCCCGAAATGCACTGAGGGGATTTGAAAATGCTCTTGTAATAGATCACGCATCTTGGATTCGGCCTGTTTTGTCGCCCCCATTTCAAGGAGGGCTAATGCCTGATCAACCTTCTCGTCAATGTCGCTGTTGACTGCCCAAATCGTTGGCTCGGAAGATCGACTGAGCGACCTTTTCTGGGAATAGGCTCTGGATTGAGAATAATATTTACATCCCTCGCACTCGGGAGACCGCGTTCTTGCACAACAAATTGAACAGATCAAATTGTTGTCGTTGATCATGCAGACGCGTTCTTTCTTTCCTCTGGAGCAAATTGCGCATCGATTCTTTTGCACTTTGATCTACTCTCGCTGGTTTGTGATTAACGACGTTCAACCAATAGAATTTGCATATCCATCACGTTTGTATGCGTCGGGCCGGTGATAATGAGATCGCCCAGCGCTTCAAAAAACGGGTAGGCGTTATTTTGCGCAAGATATTGTTCAACGTCAAGCCCGGCCTCGCGAGCGCGTTCCAGCGACTGGTCGTCGATAATAGCGCCTGTGGCGTCGGTTGGGCCGTCGGAGCCGTCAGTGCCGGCGGAGAGCAGGACGCTGCAAGCTTGACCAGCTAACTTGTTTATCGCGGCCAGGGCCAATTCCTGGTTACGGCCGCCCTTGCCGTTTCCGCGGAGCGTTACGGTCGTTTCACCGCCGGTGAGAATGCAGGAGGGAGGTTTAATCGGCAGGTTGTTTTTAAGAATATCGGCGGCAAACGCCGGGTAGATTTGGGCGATTTCGCGCGCTTCGCCCTGTAAGGACGTCGTCAAAATTTGGGTGTCGTACCCTAGCTCGTGCGCTTTTTTTGCCGCCGCTTCAAGCGCTTGCAGGAGATTGCCGACCACGACAACTTGGTTGTTTTTGAAAACGCTTTGCGGAACCTTTGCGGCTGGGTCATTCGCAGAATTTTGCAAGAAGGTTCTGACGTTGCGGGGCAGGTTTTCGAGAATTTCGTAGCGTTCGCAAATTCGCAAGGCCGCCGCAGCGTTGGTGGTGGCGGGAACCGTCGGGCCGGAAGCGATAAAATCAAGCGGGTCGCCGATGACGTCGGAAAGTACGAGCGTGCAAAGTTCAGCGGGGTGGATTGCTTGCGCCAAGCGTCCGCCTTTCACGCGCGAAAGCTGTGTTCGCACGGTGTTGATTTCCTGGATTTCAGCGCCGCAGCCGAGCAGCGCGTGCGTTGTCGCCTGCTTGTCAGCTAATGAAACGCCTTCGACCGGCAGCGTCAGCAGCGCTGAGCCGCCGCCCGAAATAGCGACGATGACGAGATCGTCCTTGCCCAATTTTGAAGCGAATTCATAAATCGCCTGCGACGCAGCCACGCTTTTTTCATCCGGCACGGGGTGCGCGGCTTCATGGCAGGCAGCCTTTTTGAGTTTAAATCCTGCGGCGTGACCGTACTTGGTCACTGCAACACCGCCGGACAGTTGATCTCCCAGGATCGATTCCAGCGCAAAAGTCATCGCCGCCGCTGCTTTGCCGAACGCAATGACAAAAATTTTTCGGTCAGCGATGTTGTACGTTTTTTCCCCAATCTGAAGAGAGTTTTTTTCTAAACGAACGTGGCTGCGGACGGCGGCGTCAGAAGAAACGGCCGCGACGCCTGACTGAAAAATACTCAGTGCGTCACGGCGGAGACGGTCGCGGTGTGACATGTTTGAAAGGGAGGTTTTGGGTTGAATGCGTAGAGACGCAAGGCCTTGCATCTCTACCTGTCCGATATTTGTTAAACACTCACAGTTTCATGCACGGCATTGGTTTGAGAAAATCGCTCGCGCATCTGATCAACGTTGATATTAAAATGCTGCGCCAATCTTAAGACTGTGTCAACAGAGGCGCGTGTACCGTTTGGCGCTTCGCTCTGCTCAAATTGCATAATCGCGGCCGGGACATGCCGCCTGAGAATCGAAAACAGGCGATTTTGAATCGGCGCCTGGTGCAAGCTCAGCTTAAGGTGTTTGGCCAGATCAATAATATTGGCGATTTCCTGAATAATGGCGGGGTCAAAATGATCGATTGCCGCGAGCAGTTTTTTCTCCAAAGTCTTTTGAAATATCTGCGACGCTTCCTGCGTGTCCAATTCGATTCCGAGCTTTTCCGCGAGACGAACGGCGTCCAGCGCTTTTTGAAAGTTTGCGTGTGCGGATGATTTCTTGAGCCTTCGCGCCTGTTCCGCAACAGCATCGCCAAGCGTGAGTTTCGCCGGAAGCATAACGCTTTCCGGCAGAGGCAAATCCAGATTTGAAATGGTTGAAAGCATGTTGCGGTACTTGTCGAAAATTTCGCGGTATCCGGCGCCGATTTCACGCAGTTGCTGGGTGAGAATAATATCCACGATTTTTTGGCGTTCGTCATAGAAGAGATCGCCGAGGGTGTAGGACAAACCGCCAACCAGTTTTTCCATCGTTTCGATCAATTCCCGCCCGCTTTTGCGACTGAATAATTGCAAAGCGCTTATCTTCAAGGCGGAGAAATCCAAATCCCGCTTGGTCCGCTTCACAAAACAGACGATTTCTTCACCGTCGTTCAGATTGAGCAGAACATAGGCGGCTCGCACCTTTTCGAGCGTGATGTGCGATTGCGTGTGGACAAAGCCTAACCGTATTTTTGCATTTTCACTTTCCGCGGAATGGCGCTCCGCTTCGTCGATGTGGTAAGTGTAAATGCGATGCGATTTGCCGCGCGACGGCTTCTTCTTAAACATCGAAGTGATGGCAAAATGGTTGATCACTTTACCGAAAGTCACAACGCGCGGTTTGACGAAATTATTGTAAATCCATTCGCCGTCGTGATGGAGCCGTATGTTGCTTTTCGCAAGTTTGAGCTTTTCGAGAAACGGCGATTCAAGAAATTCCCCGAAAACGTCCTTCCCGAGCTGAATCGCGCGCGCCGCGTATTTCATCACCTGAACAGTTTCTATTCCTGAAAGCTCGCTGAAAAACCAACCGCAACTGGTGTACATCAACTGCATATTGCGCTGCATTTCCATCACTTTGAGCGCTTTGACAATATCGTCTTCCTCAAGGTGATCATGCGTATGCGCTGTTAAAAATCGTTCGAGAGCGCCCGTCGGCGATTCCCTGTCGAGAATCACATCGATGTAGGCGTTGCGCGCTGCGTCAACGTCTTTGAAGTATTTTTCGCCGATTTCCGCCGTCCGACGGTTGAGCTCGTCCCGCAGAAAATCAAGTGCATCGCGCAACGGTTGTCGCCAGGACTGATTCCAGTGCATCTCGCCGCCGGTGTTGCAGCCGCAATCACGCGTCCAGCGCCCGACGCCGTGCGCACAACTCCAGGCCGTTCCTTCGCCGTCAGGGCCAGGCTTGAGCTCGGCTTCAAATTGCGGCGGGTTCTTCTCAAGAAATGCGCCAAAATTGATCGGTTTCATGCCGCGCAGCGGCGCTTCATTATGAAGCAAGTAAGCTGCGGCCATTTCACCGAATTCTTGATGATGGCCAAAAGTCTCTCCGTCCGTCGCCGTGGAAATCAGAAGATCGCCTTCCCCTTCGCCGAAAGCTTCTTCCAGGCGTGTTGCAAAGATTTTCGAGTCATGCAACAGACGCTCGAAACTGATCCCGCGAGACAAGTCGCCGTGATAGAAAAAGACGTCGATGAATCGATCTTGGATTTTTTCGCCATTTTCGTTTTGGGCAAAACAGCGGTACGGACGACGCATGTCGATTTGGCCGTTATCGACGAGGCGCCATGCGTCTCCGTTTTCTTCAGGCAATGGACGAACGCGCTGTGCCTGATGCGGCGAAAGAATGATGTATTTGAAAGGAAAGTCGGTAAGCAAATTGAAAGTTTGTTGGTTGATCGCCGTCTCGGGGAGCCAGATTGATTCGGGCTCGCGCTGAAAACGATGCTTGAAATCAGCAACGCCCCAGAGAATTTGCGTCCGTTGGTCTTCTATCGGCGCCAGAGGCATGATGGTGTGGTTGTAGCACTGCGCAATCGCCGCACCGTGACCGTTGAACATTTCCATGCTTTCTTGGTCGGCCTCCAGGACGCGCTTGTAGACGCGCGGCGCGTGAATCTCGAGCCAGCTCAAGAGCGTCGGCCCGAAATTGAAATTCAAAAGTGTGTAATTATTGATGATTTCAGTGATGCGCCCGCTGTCGTCGAGAATGCGGGCGAAAGCGTTGGGAAAGTAACATTCGGCGTTAATGCGTTCGTTCCAATCATGTTCCGGATGGGCGCTGGGCTGGCGGTCTATCACCTCAGTCCAAGGGTTTTCCCGAGGCGGCTGGTAGAAGTGTCCGTGTAAAGTTAGGTATTTTTCCATGCGGCAACTGTAACAACTTTTCGTCTGCAACGCAAGGGGAAATCACCATCATGAACTCTTGCTGTGTGCGGTTTGAAGGCTTGTTCTGCATGTACAATTTGAAAGACAAGGCTTGACTTGCGGCTCAGTGTGTGTTACCTTTTTGGCAAAAAGATATTACGAGCTTCCAAAATGAAAACATTGACTCTCAAATTGCCCAATTCTCTCGAGACGCGTTTAAATTTTAAGGCCAAAGAATCCGGATTGAGTAAATCCGAAATCGTTCGAGAAGCTCTGCTAAATTATCTTATGGATGATAAAAAAGCGCAGACTGGAAGTTTTCTTGAGCTTGCTAAAGATCTTGCAGGCAGCGTTGAGGGCCCCATTGATTTGTCAGAAAATGAAAAATATCTGGAAGATTATGGTCAGTGAAAAATAAGGTCATTCTTATCGATACCGGGCCCTTGGTCGCCTTCCTCAATCGCAGAGATCACCACCATAATTGGGCGACTTCTCATCTCGCGATGATGCAGCCGCCTCTTCTCACCTGCGAGGCGGTATTTTCCGAAGCCTGCTTTTTGTTGCGACAAGAAAAGAACGGGGCGGTCAATCTTTTGGAACTTATTGAAAGAAAACTGTTAACGCTTCCATTTCGTTTTGAAGATGAATTTCAAGCCATTCAAGCTTTAATGACAAAATACAAGAATAGGCCAATGTCTTTTGCTGATGCGTGTCTCGTGCGTATGAGCGAGCAATATGCGGCCAGTGTTGTTTTTACTTTGGACAGTGACTTTGGCGTTTATCGAAAACATGGCCGTCAAGCTATTCCAATGATTTCACCGGTCGTTCACTGAAGACCAAATTTCATTCTTGGGGAAAAGTAGCCTCAGCATGGCGCATCGTTCACGCCTCATCAACATCAAGTGTCCAGTCAATCTTACCCGCACAAAACTGAACCGCCGTTAACGTTGAGAATTTCGCCTGTAACGTGCCTTGCCAAATCAGAGCAGAGAAACGCAATCGGTCCGGCCACGTCTTCGGCGCTTGCGACGCGCCCAAGCGGAATGGCTGCTTCGATTTCTGCGCGTTGATCCGTTTGCAGCGGGTCGGCTGTCATTTCCGTGTCTATCCACCCCGGGGCGACGGCGTTCACGGTAATATCCCGATCAGCGAGTTCAATGCAGAGGCCTTTTACCATGGCGTGCAAAGCGCCTTTTGTGGCGGCGTAATCGACATGGTACGCTTCGCCGCGCTGCCCGGCCGTCGAGCCGACATAAACGATGCGCCCATGCTCGCGCAAGCGTTTTGCCGCAGCGCGCGTGGCAAAAAAAACGGCGTCGAGATTGACGGCTATCGTACGTCGCCATTGCGCGTCTTCCATTTCAGCGACGCCGACTTCATGCGGCGGCCAAACTCCCGCGTTGGCGATAAAAAAATCGAAGCCTCCGGGGAATTCGTCGTCCACGCGGGAAAACATCGGATTAATGCAATTCTTGTTTTCAAAATTCGCTTGCACCGCCCATCCTCGGGAACCTTCAGCTTGAATTAAATCTAGCGTCTCAAGAGCGTCTTTTTCTCGCGAATGATAAGTCATCCCGACTTCCGCTCCGGCGCGCGCCAACAAAACCGCCGCCGCCCGCCCGACGCCGCGTGAACCACCCGTGATCAGCGCGCGTTTTCCAGTGAAATCTATCATTTTTTACTACCTTTCGTGTTGTTTTCAAAGCTTCCGTTGCTGATTGGGAGTTCAGCTCTTTCTGACATTGCAAAACTATTTACGCTTGCCTTTTAGTAAAGGCTTTTGTAACGATCGCCTTGTATTTCTTCTTGGGGCCGCAAATAATCAAGCGGCGCTTGTCGTTTTAACAGAACTCTTGAGGGGACAATAATGAAGCGTTTAAAGATCGCATTTCTGGCCGTATTGATGCTGAACCTGCCTTTTTTGAAAGTTTTCGCGCAAACCTCAGCATACAAATTCTTGCAAAAAACGCCGCCTTTTTCAGTTCAGCACAGCACTGAGTCTCACAGGCGGCCTGGAGTTGGTCATACGGAGTTGTTGCTGCGAACCGGTGAAACGCATTCCTATGCGCATAATCTTGCCGAAGAGCAAAAGTATATCATTGAATTCCAGGAAGAGCCGCTTTTTATTTCCCGAATCAATCAGGACGCTCGCGCTCTGAATGCGACGTTTTATGTCAATCGAATGTCTGAATTTCAAGCCGACCTGAACACCGTCTACACACAAACCCTTGCAAGTTTGTCGGTGAATTTAACGTCGCCGCAGCTCGACAAGACCTTCCATAAAGTCTTTTTTGGCGCTAGCGTCAAGACGCCGCGCGCACTGATCGGAGAAATCGCGCGCTTGCCTTATGTCAAGCGCGTCCATCGCGTCAAGCAGGTTCAGGCGCATCTCATGGAAAGCGTCTCGCTGATTCAGGCGGATTCTGTGTGGAGTGCTTTTGAGACGCAGGGGGACAGTGTTGTAGTAGCGATTATTGATACCGGAATTGATTTCGATCACCCTGCGCTCGGCGGCGGCTTTGGGCCAGGCTTCAAAGTTATCGGCGGCTACGATACAATTAACGACGACGACAATCCGGATGACGACCATGGTCACGGCACGCATGTCGCAGGCATTGTTGCGGCAAACGGCGACAGCATTCGCGGCGTTGCGCCAAATGCGCTTTTAATGGCGTTCAAGGCGCTTAATCAAAACGGTTTCGGCGACGATGACGCAATTATCGCCGCTATTGAGCGCACAGTCGACCCAAACAACGACGGCGATTTTTCGGATCGTGTTGATATCGCGAACATGAGCCTGGGAGGCTTTGGGCATCCTGAAGATGCAATGTCGACAGCGGTGAATAATGCGGTTCAGCTCGGCGTTGTTTTTTCTATTTCCGCAGGCAACAGGTTTGGTTTTGGTACGATTGGCAGTCCGGGAACGGCGGCCTCGGCCATTACCGTCGGCGCTAGCGACAAGGATGACATGATTGCGCCGTTTAGTTCGAAAGGCCCGGCGGCGAGAACGCAAGCGCTCAAACCGGAACTCTTGGCGCCGGGCGTGCAAATCCTGTCCGCCGACTTGAAAGAAGATTTTATCGCTTACAACGGCACTTCAATGTCCGCGCCGCACGTCGCGGGAGTCGCTGCTTTGCTTAAGTCCATACATCCTGACTGGACGCCGGCGCAAATTAAGTCCGCGATTGTGAACACAGCGGTTGACTTGGAACTGGAAGCGATGATCCAGGGCAATGGTCGCATCGACGCTTTGGCCGCGGCGCAAACGGAAATTCTCGTCGAGCCCGCCGCCTTGAGTTTTGGTCTGGCCGATCCTTCCGAAACGATTTGGAGCGTTGCAGACACGATGACGGTTTGGAACGTTTCCGGCCAAGAGCAAACCTTATCCTTTGCTGAAGAAAAATCACCGCAGGGAGCAAATGTCGCAATTGCGCCAAGCCAAATAGCCGTCGCCCCCGGAGACTCAGCGCAAGTCGTTGTCACGTTGACCGTCGATAACAACGCAGCTCCGTTTCCTACAGAAGGTTCGCTCGCCTTTGACGGCGCTTTCAGCGTTTCAGGCGCGTCTTCGTCAATCAGGGTTCCCTGGGCGTTTGTTAAAGCTTCAAAGTTGGTCTTGACGGCGGACTTCCCTGTTCGCAATTTTTATCTTTTAAGTGAAAAGGCTTTCGCGGATCGTTTTTCAGCAGCGGTTTTGGATGAACAAACTTTTGAAGTGGTCGTTCCCAAAGGAATTTACGATGTTATCATGCGTGCGGAGGGGACGCCTGACGTTTTTCATTTTAGTGAAAATATCGAAGCCGACGGGGTCACTGAAATCGTATTCGCGGATTCAAATGCAACGCATCGCATCGAGCTTTCGGGCGTTGATGAGCAGGGCGGGCCGATGGACGCGATTCCAAATGGATACACATTGTCTTTGAGGGTATTTTTCCCGGAATCGTCTCTGGCTCGCTCATTAACCACGAATATATCCGGGAGAAGCTTGACGGATTTTAGAAGCACGACGGTTTCTGAAAGATTCCGCCTGCTTGCCGCGCAATCCAGCCGCGATCCGGGCGTCGAAGGGCATGCGCGCTTCATCGAATACCCGCCACTTCATGGCCTGGATTCGAGTATAACTCTGATGAATCAACCGTCAGACTTTTTAGAACAAACCATTAAGCTCAAATACCCAAAACAGGCATTGATTCGCGAGATGTATTTCGGCGAAATGCACTATTCTTTTCCCCAAAGCGGAGGATTTGGTTATTTTATCTCACTGGAGCGGCAAAGCGTCGGGCTGCGGAGAGTTTGGGAAAGCAAAGTTTTCCTGACGCCTTCAGCCGACCCGGAGTACGGCTTTACGGCGACAATGGCGGCGTTCGATACAGAAGAAACACGCCTGGACGAATCTCTTTTTCAAACGCCGACGTTTCGCGTTGACAGTGGCAGCATCGCAAGCTTTGACGGAGCTTTTCGTTCACAAACCACGGTACGTTCACCGAATGGCGGAGAATTGGTTTTCGGCGGCGCCCCAATCTATACCGATGCTTTGCATGACAACAACCGTGACGGCGGGGTTAACATTTCAGCATTTCCAAAGTTTTTCGGTCCGCTTGGCGAATATCGTTCGGTTGACGTTGAACGTTCGAAATATATGATTTTTTCAGAATTTGGCGATACGCTATCGGCGGGCGTTTTGTCAGAGGTCGAACCGATTGAAGCGTCTCCAGGAAAGTATGTGTTCGAAGCCAGAAATGAGAATTACTTTATCGCCGACGTACAAGGGAATGCGCTTTTAAGAACGACTTTTGATCTCGATTCAGACGATCCGAATCCTCCCGTTTTTACCTCTCTCCGTATTCAAAAGGGCGACGGGGTTTCAGACGGCGTGATCGAGCGCGGACAGCAAGCCGTTTTGCAGTTTTCCGCGGCTGATTTTCTGGCGCAGGACACACTCATAGCGGAATTCACACTTCAGACGCTCAATTATGCACCCATTGCCGGAGATTCGACGCACGTTTTCATTCGAGAGTTTGGCGGTGAAACCTGGACGGCCTTGCCGTTCTCACAAATTGGGGAAGAAGCTGCCAGTCCAGCGACGCAGTACTACTTTCTTGCCAAACGACGCGGTCTGGTTAATTTTCCGAGCGGCGTCATTTATAATGCGGATTTATCCAATTTTACCCAAAGTGATTCGACCGCCTATGATCTGCGCCTGGTCATTCAAGACGCAGCCGGAAATACGGCGGATTGGACGATTTCCCCGGCGTTTATTGTTGGCGGATTCGACCCTGTTACCGCCGTCGCTGATGAAGATGATCCAGGTTTCCACATTCCGCGTAAATTTGAGCTATATCAAAACTTCCCGAATCCTTTTAATCCGGAAACAACGTTTCGGTTTGACTTGCCAAAACCCTCTCAGGTGTCCTTCGAAATTTATGACCTGATGGGCAGACGTGTGCGTACTTTGCTCGAGAAAAAAATGACTGCGGGCGAATACAGCGTTTTGTGGGATGGAAAAGATAATTATGGGCGCGTACTGCCAAGCGGCGTCTACTATTTTAAAATCACGGCAGGAACCTTTAACCGGTCGGGCAAAGCCGTCTTGTTGAAGTAATGCCTGAAAAGCGCATATTTGTTTCTAACACACGGCTTTGTCCTGCGGCAAGAGAATAGAGAAGACTATTCGGTAGATTCTTCTTCTTGTTCGAATTCTCCAATCTCTTTCAAAAAAGCCGCCGCATCAGCAATGCTTTTCCCGGCCATGTCTCCTGAAGCAAGACCGTTTCGAATCTTTTTCAGCAAAGGAGACGACGGCTCTTTGTCGGCAAATTTTATCGAAAGCCAGATTCCAAATGACACGCAGGTGATTCCGAAGCCGAACATGAACAGCAGCCAGGTTTCGTTGAAGTAAAGATAAAAGTCAAAATCCCAAAAGACTTTCAAAGCGACGATCAACACCGGCAGCCACAAAAAGCCGTAGGCGAAACGCGTGACGCTAAGATAGCGCAGGCGGTAGATCGTCAGTTTTTCCAGCTTCTTTTGGATTTCAATGACGGGAAGATCATAGCTCATTTCACCGCCTTCGCTCGTCGGTAAAACGACGGAAAGCTGGTAGCCGCTGAACACGACTTGCAGCATGGCGAACGGCCAAATCAAAGCAGCGGTTGCGGCGTACCACGGCTCATCGAAGCGTCCCACGATAAAAAAGCTGAGAAACATTACGGCAATGAGTCCAATGGCCAAGCCAAACGAGGGCGTTTTGATAAATTTGCTGATCGCCGACTTGGTCTTGTCAATTTTCATGGTATTCACAAGCCGCAAATTTAATTGCACTTGCTTTTCCAGCTTTTGGTCGTATTCACGCCAAAGGTCTTTCATATTTTCCAGTTCCATTTTTCGCTCCAAATATTATGCGTTTTGATAAGCACGAAATTCATTTTTAAGTTTTAGCTTAATGCGGCTGATTTTCGTCGCCACATTGGTTTGTGAAATCCCCAATATTTCTGACATCTCTTTGTGGCTGTGATCGTCGAGATAGAGCAGCATGAGCGCCTTATTGAGTGTGCCCAGTCTATTTATGAACCTGTGCAAAAGTTGAATATCCGGGTTCTGCTCTTCCGCACCCGATGCGTCGTCAACGATTCCCAGAACGCTTTCTTCCATTGTCGCCGAAACCCGTTTGCGCCGCGATTCGCTTCTATAAAACGAAATTGATACATTGAGCGCGATCCGGTAAAGCCAGGTCGAAAACTTGAAACGTTCATCATAGCGCGGAAACGCCCGCCATAGCTGCACCAGAATCTCCTGCTCCAAATCACGACGCGTTTCCGCGTCTCGGCAGTAAGCGTTACTGATCTTATAAATGATTTTCTTGTTTTGCTCAAGCAGGCCTAAAAATCTATCTTTTTGTTGTATGTTTTTCATCTCGAATTTATTCTTTGTTTATGCGATCCAATTGCATCGTTACACATATGATTCGTAGAAGCGATGAAAAAATCACAGCCTTTTTGAAATTTTCGAATCTAGGATTGCAAGAAATTTGAAATTCTTTTGTAATCCTTGTTCCCAATCTCATGATTGGGAACACAATTGTCCGCGAAATTCCGGTTTCGCGTTTGGCATTTGATTCGAAACAGGAGTTTCGAGAACATATGCGTTACCAATCTGGAGATTGGTAACGAGCCGGTGCGGGGTGACGGAATATGGCTTGTTCCCAATCTCACGATTGGGAACACAATTGTCCGCGAAACTCCGGTTTCGCATCTTGGAATGCGCGCGAAACCGAAGTCTCGAGAACAAGTGCGCTACCAAGTCGGACATTGGTAACGAGCTGTGCCGGTAAGCGCACATTTTGCGTTTTTCAAAGCCAATTACACTAAAATGGGGAGATTGAAATGCGTTCGCGTTACAAAATCACGGGAAAGGAAGGCGTATATTTTCTGACCGGCACGATTGTCGAATGGCTGCCAGTCTTTACCTCGGAGAAATATTTCCACATATTTGTTGAATCGCTGAAATTCTGTCGGCGGGAAAAAGGCTTGAAAATTTACGCTTACGTTATTCTCGATAACCATTTTCACATGCTCGCCGCCGCCCCTGAGCTTTCAAAAACGCTTGCATCTCTCAAAAAAATCACGGCTTCAAAAACGCTTCAAGCCTTGAAGATTGACGGTAAAAAGTGGCTTTTGAATCAATTCGCGTATTTCAAAAAATCGCACAAGGTCGACAGCAATTATCAAGTCTGGCAGGAAGGGTCGCATCCTCAGCTTATTGTGAATCGGGAGATGTTAACCCAGAAAATTGAGTATATTCACAACAATCCAGTGAAGCGAGGGCTGGTGGACTTGCCAGAGCATTGGCGGTTTTCGTCGGCGAGAAACTATGAAAGCGGCGACCAAACTATTCTTGAGATCGATCCGCTGCCGATTTAGTTGACTCGAAACCGGAGTTTCGAGCACAGGCTCGTTACCAATCTCCAGATTGGTAACGAGCAAACGAGTAGGAAGCATTACAGCTTGTTCCTAATCTCATGATTGGGAACACAATTGTTCGCGAAACTCCAGTTTCGCGTTTGATGCTTGGCGCGAAACCGGAGTTTCGAACACAGGGGCGTTACCAATCTGGAGATTGGTAGCGAGCAAACGAGTAAGAAGCATGATAGCTTGTTCCCAATCTCATGATTGGGAACACAATTGTCCGCGAAACTCCAGTTTCGCGTTTGACGCTTGGCGCGAAACCGGAGTTTCGAACGCAAGTGCGTTACCAATCTGGAGATTGGTAACGAGCAAGCCGAGCGCCGCGCCGCTAACAGATCACGTATATTTCACCAAAAAATCCACCATTTTTTTGACCTTGCCTGTGTACGGCGGATAAAGGTTTTTCAATGCGCTGTATTTGTGGTGCTTCAAAACGCCGCGCTCATTGGAAAACGCCAGGAATCCGTACCATCCGTGCGACTTGCCGATTCCGCTATTGTTGACCCCGCCGAACGGCATGTTTAAATGCGAATAATTCACCATCACGTCGTTAATGCACGTGCCGCCGGCGGAAGTGTTGGAGAGCACTTTTTCGATATTTTCCTGGCTCTTGCTGAAAATATAGAGCGCCAGCGGTTTTTCTTTTTCATTGATCACCGAAATCACGTCTTTTTCAAGCGAAGCATACGGCATGGCGGGGAGCACGGGGCCAAAAATTTCCTGCTGCATTGCTTCGGAATCCATCGCAGGCTTTGAGATCAAGGTTGGAGAAATATAATTGTCGTCGGGGATTGCTTTACCGCCAAGTTCCAGTTGCGCGCCTTTCTCAAGCGTGTCGTCGATGATGGATTTGATGCGGCGAAAATGCGAATTGTTGACGATGCGAGGGTAGTCGCCGCTGTCCTTCCAGGTCTCATCATTTTCGCCGTAGGATGATTTGACCGCCATTTTAAACGCATCCATAAACGCGTCATATTTCGATGCATGGACCATCAAGTAATCCGGTGCGATGCAAGTTTGACCGCAATTCGCAAACTTACTCCAGGCGATTTTTTGCGCCGCGTCCTCGAGGTCGGCAGTTTCGTCGACGATTGTCGGGGATTTTCCGCCAAGCTCCAAAGTAACGGAACTTAAATGCTCGGCTGCGGCTTTCATGACGATTTTCCCGACCTGAGGGCTGCCGGTAAAAAAAATGTGATCAAACGGTTTTTTGAGCAAAGCCGCTGACACGTCTTTGTCGCCTTCGAAAACAGCGACTTCCTCCTCAGGGAAAAGCGCGGCGGTCATTTCGCGGATAAAAGTTGACGTGTGCGGCGTCAATTCAGAAGGTTTGATCATGGCGCAGTTGCCGGCGGCAATGGCGGAAACAAGCGGACCGTAGGTCAAATTAAACGGGTAGTTCCACGGCGCAATGATGAGCGCGACACCCTTGGGTTCGTAACGAATCCATGCCTTGGTTGAAGCCATCGTGATCGTTTTGCGGACGCGCTGCGGCTTCATCCATTTTTTGAGATTTTTAATCGCGTGTTTCGCCTCGCCAAGCACCGGCATGACGTCGCCAATGTCCGCTTCGACCGACGGTTTTTGGAAATCATCATACAAGGCGCGATGAAGCTTTTCCCGATTATCGTAAACGTACGCGACGATGCTTTTCAACTTAGCGATTCGCTCGTCCGCCGTCGTTTTTGCCACATTCCAGCGATGCTCTTTTTGCAAAGCGAAAATTCTATCGATTTCCTGTATAAAATCCGGCGTTGCCGCCGCTTGAACATTCGGTTTTGCCATAGTTGCCGTGCTCATTTCCAACCTCGACGATTAGTAGGTTTTGCCGGAAATCTTTTTTTCAAAATACAAGCTGTTGCAAAAAGAGCAAACGATTCAGCTTGAAGATCATGGACAACAGCTTCTCAGTTGCTCGGTAAGCTTTTTGAGATCAAGTGTGAAATTCTTGAAGCTATTGCCAGCGCGTCGCGCCCCGCTTTTGCTGAAACTATTGGTGCTCGGTTTTCGCGAATAGAACGGATAAACGCCTGCAACTCCATCAGAAGCGCGTTACCTGGTTCAGCGCTCAGGCGCTCACGAACAACAAATTTTGTTGTTTCTCCTTCCAGCGAACCGAGCAGTTTCTGCTGAGACGAATCGCTCAAATTTTGATTTCGCTGCAAAATCAGACGCTCGCTTTTGCCGGAAAGAAAATCGAGCGTCGTATAACCGTCTTTTTCAAACAAGCGCATTTTTCGCCGCTTCTTGAGCGCGATTCGGCTGGCGGTGATGTTGGCGACGCAGCCGTTTTCAAAAGTGATGCGCGCATTGGCCACGTCGTGCGTTCGCGAGACCACGGCTGCGCCGCTGGCGTCAATTTTTTGTACCGGGCTTCGCGTAAAATTTAGAATCAGATCAAGGTCGTGAATCATCAAATCCAACACTACGTCCACGTCCGTGCCGCGCGAATTGAACGGCGCCAATCTCTGACTTTCGATAAACACAGGCTGCAGCGACAAGCCGTTTACCGCACGCATCGCCGCATTGAAACGTTCGATATGCCCAACTTGAATGAGACGTTCTTTTTTCTCAGCCAATGCGATCAAATCATCCGCTTCCGCCACGGTTTTTGTTATCGGTTTTTCGATGAAAACGTGCTTTCCGCAATTTAATGCCGCCCGCGCCAAAGCATGGTGGGCGGTCGTGGGCGTCACGATATTGACGGCCTCGATGCGGTCGAACAAGGCTTCCGCTGAAACGAAATTTTGGCAATTCAATGCTGCGGCTATGTTTTCGGCGCGCGAAGAATCCAGGTCGTAAACGCCGATCAATTCAGCGCCGGGAACTTCTTTGTAAAGCTTCGCATGCAGGCCGCCGAGGCTCCCGATGCCGATGACCCCGACTCTTGTCTTTTGCAAAATTTTTCCAGATTAGGTGAATTTGTACGTGTTTTCGCTTTCAGCCAATTCAAACGGAAAAACAAGGTTTCGATTATACGATATTTTTCGCTCGGAATGACGCGTTATTGCAATAACTTACATTCACAGATATTACTCAGACAAATTCATACAGAGCCAGGTTTTTAAAGTGAGTTGGAAATTTTTTTTGTACCTGCTGGTTGGGTATTTGGCGCTTTGTCTGCTCGTTTTTGTCTTTCAAAGAAAGTTGATTTATTTGCCGGGTCAATTTCGCTTTTCAAAAGCGGCGGCGGCGAGCGAAGGTTTACGGCATTGGCCAATTATTGAAAATTTTCAGGGTTTTGTCGGCAATGATGAACCGGAGAACGCGAGTGGAACCGTCATCGTTTTTCACGGCAATGCTGGTGCGGCTCTGCATCGCAGCTTCTACGTTGAAGCATTGTCGCGGCTGAGTTTGCGCGTTATCTTGGCTGAATATCCCGGTTACGGCGGCAGACCCGGCGAGCCGAGCGAAGAGGCTTTGGTGCAAGACGCCCTGCAAATTATTGAGCGCGCACATCGCGACTATGGCGAGCCAATATTTCTTTGGGGAGAATCAATGGGAAGCGGCGTTATTGCGAGCGCCGTCGCCAAAACGAAGGTTCCGATAAAAGGGCTGGTTTTGATGACGCCCTGGGACTCGCTGTCGGATTTGGCGCAGGCGCACTACTGGTTTCTACCGACGCGATGGTTGGTTTTGGACAAGTATGACAGCATTGAAAATCTGCGCAATTTCAGCGGAAATGTTGCGGTGGTGCTGGCTAGAGAAGATCGCGTCGTTCCCGTGAAGCATGGTCAGCGACTTTACGATTCTATCACGACAAACAAGAAACGCTGGATGTTTGAAAACGTCGGCCATAACAGCATCCCGATAGCGCCGCAATTACAATGGTGGGAAGAGGTGATCGAATTTGTCGCGCGTTTCTAAGCAGCTTTTTTGCATGGAGTGCGACGATTCATCGTCGCTCCGCTTTCTAAATCAAGCGCTGAAGTGTTTGACTCTAGAGTTGTTCGGCGACGAAGATCGCAGGCGAGGTTGATTCGCTGAATAGCTCCCGTCACGCCTCTTGGTGCTCAAACAAACATCTTTTCATTAGCTCCAGACTTAAACTCGCTGACAAACGCTTTTATTGCGAACAGTTTTATAAACTGATGTTACGCACTCTTGAAAATTTTTTAAGCAGCACCAGAGAAAGTCGCTTTTACGTCATTCCCGCGCAGGCGGGAATCCAGTCAATCGTGCGTAGCCCCTGGATTCCCGCCTGCGCGGGAATGACTTTAACAGAAGTGTTTTTTGGCTTCATAGTTGGCACGTAACATCAGTTATAAAGAAGGCTGCACGGAGCAGAGTCTTTGGGCTTCGCTTTTTTCCGCTGCACCGAAAAAGGCGTTTTGAGCCAGGGCTTTTTTCATGCAGGCTTGCGCTTTTGCCAAGTTCCCCGCCGCCTGAAAGATTTTCCCGGCGTGGTAGAACGTCATCGATCCGGCGTCAGGGCGGGAGACGGCGATTGCAATATATTTTTGCGCTTTTTCGAGATCATTGTTTGCCAGCCAAGCGCGGGCTAAAATTTCATATGCGCCCGTATCCTGCCGGATTTTAAAATCTTCTTTCGCCAACTGCAGCGCTTGTTCACTTTCCCGATCTACGCTCAAATAAAAATCAGCCAATTCTCGAAAATAGGCAATTCGCCCGGCTTCTACGTGGCTTCGCAGCGCTCGTTCCGCAATCGCGTCGAGCGTGTCCGCGAAAGCGTGTTCGTTGCGAGCGCGCTTCACCTCAGCCCAGGCGCGAGCGAAAACAGGTTCTGGGCGAATTTGGAAAACGCGTGCGTAGAGTTGATCGGCTTTTTCATAATTTTGCAAAAGACTATTCGCTTCAGCGAGATGCTCCAGCGCAAAATAATCTTCCGGTGAATCCGAAACCACAATTTCCAAAGTGTTGATCGCCTCGGATAAATTCCCCTGACCCATTTCAAAGGCGGCGAGCATGACTTCCGCCCAATTGCGGCGCGAGTCTTCAGGGGCGAGAAAAGTTTTGGCTTGCTGCATCAAACGAATTGCGTCATCAGAATTGCCCAATGCGTCCTGCGCGCGAGCGAGGCGGACGAGTGCGTCAAATCCGCGATTGATTTCCGCCATTTGTTCGTAAGCTTTGCGCGCTTCATCAAGGTTGCCCAGCTCAAAAAGCGCATCGCCGAGACCGCCGTAGCCGCGTGCATCGTTTGGGTGTTCCAAAACCATTTTGCGCGCACTTCTGAGCATATCGCTGAATTGGTGTTGGTACAAATGAATGTTGATCGCCGCCCAAAGCGTTTCCGGATTTTTCGCGTCTATTCTTTGCGCTTTTGCGAGTGCGCTTTCTGCGGAAGAAACGTCGTTCCAATCGCCGACGAGACGTGCGCGCGATAAGTAGGATAGCGCCAATTTTCCATATCCGCTTGCACCGCCAGTGCGCAACGCCTGGATTTCCTGAATTTTAATGTTGCGATTGATTGCGTCCAATGAACTGGAAAACAACGGTTGAGAAACGATGGAGAGAAAGAGAAAAGTCAGAATCGTTCTGACGATTAGCTGTCGTCGCGCCGCCAGTCTTGTTGTTCTGCCGCAATCATCTGAAGTGGCGGGCGTTGAACGCTGGATATGTTTTTGGGAAAAGAGTGGTTTTTTGCCGCGCATGATAAATTCTCCGAAATGAAATTGTGGTGTGTAGAGACGCGATGCGGCGCGTCTCTACTATACGGCCTTATTTTAATAAAGACATGCGGCGCACGCTGGAAAAGGCGCGTTGGCCGCGTGAGTTGGTGATTTCAATACGATAAATGTAGATGCCGGAAGCGACAGCGAGGCCATTGTTGTCCCGCGCATTCCACTGGATTGTGTGCGTACCGGCGGATTGCACGCCGTTAACGAGCGTTCTGATTTCTCGCCCAAGCAGGTCGAAAACACGCAGCGTGACAACGCCGTCCTGCGGCAATGCGTACTGGATGTTGGTCGTTGGATTGAACGGATTCGGGTAGGCTTGTTCCAAAGCAAAATTCGTCGGCAGCGCCTGCAGTTGTTCTTCAGCATTCTCAACAACCGCTTTAGCCAATTGATGCGGGGGAGCCAGGTACGGAAATTTGTTTAAAAACGGCACGTCATTGGCGTCAACATTATCAGTGCCGCCGCCGAGCAGGCTGAGAGAAATATCGATCACGTCGTCCTGCAATCTTCTGCCGTTGGCGTAGCCGGAAGGCTGGGAAACGTCGATGGTGAGAATATCCGGCACGAGAAATTCTACGCCGGACGGAATAAACTGCGACCATTTGGCGACGTCGTCTTTTGGACGGGTGCGGTTAAAATCATCCTTGCTGCCCGTCGGGATAAAAAGCGTGTTGATCGCCGCACGTCCCATCCTGTCGACCACACCGACGCGGAATTTTTGCGTCACGGCAAAAACGCCGATGTTCGGGCCGTCCGGGGTTATTTTGCTCAACGGCACTTCCACAACGATGGCGGCGACGTTGGCTCCGGCGAACGTGTCTTCGCCCAGCGGACCGCCGGAAAGCAGGTCGAGGTCGAAAAAGAAAGGATCGTCGCGAACGCCGGCGAATTTTTTCTTGACGTGGCGGCGCAAATTGCCGCGCAGCACGATTTTTCCTTTAATCACATTGACGCTTAGACGATAATCCTGTTTAGCGTCGCCGTCGGAATCGATGAAAAAACTATACGTGACGAAGGGATCGAAGGGGGCGGTTCCGGGCGTGAGAAAAGGATTGACGGTCATCGCCATGACCAGATTTTTGCCGTTGACGAAGGCGTAAAGATCGTTGATGTCGGCTGCGGGATTCGCTTGCGCCAAAGGGGCTTCGCCGTGGTCGGCGGTCATAGCGGCGGTTGTGAGACCAAGCGCAACGAACGCGCTGAGAAAGAGTCGCATGAATTTCATTGCTCACTCTCCTTGGAAAAGGTTTTCAGGAAATGAATTTGTTAAACAGGCCTGTGTTATGGTGGAATTACGAACGAAAGAGACAATCGGATTTCTTGTGACGAAATTTCTTCAAAGGAGTACGCAACCCCGTTGATTTTAATGAATTAGGCTTGCAATTTTCTAGATGTTTGCCTACTCTTTGCCGCACGATTTTTATGAATTTCCTCAAAATTCTATCGCCTTTTGTTAAATAAAGAGTATTCAAAATGAAGAATGGCCAGAACGAGAATGGAGACCCGCTAAAACGGGAACAGCCGCAAACCCTCGGCCCGAATGCGTGGCTGATCGACGAGATGTTTCGGCAGTTCCAGGAAAGTCCGGAATCGGTCGGGGAAAATTGGCGCGACTTTTTTGAAGATTATCGCCCCGCCGTTTCTCATGAAAGCGCCGGCAGCGTTATGCCCGCCGCGGTTGAAGACGTTTCGTTGGTTGAGAAACCGGCAAAGGCTCCGCAACCCAAAGCGGTTTCAAAACTCCCGGAAAATGCGCAGCCGATGCGCGGGCCGGCGGCAAGAATCGTTGAGAACATGGAGCAAAGCCGCGAGATTCCGACCGCAACTTCGACACGGGTTGTGCCTGTAAAAATTCTGGAAGAAAACCGGCGCTTGATCAACGAACACCAGCTTAACGCAAGCCAACCGAAGGTGAGTTTTACCCACGTTATCGCCTGGGGAATTTTGAAAGCGTTAGAAAAAATCCCGGCGATGACCGGGTCTTACGTTTTTCATGAAAACCAGCCCTACAAAGTTATCCCCGAGCATATCAATTTTGGCCTGGCGGTCGATGTTGAAAAAAAAGACGGTTCGCGCTCTCTGATGGTGCCAAACATCAAGGCTTCGGAGCAATACGACTTTCTCGGCTTTTTTACCCAGTACAACGAAATTTTGCGCAAGGTGCGCACCAATAAAATCGACGTTGATGATTTTATGGGCACTACGCTTACGCTGACAAATCCCGGCATGATCGGCACGGTTCACTCGATTCCGCGCTTGATGCAAGGGCAAGGATTGATCGTCGCGGCGGGCGCGATCCAGTACCCGCCGGAATGGCAAAACGCCGACGCGCTGACCATTGCGAGACTGGGAATCAGCAAAGTGATGATGGTGAGCAGCACCTATGATCACCGGGTGATTCAAGGCGCGGAGAGCGGGTTGTTCCTGCAATATTTCGATAAGTTTTTACAAGGCGAGGACGGCTTTTACGAAAATATTTTTGACAGTCTGAAAATTCCTTACCGCGTGATGAAGTCTTCGCGCGATATGAACGCCGCGTTTGACGGCGCGGGCATATCGGCGGAAATTCAAAAGCAGGCGCGCGTGCTGCAATTGATCAACATGTACCGCGTGCGGGGGCATCTGATCGCGAACTTGAACCCGTTGAGCACGGAAGTTAAAACGCATTCCGAGCTTGAGCCGGAACGTTACGGTCTGACGATGTGGGATTTTGACCGTGAGTTTTTAACCGGCGGCCTCGGCGGAATGGAACGCGCAACACTGCGCGTGATTCTGGACACGCTGCGCGACGCTTATTGTCGGACGATTGGGGTTGAATACATGCACATCCAGGAGCCGGATCAAAAGGAGTGGATTCAGGAGAAAGTCGAAGGCGTTGCACGTTCGGAATGGCATACTCTTGAGGCCAAAAAACGTATTTTAATGAAATTGACCGACGCCGATGCTTTTGAACGTTTTCTACACACAAAATATGTCGGCCACAAGCGCTTCAGTCTGGAAGGTTCGGAATCGCTGATCCCGATGGTCGACGCAGCGGTCGATTCAGCGGCGAACAACGGCGTGCGGGAAGTTGTCGTCGGCATGGCGCACCGCGGACGGTTAAACGTTCTGGCGAATGTAATGAGCAAAAGCTACGAGAAAATTTTTCGTGAATTCGACGGCGATATCGATCCGGCGAGCGAACATGGTTCCGGTGATGTAAAATATCATTTGGGCGCGGAAGGTCTGTACAAGACGCCGAAAAACAACGAAATTAAGCTCACGCTCGCCTCTAATCCCAGCCATCTCGAAGCGGTTGATCCTGTTGTGGAAGGCATGACGCGCGCACGGCAAGATGAATTTGAAGAAAACGACTTTGCCCAGGTGATGCCGCTCCTAATCCACGGGGACGCCGCTTTTGCCGGGCAGGGCGTTGTTGCGGAGACATTGAATCTCAGCCAGTTGCGCGGCTATCGAACGGGAGGCACGATTCATATCGTCGTGAACAATGGCATCGGTTTTACGACGGAGGCAAGAGACGCGCGTTCGTCAATCTACGCAACCGACGTGGCCAAAATGGTGCAAGCGCCGATTTTTCATGTCAACGGCGACGATCCGGAGGCGTGCGTTCGCGTGATCGAAATCGCCGTCGCGTTCAGGCAGACTTTCAATAAAGACGTCGTCGTCGATATGATCAGCTATCGGCGACACGGACATAATGAAGGAGACGAGCCGAGCTATACGCAGCCGCAAATGTATCGCATTATTAAGGAAAAACGTCCGGTCAGAAAGCTTTATACTGAGACGTTGCTCAAGCGCGGCGACATCACGATCGACGAAGCGGAGCAGGCGCTTGCGGCGTTTCACGCACAGTTGGAACAGGCGTTTTCGGCGACAAAGGACAGCGCGCCCAAAGAATTGAAGCCGCCGACAGGCATTCCCGGAGAACGCCTCGAACCTGTGCTCGAGACCGGCGTTTCGCAGGAAATTCTTGATGAAATCATGCACGCGCTAGCGAATCCTGCCGCAGGTTTCAACGTGCATCCCAAGCTTGCGCGACAATTGCAGGCGAGAAATAAAATGTATGAAGCGGGGTATGCAGACTGGGCTTTGGCGGAAGCTTTGAGCTTTGGAGCGCTTTTGGTTGAAGGAACGCCGGTGCGCCTCTCAGGACAAGATTCGCGTCGCGGAACCTTCAGCCATCGGCATTCAGTTTTGGTCGATTACGAAAGAAACGAAGACTACGTGCCCTTAAATTTCATTCGCGAAGATCAGGCCGCCTACACTGCGATTGACAGTCTGCTGAGCGAGTATGCGGTGCTCGGCTTTGAGTATGGCTACTCAGTGATCAGATCGGATACGCTAGTTTTGTGGGAAGCGCAATTCGGAGATTTTGTGAACGGCGCTCAGGTCATCATTGACCAATTCATCTCTTCGGCGGAAGACAAGTGGAACCAAAAAAGCAGACTTGTTATGCTGCTGCCGCACGGTTTTGAAGGCCAGGGGCCGGAGCACTCCAGCGCCCGTCTGGAGCGGTTCCTGACCCTTTGCGCCGAGTATAACATGCGCGTGGTTTTTCCGACGACTTCCGCGCAATATTTTCACCTGCTTCGCCGGCAAATGCTGCTCGATGAAGCGAAGCCGCTTATCGTCATGACGCCCAAAAGCCTGTTGCGTTCCGAGTCGTCGCGCAGTGAAGTCTCAAGCATCGTAAACGGGCGTTTCGAATTTTTGCTTGACGACCCGGCGCCGCCGGAAAACCCAAAACGTCTGCTTTTCTGTACCGGAAAAGTCGCCTATGATCTTTTGGCTTATCGCGATGCGCAGAAAATTGATGACACGGCGATTGTTCGGGTTGAGCAACTCTATCCTTTCCCTTACGAGCCGATGCGGGAAATCCTGGCTAAGTACCCGAACGCTCTGGATGTGCGATGGGTGCAGGAAGAGCCGCGAAACATGGGGGCCTGGTACTTTGTGCTCGCACGCATGGACGACGTTTTGACTGAAAGACATCATCTGGATTATATCGCACGTTTTTCGAGCGGCAGTCCTGCGGCGGGGAGCCAACTCGTGCATGAAGTTGAGCAAAAAGACTTGGTCGCACGCTCCTTTCAATAATTCTATCGCAAGACGGGGGACTCGGCGACTATCATTAGACGAGGGGTTCAAGATTTTGAACCCCCACGACATGTTGTATGCCTCGCATTCAGAGACCATGTTTTGGACAGCCATCGCTTTATTTTTTCGAGATTGATTTCTCCTCATTCCGGCCAAACACTCCTGCTTTTTTCGAGCGTGGGATCACAACCTTTCCATCAAAAGCCCAAATTTTTAAGAATTATTAAAATCAGCCCCAACTTTGTGGGAAATTCTTAAGATTCCACCCACTTAACGAATATGAAGCATGACGTTGTTTAAACGGATTGCATTTGGATTTTAGAAAATCTGCATTAGCGTATGAAACGCAACGGAAAGCATGCCGCTTTGCGCGTGCGAATAACCGTTGAATATAGTTTCTGATTTGTAGGCTTAGTTGAAAAGCCTCATCTTTATGAAGAAAGATTACCGGTAAGAATTATGCAAATCGTACTCACAGTTGACGGCGGAACGCCGCGATATTTTTCATCCGAAAAAATACTCATTGGCCGCAGGAAAACGAATGATCTTGTTTTGACGGAACGCGCCGTATCCGGCGTGCATGCCGTGATTACGCGAGAAGAAGCCGGGTTTGTGATCACCGATCTCAGTACGAACGGGACAATGCTGAATGGCGGGAAGCTCGAAAAAAATAACCCGCGCACTTTGATGGAAAGCGACGCCATTCGAATTATTGAGCATGAGATTGTCATCGGTTTCAAGGATGACTCCGTTATTCCCGAAACAAATCCCTTGGCTGAATCGGTCGATCAACTGGGCAACGCGCTGTTGAGCGTCAGATCGGAATTCGATGGCGTTGAGCGCGGGAAAGCGTCGCAGTACTTGCAGGAAGCGTGGAGTGACGTGTCAAAGAAACGGAACCTGAACGGCGCTATAGACGAAATTTGCAACGAGCTTTTTGAGTTGCCGTCCGCTTCGGGCTTAAAGCCGCCGACGGAAGATATTTCAGCCAGAGAGCACGACTATCAAGAAAAAATAGAATTATTGGAACGGCAAAAAGTCGAACTCGAGCAGGAGTTGAAGGACGCTGAAGCCAAGATAGAGCGCATAGAGGATGAGAACCGCAAGTTAAAAGACAAGATAGAAAATTTTATTGATCCACAAAAAATGCCGGTGCGTCTCAATCAGGTCTTGAGCAAGGCGTTGGAGACGTTCTTGAACCTGGAGCTCGGCAGAATCAACTTCGAGAGCGAGTTCTTCGGCACAACTTTCACCAGCAAAGGAATTCCGCTGTCTTCGCTTTCCGCAATGAACGGCCATCTATTCGATCCTCAAGCTGACAAAGAAGTTGTTGCAGAGCGATTGGCGCAATTTGAAGCGCTGGTTGCGGGGATTTTACGTCATCAGCTTGGGCTGCTTCGCGGCTACAGGATTGCCGTCCGTGAAGGCGTCGTCGAAATTGTCGAACAGCTTTGCCCGGATAATATTGCAAATGAAAAAAATCTTGGGTCAGCGGCGCTTAAACGATTGCTCGGCGACCCGAAACTGATTCAAACCATCAGAGACAGATGTAAGGAATTTGCCGACGACAAAGCATTGATTGACAATATATTTCTCAAGCATTTTAGGAGAGGTTATTTCACGAATGAAAAGAATGACAGCAATTAAGCAGGGGCTCGTTCGGGGGATTCTTTCGATTTTGGTTTTGGTTGGCGCGAGCGTTTTTCTAAACGGCTGCGGCGGTGCCAAAGCCTTGAAGATCGGCGTTGTGTGCGAGGGCGACTGCAACAACAACAATCCGGTCGTCACCTGGATATACCAACTGAAAGACACGGAAAAATTCATGAGCGAAAGCCGCGAATCGCTGATTCAAGACGGCCAAACGGTTTTGAGCGACGATATTCCAGAAGGCGAGCCGCCCATCAGAACGCAGTTGGCTCCGGGAGATACGCTCGTGAAAATTTTTAAGGGTGGGCGCAATAATCGCGAGGGCGTCGTCGAGCTCAAAAAAGAAACAAAATTCATTGGCGTCGTGGCTGATTTTTTTAGTCCTGATCCGGATAAATGGCGGGCGGTTTTCCCCGTCAAAACAAATCTTGGGAAAAAAATCAAATTGAACGTTCATTTTAAAAAGAATATGATTTTGCTTGTTCCGAGCAATTAGTGTGATTTGACAGGTTTTGCCGTTTCATCCTGCCGCATGAAAAAGACTACGGCGTCATCATGCACATCACGCCTGTCGTTAGGTAGGTTTCTCACCACAATTTTTAGTAACTGGTAACCACTTCGATTCTCAAAATACAGGTGCTGCTATGAGTCGTTTGCGTAAAGTCGTATGGCATGAGGGAATGCAACTTGATCCGCATCATTTTCAGCAGGAAAACCGATATTTCAATGCTTTGCTGCAAACCCAAAACAGGCTTCTTGAGCCCTTTTTTTGGGGCGTATCATCTATTGAATTTGATACGGAAGCGCTCAGCAACGGGCAAGTCGCGCTTACTTCTTGCAGCGGAATAATGCCTGACGGTTTGGTTTTTTCAATGCCGAAAGACAACCCGCTGCCCCCTGCTGAATCCATCGAGGAGCACTTCCCGACGACCAAGGAAAAAATCAGCGTTTATCTCGCCATTCGTTCTGAAAAAGAAGGCGAAGTCAATTGTCAATTGGACGCAAACGGCAAAGGAGACGCCGCTCGATTCAACCTGGAAGAAATTAGAGTGCGAGACGAGAATGTGTTCGAAGAGCCGCATTCCGTGGGAGTCGCGCGCGCGAATTTCCAAATAAAATTTGAAGATGAATCTTTGAATGATTTCTCTTCTATCAAAATCGCGGAGATCAAGGCCCCGTCGGGCGGGGTGTACTCTTTAAACAACGATTTTATTCCGCCTTGCCTTGTTTGCTCTGCTTCAGAAAAGCTGCAAAATGACATCAGAGATTTGCTCTACAGCATGACAAGCGCCTGCAACAATCTTAAAGAAAAAATCCCCTTTGGGAAAGAAGAATTCCCGTTTGTTGGCGTTGAAAAATTCTCAAAATTGAAAACGATGTCAAAACACATCGCTCTCCTCAATCATCTCTATCGCCGCAAGAACACCCACCCGGAAACAATTTACAGAGCGATCCTGGCGCTTGGCGGAGAATTGACCGCATTGAGTGAAAACAGCAATCATTTTAAGGCCGCCGATTTCCCTGAATACGATCAGCAGAAGCTAACGCAATGTTTTGGCGAGCTTTATCGCAGGGTCTCTATCATGGTGAAAGAGAAGAAACAGGACGTCATGTACGAAGAGATGCGCTTGCAGGCGCAACTCGACAATCCTTCGCTCTTTTTTGGTGAACTCACTGAAATGCAGCTCGCCGCCCCGCTCTATTTGGGCGTTCGGGGTGACCTGCCGGAAAACAGAATTGTCAACGACTTGCCGGAAAATATCAAAATCGCTTCACAGGACGAGATTTTTACTATTGTTGCAGCCGGTCTCAAGGGCTGCACGCTCGGCAATGTCTTAACGCCGCCAGAAGAGCTGCCTGAATTGACAGGGATGCATTTTTTCGTTGTCGACAAGAATACGCAGTTCTGGAATTCGATCAAGGAAAGCGGCAAAGTCGCCTTTTTCGCCGCGGAAGAATTTTCCGTTTTGGAAATGAGGCTCTATGCTTTGAAAAACTAATTTTTATCGCCTGGAGTGCAGCGCTTCAGCGTTGCTTTGAATGTTCTTACTTCTCTCGCGTAATGCGAATGCATTGCGCGTTCTCGAGCCGGATTTTGGTACTATCGCATGAGGCTTAAACGCAAGCCTTGTACTCCGAGGGGTTAAACAGAATAGAATTGGGAAAATGCAAATGGCTGAAAAAGAAACGCTCGCCAGTTTATGCACCGAAAGTATCAAACTGATTTTGCACTTGCGCAGCACGCAGGATTACGGCGACCCGGAATTGCTCCGGCGCCGTATCAAAGACCTTCTCAGCGACCTTGAATCCGAAGCGCGCGGCGCCGGCATTGACAGTTCGGATATCAACGGGGCGCGCTTTGCGCTCGTCGCTTTCATTGATGAATCGATCTCCCTCTCGAACTGGCCGCAGAAAAACGCCTGGATGGCGCAGCCGCTGCAACGTGAATTGTTTACCGTCTTCAACGCCGGTGAAGTCTTTTTCGAACGCTTGAACGATTTTCGCCGCAAGCCGGATGACAATCATCAAGTGATCGAAGTTTATCAGTTGTGTCTTATGCTTGGTTTTCGGGGAAAATACTACCTCGAGCCGGACAAATTGCGCGCCTTGATGGAAGAAGTTTACCGCGAGATTTACGGCGCCACTAAAACAAAGACCGTTATCCTTTCCCCAAGCGGCCACCTCGACGACGGCGAACGCAAAAAGAAAAAGTCGCGCGTGCCGCTTTGGGTTTATCCGGTTGCCGCCGTTGTGATCGGAATATTCATGTATTTCATCCTGTCCAACCCTGTTTCCACGCAGGAAAAATCACTCAATAAAAAATTGGCCGAGACGATAGAGCCGAACGGAGGGCAATGATGTTCTGGCAGACTTTTAAAAACCAACGCTGGTGGATGATTCTCATTTTTGTCGCGGCAATCGCGTTTGTGACAGCCGGGTGGCTTAATTGGATTTTCGAAGAGATTATCGATTCTACCTGGATCATGGGGTTCGTTATTATTCTCCTCGCCTGGCTTGTTGTCATTACTTTTCAAATGTTCAAGGCCGTGCAGGGCGCTGCATCGTTAGAAAATTCTATTCTTGCCCCTGGACAAATGTTTGGCGAGAAGCCGGGCAAGCAAAAAGAAATCGAAGAATTTCAGGAAAAGCTCAAGGAAACGATTGACGAAATCAAGAATCGCAAAGGTTTTTGGGGGCGAAGAACCGCGCTTTACTCGATGCCCTGGTACATGTTTATCGGCCCTCCCGCGGCGGGAAAAACAACAGCAGTAAAAAACTCCGGGCTCGACTTTGTCCAGCAAAACGAGCCGTTTCGCGGCGTTGGCGGCACGCGCAACTGCGACTGGTGGTTCTCCACCTCAGCCATTTTCCTCGACACCGCGGGACGCTACATGACCTGTCTCTTATACACATCTCCGAGCCCACGAGACTCCATTGCATCG
>CAXHAT010000028.1:0-51308 GCA_964014485.1 uncultured Deferribacteres bacterium
ACGTTTACTTGATCACAGTCCCGCCGGTGGGCGGCAAAGCGCCGACGGTCTCGCTAAAATCTTCATCGATTGTCCCGACGCGCAGATTGACGGACGTCGGCGGCGATTTTGTTGGTTGGCAAAACGACGGAAACGTGGCTTATTATTCGATTGGACGCAGCTTTTTTCAACATGAAGTCGCGCTCGCGGATTCGTTTGAGCTTGCGGCGGCAAAACGCAAACGCGAAAAATCGGCTGCGACAGACGCTCCGGACGACTCGACGAAAGCTGAAGAAAACAAAGCGCCGGAGCAAAAATACGCCGCCTTGCGTGCGGACATTGAAATCACAGCGACAAAAGACAAGCCGCGCGGCGAAGTCGTTTTGCGCGGCGCTCGGCTTATCACAATGCGCGGCGACGAGGTGATCGCTTCCGGGGACGTCGTCGTTAAAGACAATCGTATTGTGGCCGTCGGCGAACAGGGGCAAGTTTCCGTGCCGCAAGGGGCGAAGATCATTGACGTTTCCGGTAAGACGATCATGCCTGGGCTTGTTGATATTCACGCGCACACCTGGGTGGCTTGGGGCGTGCACCGTCGGCAGGTTTCGCAATTTTTGGCGCAATTGGCCTATGGCGTTACCACGCAGCGCGATCCGCAGACTTCGTCGGAAGATGTGCTGACTTACAGCGATTTGATGGAAATCGGCGATTTGATCGGGCCGCGGCTTTATTCGACCGGGCCGGGGATTTTCTGGTCGGACGATATTAAGAGCTTGAAAGAAGCGCGCGACGTGCTCAAGCGCTACGCCGACCATTTTAACACGCAGACGATCAAGCAATATCTCGCCGGAGACCGCAAGATTCGACAATGGGTGATCATGGCGTCGCGCGAGCTTGGTCTGACCCCGACGACGGAAGGCGGTTCGAACTTCACCATGAACTTGACATTGATGCAGGACGGTTACGCCGGGTTGGAGCACTCTCTGCCGATCAGCCCGCTTTACAAGGACGTGGTGCAGTTGACGGCTTTTAGCGGCATGGCCTATACGCCCACGCTCGTCGTGAGCTACGGCGGCCCGTCCGGCTTGTATTATTTTCTGACCAAAACCAACGTCGATCAGGTCGAACGCTTGCGCTTTTTTACGCCGCATGATGAGCTGGATAAATGGAAAAGCACCCGTTATTATCGTGATGACCAATATATTTTCCCGTTGCACGCTGAACAATTGACCAAAGTCGTTGAAGCGGGAGGGCGCGTTGGGCTGGGCTCGCACGGCGAGGTGCAGGGCTTGGGCACGCATTGGGAACTGTGGATGATGGCCGCCGGGGGAATGAAGCCGCACGACGCCCTGCGCGCCGCAACATTGCACAGCGCCGACGCCATTGGCTTGGACGGCGACATTGGCTCGCTTGAACCCGGCAAAATGGCCGACTTGATCGTGCTTGACAAAAACCCGCTCGAAGCCATTGAAAACACCGATTCGATCGTTTATGTAATGAAAAACGGCAGGCTCTACGAAGCGGAGAATTTGACCGAAATCTGGCCGCGTCAACGTCCTTTGCCGACGCAATGGTGGCAGCGTTTGGAACCTGAGGAGTAGGCGAGCTTCTAATTTTTTGACTGGATCAACCGGATTAGCGGGATTATTTGGACTGGACAATTCGCAAGCACAAGGTTGTGATTGTTTTTGATTTACCGGGCAAAGAAATAAAAAGATAATCCAGTCGATCCGGTTGATCCTGTCAAAAATTACCCACTCAAAACGACGTAGAACTGAAAGAATGGCGAAATCGAAAAAGAAAAAAGGCGGCGCTAAAAAGGCTGAAACGAAAAAGACGACGCAAAGCAAGCCGATGCTGAAAATCGTCGTTATTGCCGTCGTTATTTTAGGCGGATTGAGTGCTGCGGGTTATTGGTTCATGCAGCCGCGCGGCGATTTGAACAAACTGCCTGCGATCGATGTTGCGACAATGGAGCCGCTTGTCGGCAAAAAGCTGAACAGCTTGCTCAAAGGCGTTCAAGATTCCCCAGACAACGCCCAGGCCTGGGGGCTGCTCGGAATGAACTTTCAAGTCCATGGTTTTGCGCGTGAGGCGTTTGATTGTCTCGAGCAGGCACACAAGCTTGATCCCTCAGCTTTTGCCTGGGCGTATTATTTTGCGCTCGGCAAACGCGATTTGGGCGAACCGGAAGCGCTGGATTGGTTTCTAAAAGCGGCGGAACTCAATCCAAATCACGCGCCGTTGCATGTGCACCTTGGAGAAATGTACTTAAAATTGAACCGGAAAAAAGAAGCCGAGCAATCTTTTCTCAAGGCTTTGGGCTTAAATCCCGGCTTATCGCACGCACACTTGGGACTCGCAAAAATTGCCCGCATGGAAAACCGTCTGGACGCGGCGATCAAGCACTTGGAAACCGGACTTAGACAGACGCGCCGTCACCGTGAGATCATTGCGCTTTTGATGAACCTTTATCGCGAAACCGGACAAACGGAAAAATGGGCGCAGCTTTCCGCGCAGTTTGCATCGCAGCTCGACCGCTTGCCGCCGAAGGCCAAGATGAACGATCCGTTCATTACGAGATTTGCACAAGAAGGCGTCAGCCAATTGTGGTTTCGTGAACGCGGCCAGGTTTTTTATGATGCGGGCGAATTTCAGAACGCTTTGAAGGAGTTCCAGTCCGCCCTGCAAATTCGCAACGACGCTCGGACGCAGCACAATATTGGCCTCTGCTACATGTCAATGAACAGCCTTAAACCTGCGATTCAACATCTCAAAGCCGCTGTTGAGAAAGCGCCGCACAAGGTCACATACTTGAACGATTTGGGCGACGCCATGCTCAAGGCGGACGATGCGGCAGGTGAAAAATATCTGCGAGAAGCGCTGGAGAAAAAGCCGTACGAAGCGTTGGTTGTCGCGACGCTGGGAAAATATTTGCAAGGGCAAAAGCGCTGGCGCGATCTCATTGCGATTTATGAAAAAGCCTACGAGTTGCGCCCGAACCATCCGATTTTTCAACGCGATCTCGCGTGGTTTTTAACGGTCGCGCCGCAAGCGCCGACACGTAAACCGAAAAAAGCGCTGGGAATTATAGAGAAAATTCTCGCGGAAGACGGCGTCGTGCGTCCCGACTTGTACGAGTTGTTTTCCGTCGTCTATGCTGCGAACGGACGTTTCCAGGACGCTTTGACCTACTCCGGTTATGCGATTACGCGCGCACAGCGTCGAAACAACCCTCAGCTCGTGAAAGAATTGCAACAGCGCCACGCACTTTTTCAACGGGGACAAGCGTGGGTGATGACGGATTGAGCCGTTTTCTGATGAAATCTTCCAAAAGCTTTCCTGCTAGTTTATGCCTTCTTGTCATCGCTTGTAATTCAACCGATAATACAAACTCTCCGTCAAGATTCGTTGACGTCACTCAGGAAGTCGGGCTCGATTTTGTGCATGAAGCCGGAGCTCAAGGCCGTTATTTTATGCCGGAAGAAATGGGCGCGGGCAGCGCTCTTTTTGATTATGACGGCGACGGCGATTTGGACGTTTACCTCGTCAACGGCGGCTGGATTTATTCTGAACGCAAAGTGAAAAACCGGCTTTTCCGGCAAGAATCGGACGGGCGGTTCCTCGATGTGACGGAAGAGAGCGGGCTTGGCGACACGGGTTTTGGCATGGGCGTGGCGGTCGGCGATATTGACAACGACGGCGATGCGGACGTCTACGTGACCAATTTTGGCGGCGACTCCTTGTACGTCAACAACGGCGACGGCACTTTTCGCAACGCGACCGAGGCGGCGGGCGTTGACAATCCGGGGTGGGGGTGTTCGGCAACTTTTTTTGATTTTGATCTCGACGGCTTTCTCGATCTTTACGTCACCAATTATGTCGACTATGATTCTTCCGTGACTTGTACGGACAAAGCGGGGAGGAAGCACTACTGCGGCCCGCGTAAATTCAACGGTTCCGTTGACGTTTTGTACCGAAATCTGGGCGACGGACGATTTGCGGACGTCTCGCTGCAAAGCGGCGTTGCCAGATTCAATAAACGCGGTCTGGGCGTTGTTGCGGCGGACGTCGACGCGGACGGCTGGCCTGACATTTATGTCGCCAATGACGCGCAGGAAAATCTGCTGTGGATGAATCAAAAAGACGGAACGTTTCAGGAACAGGCGACAAGGTTTGGTCTGGCGCTCAACAAATTCGGTCAAGCGGAAGCGGGGATGGGAATTGCAATCGGAGACGTCAACGGGGACTTAAAACCGGATTTTTTGGTGACGCATCTGGAGCGTGAGAGCAACACGATGTACGTGAGCTCAACTGCCGCCGGGTATTTGGATAATTCATTGGCTGCAGGGTTTGAAGCTCCGCAGATTACGCCGTTCACCGGCTTTGGCTCTGGATTCGTCGACTTCAATCTTGACGGTTTTCTCGATTTGGCTGTGGGCAACGGCAGGGTTGACCGTGCGTCAAAACCGCTGCGACAAGACGGCGATTACTGGGCGGATTACGCCGAACCGAATCTCATTTTTTTGGGCGAGGGAGATGGACGTTTTAAGAATGGTTCTGGCCAATTTTCCGATTTCAGCGCGCCGATTGAGAATACGCGCGGCATGGCTTTCGGCGACATAGACAATGACGGAGACGTTGATATTTTGGTGAACAATTGCGGCGGCAAGGTGCAGCTTTTCCGCAATGAAGTCGAACGGGAAGGCGCCTGGTTGATCGTTGAACCGTTTGATCCGGCACTGCAACGCAGTCCGCAGGGCGCGCAAGTCTTGGTGAAAGCGGGCGGCAAAACTTATTATGGCGAGGTGCGTTCCGGCTACAGCTATTTGTGCAGCAACGACCCTCGCGTTCATTTTGGTTTGGGCAAAGTTGATAAGATCGATGAGATCGCCGTTATTTGGCCGGACGGAGAAAAGGAGATTTTTGGCCAACGGGAAGTAAATCGATTCGTTCGGCTGGAAAAAGGCAAAGCGAGTGACTGATCGACAAAAGCCAGGGTGACTAATATTTTCAATAAGAAAAAAAGCATACTATTTCAACGCATTGCATTTTGTTTTGCAACGCTGGTTCTAACCGCGTCTTGCTCGCCGCCGAAAGGCGACCTGAGTAAGTTGCCTACGAATGACTATGCCGACGCTGAGCCGCAGGTTGGTCAAAAGTTGCAACGCTTGATCGCCAAGGTGAAAGAAAATCCCGGCGACGCCGCGGCATGGGGGATGCTTGGGATGAACCTGCACGTTCACGGTTTCCCTGATGACGCAATCGCCAGTTTTTCAGAAGCTTACGAATTGGACGGGGAAGAATTTCGCTGGCCTTATTACGCTGCATTTGTCGCGCTGGAAAAAGGCGATGCTTCTGCATTCGATTGGCTCCTGAAAGCCCGGAAGGTGCGTGAAAATTACGCGCCGTTGCATGTCCGGATCGGCGAATTTCTTTTGAAAGAGCAAAGATTTGATTTGGCGCGGAGCGCTTTTGAGCGCGCTCAAAGATATGATTCTCGGCTATCACAGGCAGAGCACGGCCTTGCCAAAGTTGCGGAAGCAAAAGGCGAGACTCGTTTGGCGATAGATCACGCAAAAAATGCTTTACGCTTGAATCCGCGCCACCATGAAGCTGCGGCGTTGTTGAGAAGTCTTTACCGGCAGGCCGGTGACGAGCAAAAGAGCGCGCAATTTGGCGGCGGAAGCGCTCCCGGTACGCCTGTGAAAATGGTCGAGCCGTTGATCGGCGCAATGATGCTCGAAGGCGTGAGTCGTTACTGGTATGTTCTGCGCGGCAAGGATTATCTTGCAGCCGGGAAATACGTGAAAGCCATTTCTGAACTTGAGCTTGCGCGCGGCATAAAGGACGGCGCAGAAGTGAACAATGATCTCGGCTATTGTTTTCTGCAGCTCGGAAAAATTGACGACGCAACGCGGTATTTCGCAAAAGCAGTGGAGATGGCGCCGAACAACGCAGTTTATCTTGGCGATTACGGTAATGCGCTGGCGAAGATTGGCGATCCGCGAGGGGAAAAGCTTATGCGGAAAGCGTTGGATTTGGTGCCGGGTGATCCCGCCGTCGTTTCTCTGGCCAGTCAATTTTATCGAGAGAAAAATCGGTGGCTGGAAACCGTCGATGTTTATAGACGCGCTCACCGAGCGGATTCCGATTCTTACCTTTTTCAGTACAATCTCGCATGGTTTTTGGCTGTTTCTCCTGACGCCGACGCACGAAATCCGAAGGAAGCGCTGGCCGTGATCGAAGCAATGCAAAAGAACACAGACTTATCTCATCGAGATATTCTGGAATTGTTTTCGGTCGTGTATGCGGCAAATAAAGATTTTCCGAAGGCGCTTCGTTATTCACAGCAGGCTATCGCACGTGCGGCGAAGACAAAAAACGCAAGGTTAGTTCAGACGTTGCGGCGGCGGCACGAGCTGTTTGAGAAACGAGTAGCGTGGACTTTGGGGATGCGCTAACGGCGCAAAAAAAACAGCCGCGATACGTTTTCGTTAACGTATCGCGGCTAGTCAATTCGTGGGCGGGCGTTGTTTTCGAGTTTTGGTTATTTCGCCAACGCGTCCTGATTATTGTGCTCAGGCAGAAGAACCATGGCGAGCCCGTAGGCGATTAAAGCAGGGATGACTTGCGTGATAAGCGCGAGGACGATGAATGCGATTCTGACGATAGTTGAATCGACATTGAAATGTTCGGCCAAGCCGCCGCAAACGCCGCCGATCTTCTTGTCGCTTACCGAACGCTCAAACCGCCAACTTGTTTTTGGCGCGGAGCCGGAGGCGGGGTCTGAAGAATCGACTGGGTTAGACTGGGATTTTTTGTGATTGAAAATCAGAAAAACGCCCAAGCCTATCAGCGCGATTGAGAATATGTAGTCAAAATTGTAGCGCAGCCAGCGAAACGGGAAGTAGAAGTGTAAATTGTCCGCGAGAATAACGGCGCCCAGGAAAATCAGAATGCCGCCGATAATAAGCCCTGCATTGCGGGAGCGTTCGCGGCTTTTTTCCTTCAGCTCAGCGGGGGGGACGTGACCAGGGTCTTGTTCCGGCATGACGATCCATGCGACGATGTAGGCAGGGAGTCCGATGGTAAAAATGGTCGCGACAAACCAACCGACCCTGACGAGAGTCACGTCTAAACCAAAATATTCGGCGACCCCGCCGCAAACGCCGGCAATTGTGCGGTTCGTTTGAGAACGCATCAATTTTTTCGGGGCGGACGACGATCCGGTTTGCTCCTCCGATTGATCTTCGTGCGTCACCGGCTCCTCAGCGGGCGCAGCATCGTCAGCGCTAGACGCTTCTTCTTCCGCTGACGCTTGAGGCTGCTCCTTTGAAGGCGCTTCTTCGCTCGTTTCTTTTTCCTGCTTTTCTTCCTGTTGTTCGCTCGCTTCCGCCGGTTCGGACGATTGCTGTTTATCTTTCTTTTCCGCGTCTGACATGGGGAGTCCTCCAGAAATTAAAATATAAGATGATTCGCTCAAAAATCAGCATGTGGGACTGGCTGGGGAAACGAGAGAAACGGGAGGATTGTTTCAACGTGATTTTTTATATTTGAGGTCAATTTGATCAATCTTTGCGACGCGTTTTGCATGCCGCCCGCCGCCAAAATCCGTGTACAGCCAAGTCATCACAATTTTTTTCGCGAGTTCGTCCCCAATAAGCCTGCCGCCTAAGGTCAGAACATTCGCGCCGTTGTGCTCGCGACTGTTCGCCGCCGAAAAAAGATCATTGCAACAAGCGGCGCGAACTCCTGGAACTTTGTTCGCCGCCATTGCCGAGCCGACTCCAACACCGTCGACAATAATGCCGGCCTGCGTTTGCCCTTGCGCCACTTTTTCCGCGACGGCCTGTGCAATATCCGGATAATCGACCGAGTCTGCGCTATAGCACCCGACGTCTTCTACCTGAAAGCTCTTTGATTGCAAAAAGTCGATCAAGATTTGCTTCATCTCAAATCCGCCGTGGTCGCTTCCAATTGCGAGCGCGCTTTTCTTAAACTGCGGCGGAGGGAGAGGGGCGCTTTGGTGCGTTTGGTCTTCTTGAGCTGACGCCAACTCAAATTGTATTCCGTGGTGCGCCGCGGCTTCTCTGGCCAGCGGTGTGATGATCGTGTTTTGTTCAATTATGACGGTTTGCCGCCCCAGCTTTTTGGCTTTTAAAACCGCGTTTTCTGAGATTAATCTAGGCATTTTTTCAAACTGCTTTGTTGAAAATCAGGAAATTCACCGACCTGAAAATTTGATGACGAGCAAAGTCATGTCGTCTGATTGCGCCGCCCCGGAAACGAATTCATGAACGCTTGCAACGGTCGCTTCGACAATTTCCGGCGCAGTCTGATTAGTCGAACCTCCGACACAGGAAGCCAGTCTGGTTTCGCCGAATTCTTGCCTGCCGGCGTCCATGGCTTCAGTAACGCCGTCCGTGTATAAAATGAGTGCGTCGCCCGGCTGCAAAGCGAAAGATTTCTCTTCGTATTGCATCTTTCCGGTAGCGCCAATAACGAGACCGCTGGTTCGTTCGGTTTCCGTAACCGTACCGTTGACGCTCAAAATGTACCCCGGATTGTGCCCGGCGCTGGAGTATCGCACTTCGCCGGTTTGCGTATTGAGAATGCCGTAAAACATGCTGACAAACATTTCGGCCACACTTTCTTCGTAAAGACTGCGATTCACCTTCCCCAAGCACTCTCCTGGGGAGAATCCGTTCAGCGCCGTCGCCTTCAAGAATGTTCTTGAAACCGCCATGAATAGAGCGGCGGGAACGCCTTTGCCCGACACATCGCCGACGACAAACGCCAAATGATCATTATCGATGAAGAAAAAGTCGTAAAAATCCCCGCCCACTTCTTTGGCGGGCGACATGGCAGCATGAACTTCAACATCGCTTCGTTCCGGAAACGGCGGGAAAGTCCTGGGCAAAATTGAGGTCTGAATCTTTGCCGCAACATTCAACTCGTTCTTGAGAATTTCAAGACGGGCCCGATTCTCCAACGCCGCCTTGCGTTCCAAAGCCTCTTTGACGGTTTTGGACAGCGTGTTTTCAAGATCGTCGAGATCGATTGGCTTGGTGATAAAATCGAAAGCGCCGCGATTAAGCGCAGTCCGAATATTCGACATGTCGCCGTACGCTGAAATAATCACCGTTCGGATGAGCGGGTAACGTTCATTGATTTTTCCGAGGAGCGTTAAGCCGTCCATGCGCGGCATGTTGATGTCGGTGAGCACAACGTCGACGGTTTGATCGGATTCGAGACTTTCCAATGCCTTAACGCCGTCTTCAGCGAATGAAAAAACGTAGCGGCCGTTTTCTATTTGTTCGCTGAAACTCATTGTGATCAGCAGCTCGAGATCAGGTTCGTCGTCGACAACAAGGATTTTGATTTGTTCGGGCATCGAGCGTCTCGGAAATGATTATAAAAGCCCGGCGGCTTTATTCTTTTTTTGCTGCATGTATATCGTAAGGATTTGTTGAAAAGGGGAGGGGAAGATGACGAAGAATGAACAGGTTTTAAGCGAAAAGACAGGCGTCCGGTGCGTTGGGTGAATCCCGCCTCGTCGTTGCTCTCAAATCATCTGAAAAAACTTCGGCGAAGGCGCACGTAAAGTCAGCGCGAACGGGAGGGAATGCGCTCCGCCAATTCTGAGCGTAAGGGAAGCACAGTCGTTTGTAGTTCAGCCTTCAGGGTGCCTTTGAAGCGCCGTTTTGTACTGTTTTACCAATCATTTTCCGGATCGTACGGCGAGGCGTACTGGTCTTCTTCTGCGTCCAATTGCGCTTTTTTTCTGCGATTTCGGAAGTATGAGATAACGACGGCAAGCAGAAACAGAAGGGGAATAAAAACCCAAAGCAAGGTGTCGAATTCAGCAAGAAACGACCAACGGTACTTACTTTTTAAATAGGCGCGCCACTCGCGTTCGAATTCCGCGACGGAAAATCCGTAGACTTCCTGGAAAGCGCCGTCTATTCCGCCGCTCTCATTGAGCGCGTTAAGCAAAAGCGGGAAGGCGCTCGCATCATATTTTTCCGCCAGGTAGACAACGGCAAAATAGGATTGCTGATAAGCCAGATTTGCCTTGGCGTGGCCAAAAACCAGCATACGTTCGATTTCGCGCAGGGTGAGAAGTTGATCGTTAAGCTGCGCCTGCGAAATCTTCGTCGCGCCGATGTGTTCAAGGTCACCGGAAAAATAGACGGCCAACCCTTCCGTCAGCCAACGCGGCACACGTACGTCACGCACGGCGTTGCCGACAAGAATGTGAACCAATTCATGAACGACAACCGTTCGCGGATGATCGCCGATTTGCGACCAGCGCGGTGATTTTAGGTAAATAATTTGGCGTTTCGGATTAGCGACGGCTTCGCCCCAGTGCGGGATTCCACCTCCGGTCATTTTTGTGAATTGTGCTTGATCCTTCGTGATGAAAACGCCAATCGGCGCTGAAACGTCTGAACCCAATTCGCGGCTAATCGACGGGTACTCGTCGTGAAGAATGCTCGCAATCGTCGCAGCGTTCAAGGAATCGTCGACGTGGTGGAAAACATTGAATTTTTCATGCGAGATTGTGCGCCACGGAGCATTTTGAAAACGGGGCGGAAGCGGCGTTTTGTGAGCCGCTTCCCTCAACGTCTCCTCCAATGCGACGACGGCTGCGCCCGAAAACGCACCTGAACTCAGCGCATTTACTGAAAGCAAAAATGAAAAAGCGGCGGCAAAAAGAACTTTCATTTTCAGCTCAAATCCCCTGAAAGCTGTTTTGCAAATCGCGGATAAGATCATCCACGTCTTCAATCCCGACTGAGAGCCGGACAAGCCCGTCCGAAACGCCGATTTCACGCCGTATTTCCGGCGGGACGCTGGCGTGCGTCATGGACGGCGGGTGGCAGGCAAGGCTCTCCACCCCGCCGAGGCTTTCCGCCACGGTAAATAGTTTCATCCTTCGCATAATCTTCTGAGCGGTCGCAAAATCTTTCACAAAAAATGTGATCATGCCGCCGGAACCGTAGTTGCCGTACGACGTTTTATGCTGCATTTTTGCCAATTCGTGCTGCGGATGCGAAGGTAAGTCCGGATAGACCACATTTTCGATGAACGGCTGTTCCAGCAAGAATTTCGCAATGTGCTTGGCATTCTCAGCGTGCGTTTTCATACGCAGGGGCAGCGTTTTTGTGGCGCGCAGCATGAGCCAACAATCGAAGGGGCCGGGTACAGCTCCGGCGGCGTTCTGCAGCCAGCCGATGCGCTCCGCGAGCTCTTCGTTGTTTGTGACAATAATTCCGCCGACCGTATCGCCATGCCCGTTGATGTACTTCGTCGTGCTGTGAATCACAATGTCGGCGCCGAATTCGAGCGGTCGCTGGAAATATGGGCTCAGGAAAGTGTTGTCAACGACCATGATCAGGCCGCGATTTTTGCAGAAGTCGGCAACTTTGCGCAGGTCGGAAAGGACAAGCATGGGATTCGTCGGCGTTTCAATGAAAACCATTTTCGTGTTCGCCGTCACCGCCGCCTGGATATTTTCGATGTTGCTGGTGTCGACCCAACTTGCGGTCAGACCAAAATTCTGCATGAGCTGAGTGAAAAAACGGTAAGTTCCGCCGTAGACGTTTTTCGTTGAAACGATATGATCCCCGGCCTTGAATAGTTGCGCAACGGTCGCGGTCGCCGCCATGCCGCTTGCGAATGCAAAGCCGAATTTTCCGCTTTCAAGCGTAGCGATGTTTTGCTCAAAAGCGGCGCGCGTCGGGTTGTGCGTTCTGCCGTACTCAAAACCTTTGTGCTCCCCAGGCCCCGATTGCGCATAGGTTGACGTTTGAAATATTGGCGTGGATATGGCGCCGGTCACTTCTTCCGCGCTTTGTCCGGCATGTATGGCGTCGGTTGAAAAGCCCATTTTAAACTCCTTGATTACATCGTCAAATATGAGATAAGATCAGACTTTGTCAAAATCCCGGATATTTCATTTTGTGCGTTTCGCACGAGAATCGCCGGCGCTCTTTTCCCGAACAGCGCTTTTGCGTGATCGACGGTCTCGTTTTCGTCGAGGACGGGAAATTTGTCATCCATGATTTTCAGAACGGAGCCGTTTAGCACTTCTTGATTTTCCAGAATTTGTCCCGTCAAAGTACCTTCCTCAACGCTTCCGACGATTTCTCCGTTTGCGGTGACTGGTGTCTGGGATATGTTGTTCTTTTCCATCAGCGCAAAGGCGTCGCGAACGGACGTCTCGGCTTCAACGCTCACCAACGCCGGCAAATCGCCGCTTTTCGCAGCAAGAACGTCATGAATTGTCGTCTGGTCAATTTCGAGAAATCGATTTTCGCGCATCCATTCTTCGTTGTAAAATGTCGACAAATATCGCGTACCCGTATCTGGCAGGAGAACGACGACTGTCTTATCCGCAGGCAGGTCTTTCGCGGCTTCGAGCGCAACATGCATGGCAAGGCCGCACGATCCGCCGGTGAAAACGCCTTCCTCGCGCGCCATTCGTCTCGCCATGTGAAAGCACTGTTTGTCGTTCGCCGAAATGACTTCGTCGATGTAGCTAAAATCAAGCGTACCGGGGATGATGTCTTCGCCCACGCCTTCGACTTTGTAAGGCAGCGCTTCGATCATTCTGTTTTCGTAAAAGTATGTTTTTAATATGCTTCCAATCGGGTCTGCGCCAATCACCTTGATGTCGGGATTTTTGCTTTTTAGATATTTGGCCGTACCGGAAATCGTCCCGCCCGTACCAATGCCCGCGACAAAGTAGTCGATTTTGCCGTCCGTCTGCTCCCAAATTTCCGGCCCTGTTGTTTGAACGTGGGCTTCAGGATTTGCCGGGTTTTCATATTGATTTGCGAGTATGGCATTCGGCGTTTCGCGCGCCAGTTTTTTGGCAACTTCGTAGTAACTCTCCGGCGATTCCGGCGGCACCGCGGTCGGACAAACGACCACTTCCGAACCAAACGCTTTCAAAAATCGAATCTTTTCTGAACTCATTTTGTCCGGCATGGTGAAAATTGTCTTATAGCCTCGCACGGCGGCAATCAAAGCCAGTCCGGCTCCAGTGTTCCCGGAGGTCGCCTCAACGATGGTTCCGCCAGGCTTCAGGCGACCCGATTTTTCGGCTTCTTCAATAATTGAAAGAGCCACGCGATCTTTGACTGAGCCGCCCGGGTTGAAAGATTCGACTTTTGCAAGAATAGTAGCATTTAAGCCGCGTGATATTTTGTTGAGCCGAATGAGGGGGGAGTTGCCGATTGCATCAATAATGGAGTCGTAGATTTTAGGGGTCATGGTACTCTCACTTTTTTAAGTCAGGATAACTCAAAAAAACAAAAAGGCCGCTGTTACAACAACAGCAGCCTCGGGCTGATTCCGACAAAAATCGTTGAAACTATTTTGATCGCAAAATGATGGAGTCGACAAGCGTGAGCAAAACCTTTTTTACACTGGCGGGATCGTTCACGTTACAAAATGTAAAAACGCCCTTTTTTTCTATTGGGAATCCGTTTTGAAATATCTTTGCTGGTACGGGCGCGCTGGAATCGGAATGCCCGGCAACGATTATGGTGGAATCGTACTTGGAATTTATCTCATCCACGAGTTTCTGTGTTTGGCGAAATGAGTTTGAGTCGCCCCATTTGAAGATCGTGATGTAGCCCATGAGTTTTGGCGCGATTAAGTCCCACGACATGCTCTCAACTTCTGACGGCAGAGCAATTCCGTAGAGGTGAATCACAAATTGCTTATTGACAAAAAATTGCCCAAACGTCAACGTGTTGTTTATGATTTCCACCGAGTGCGCCATTGATTCGATGAATTGTCTTTTCTCATCGGAATCCGGCCCGACAATTGCGATTTCTCCAATCCGCATTATGCTTGCGCCTTGTTGTGTTCATCGTTGACTGTAGAAAGCAATTTTTCTCGCAGCATAACGAGCTCAGTTTTGTTCAACCGAATCTCCGGATCGTGTTCTACCCGAGATCGTCTGTCGCCGCTTCTGCGGTCGTTTCGACGCCGTTCAAGGCCGCCCTTGCCAAAATTGTCAGCTTTCTCAGGTTTTCTCAGTAAGCCTGAGAAAACGTTTTCAACAACGAGCGTGCGACGCTTGCCGTTTTGGGCTTCGCGTGAAAACTTTTCAAGCTTGGCTTCTTGTAAAATATGGTTTTGCGCCGGCGCTTCGACGATTTTGCCTTTATCGAAAAGCGATTTGAGCAGCCTTAAAGCCTTCAAATCATCAAACTCGCTGTCCTCGATGAGATTGATCAAACTTTTGCCGCCGTTCAATCCCTCAAAAATTTGCCACTCATCACGCGTCACGTCAGCGTCCGTCGCTGAAGCTGCGGCCATAGCTATCGAGTTCAAAGGAGGTAGTTCATTGGCAAGTTGCGCCCAGCGATATTGTCTCGTCATGCCTTCGGAAGCGAGTTCGCGCGTCGTGGTAAAAATTCGTTTTGGCGAAGTATGGCTTTTCATTTCAACCGAGAAATACCCTTCGCTCCAAGTGAACATTCTCATCAACGCTTCCTTGGGCTCATCGTCCCTCAGGGCGGCGTCAACAACTTCACCGTCAGAAATAAAAACTTGCCCTTCTTTGCCTGAATGATGCAATTTGATGACGCCGGTCTTTTTCCCGACTTCCAACGTTTGAATGAGGTCGACCAGGTTCATCTCTGAGAGAGAACCATTAAATCCGCCCGCCCTTGCAGGGGCTTTTTCGGCGGCCCTTCGCACTTCGCGAAGGAGAATTTCTATGCGGGCAATCGCTTCTTCGAGATCATATGGCTTGTAAATGAAATCATCGACGTCCAGCCCTAAGACGGAAAGCCTTTCATCTACGGTTCTGGGGCTGCCGGAGGCGATAATCGGCGTCAATTTGAAATTTTCGTTTGAGCGAATTTCTTCAACTAAAGACGCTAAATTGATGTCAGGCGTTTTGGTTTCGATGATAATGAGATCCGGGGAGCTGGACTTGAAGCAATCGAGGATTTCGCTTTTTTGCCGAGCTTTGCAAACCTCGAATCCCGAAGCGATGAGCGCTTTGCGAAACTCTTGCGCATCTTGTTCGATGTGGTCAACTAAGAGGATTTTCTTCCGTGCCATGGTTCCAGCCTTTATGAAGCAGAAGAATGTGGTTGCGAGCGGCTCTTATGAAGCATTGTTTCTAAGAAGCCCGCAATATTCCGCCGTTTGCTCAAATCGAGATATTCGACATGTTCAGAAGCTTCGAGCGAAAGCATGTCGATGAATGTTTCCGGGGAGAAATTACGCTTTCCTTTTGCGCGAATCAACGCTACGCTGCAAGGTTTATCATATTTTTCTTTTAATGACGACATGAGATAGCGCAAGTAAGGCAGCTTGTCTTTCGCTGATGCATCGATTAAAAGCACATAGCCTGCAAGGTTTGCGGCCATGTTATCAAGCAGTTTGGTGAATTGTTGCTCCATCGAGACGCCGATGACGCTCAACTTTTCACCGTTTTTGAGCGACTTGTCGCCCATCGCAAGAAAGCTAAAAACTTTGCTGTCCACTTCCTTTAAGGGCGCTTCATCCAGGATTGCGCCGGCGAATTTTTGAATATCGTTCTTGTTCATCCCTATGAGCGCCAACCGGGCCGGTTTTGCGACTTCCGCTGCAAGCTTTTCGAAAATTACATCTGTTTCGTCTGACGCTGCGGGTTCTGGTTGATCGGTGCGCCTTGGCTGTAACGGCGGCGGAGTAGCAGGAGTTGGGCTTGGAGGAGGCGTAGAAATTGGCTCAGCGCGTTTTTCCGTCGGCTCAATTTTGGATTGAGCCAAAAAATCCTGATCAGAAGATGGTGCAGGTGTTTCGTCTGCTGCTGCGGGCTTTGGCTGTCTGGCGCGCGTCGGCTGTATCGGAGACGGAGGCTGAGCAGGAATAGTTGGCTCAGCGCGTTCTTCCGTAGGCTCAATTCTGGTCTGTGCTAGAAAATCCAGATCCGAGAATGACGCAGGCGAAAACGGCGGCGGTTCTTCGGCGTTTTCAATTTTTGACTGTAACGGTTCCAGCGCCGGCGGCTCCGGCGACGTGATCGGTTGCGCCGACGAGAAAGGCTCTTGCTCTTGAGCGGCCGACTTTGTAGGCCTCGGTTCTTCCCTGTCCGGTTGCGTTGTTGTTGTACGATTTTCTGGCTTTGATGACTGGATGCGATCTCCAGGCGCGCCGTAGCTCCGCAAAGGGAAAGATTGCAAGTTGCTCGGACGGTCTACACTTGGTTCCGACTCCAGTGGAGCTTCAGTTTGCTCCGATTTGGGTTCTTCTATTTCGTCAATGTCGACAAAATTGGGAAGCGGGGGTTCTATGATCGTTGGAGGCTGCAGGTCGTCGCTGCTTGCCTCAATGTTTTTGATGATTGGTTTTTGGAATTCCTTGGTGTCCTGGAATTTTGCCAACGCTTCAAGAATATCAAGGTTGGGTCGAAACTCGAAGTCGCTCATTGGTTCGGGTATCGAATCGAAGCCTTGGAATATTGCAGACTGGCCGGTATCGTCAGAGTAGCCGCCGGCTGAAGGCTGCGCATCTTGAATAGAAAATTCGTCAGGCTCATCCGGAAGGTTGGGCGCGGGTTTGCCCGCCTTATTATTAAATAAAGCTTTAGCAAAAACAGCCTCATCCTCGGCGTCTTTTTGGTCAAGACGTTCAAGCGGATTCAGTTCGTTTTCCGGCTGTTTTATTTCAGGCGCAGGGGTGGAAGCTTCTTCAATTTCGAAAGGATCGGAGATGCTGAACGGCGCCGGGATTTCTTCAGTTTTTTCTTCATCTTGCTCGCCGTCCGCGTCGGGCGGATTGTAAGCGTCTTCCAGGTCGTTGCCATTCTCTCTCGCCGCAATCGAAGAAGGCTGCGAATGCGGCTCCGAAGGTTTGCTAAGCAAATCGCTGGAGAAAAAATGACTGGTCTCAATTTGATTTGAGCCGGAAATTGCTAAATGATCATCTGCATCCGCGCCAACCTCATTGATAGTCTGTTCTTCGACGCCAACATCCGTAATTTTTATTTCCGTCGTTTTGTGGTCTGAGGCGGTTCCGGGAATGATGAAATTTTGTTGGTATAATTTAACGAGGCGTTCAAGGGTTTTGAGATCGTCAAACAGACTTTCATCAATCAATTGCAGAATGTCTCGCCGTCCGTCTATCAGTGAAATAAATTTGGCGGTTTCGGCGTTAAAACTTTGTTTTTCAATCATTTTCCGAAAAACGCCGGTTAGGACGAAGGTCGTTTCCGGGGAAGGCAGTTGGCGAAATAATTTTTCCCGAAGCTCCATGCGCTTAAAACCATGGAGCAAGAGACCGAGATTGCTGACCGAGATCGAAGTCTGCACGTTTACATCTTTAAAGGTCATGATAAACCGGCCAGGTCGCCAGGGGAGCATTTGATAGACTGCTTTTTCCGCCCGCAACGTTCCTAAAGCGGCGTGCACAACCGCGCCGTTGCTAAAGTAAATCTCGCCGTTCCGATTATTTTCGTTATAGATTTGCAACACGCCGGTTTTGCGTTCAACCCCAAAATTCTCAATTAAATCGATCACGCTGTGTTCTTCGAGCTTGCCGACGAGCTTTTTGCTTTGTTCCGGCTCTTCTTGCTTCACCTTTGACATTCTGCGCAAAATCATCCTGACGCGCGCCACAACCTCTTTCACGTGAAGCGGTTTGATCATATAATCTTTAACGCCGCCGCGTAAGCTGCGAACTCGATCTTGCAAAGCTCGCTTGTTTGTGAGAAAGACAAGGGGAATGGTCGAAGTGGCGGATTCGCTTTTCAGTTTTTCAAGAAGCCCAAAGCCGTCTAGTTCGGGGACGTCAACCTCTGAAAGCACTAATTCCGGCATTTCTTCTAGAGCGATTTCCCATGCTTGAGAACCGGTCGAAGCCGTAAGAACTGTGAAGTCGGCGGCTTCCAGGCTTTCCTGCAAAATTCGAAGGTTTTTATCGTCTGAGTCAACGACGAGGATGACAGGGCTTTCCATAAGCGGTAATGGGATTTAGGAGGGTTAAACAATATGCAAATGAAATTATAACCAAAAAAGGATCATCAGTCAAGCGCAAAGTTCTTGCGAAGACAAGCGAAATGATGGCGCGTTTCCGCGCCTTTTCGAGGCTAAAACAGGCAGGAAAAGAAAAGAAAAAGCGCGGTCGCTTACGACCGCACTTTTTCAGAAATCGAATTTACAAAATCGATTACTTTTGGCGAACAAGCTTCTGACATTTCCTGTTCCAGGATCGCGTAGAAAAGCTCCAGTCGCCGGACGGTTTTCCGGCAAGATTCGCAAACAACCAAATGTTGCTCTATTGTTTTGAAAGCAACCGGGTGGCGGTTTGCGCGCAGAAGGATTTTCTCTAAACTTTCCGAATCAGGGCAGTTGATTGGAAATCGTCTAAGCCGATTTTCATGAGTCATAGATTTACGCACACACTTAACTTACACGTCAGATTTATCTTACAACCCGATAATACAGACATATAAGTGAAATGGCGTAAAAATTATAGCAAATCTTTCAAATACTCACGGAACCACTTTTTTGTAAGCTTGCCAAGATATTCGAAAATCGTTCTTTCTTCTCGGCGATATTGCTTTTGCGTCAGTTCCGGCATGTATTTCCGCAGGTGTCTAAAATAACTTTCTATTTTTTTGCTATGTGTGATATCGTCAAGCACGTCCGCTAGAGTCGAGTAGTAAATGTCGCCCTTTTCCAGGCTGATTTTGCCCGATGCAACATATTGATTCTGGATTTTGGCCCGAATCTTTGTAAGCACATCCTTCTTCGCACGATCAATTTCCTGCATCCTGACATAATCAAGCGGAGACAGTTCTTCTATTTGCGCCAAAAGACGGCTTCTTACAATTTCAAGATTGGTGTGGCGGATTAATCTGGCCACTATGTCCGTCGGAAGACAATTTTGAAATTTCTCTTCTTCGAAAACAACGCTCAGCATTTTGCGAATGCTGGTCGAAACATGATCTTTGGGATTGTATTGATCGAGATATTGACTGCGAAGGGATTTTTCAGGAATGGTTGGCTTGTCTCTACGAAAATGCTCGTCATCGATGGGTAAAACTTCAGGCTCAACTTCGTCAGATTCATCATATTGAGCCAGGGCCAACGCTTCTGCAACTTCTGCTGGCTGAGCGTAAATATATTCCCGGCCCATTTCTCTAAATGTTCCGAGATCGCCGGCGTTCTTAACGGCGACGCGAATGTTGCGAATGATTTTTGCGCCTTCCGGATCGCGTTCCTTAAAGATGCGCGAAAGTTCTTGCTTGGTCTTTTTGATAACAAGCCGACGAAGGAGAACAAGAAAGTCAACATCGTCTGAAATTGGCTGTTCTTGAATATGCGGCTCAAAATATCTTTTCAATTGAACGAATTCGTCATTTTCGTTTCGCATGAAAAGTCCGGCTACGCAATCGATTGCCATATCTTCCAGTTCGGTGCTGCGCTGACGGCGTTCCCACCGAATGTGTTTTCCGATGACTTCCTGGTATTTCAGATAGCTTAGCGAGATTTTTTGGACAAGATTGACAAAAGCTTGCAGTTCCTGCTGAGTATACTCGCCGGAACAGATTTTTGGAATCGCGACGCGTAAGTTTTTGTTGTTCATGTTTTCGTTTCTCAAAGCTGCGTTAGTTTCCCCTTTACGAATTATCATTTTGACCTTTGGCAAACTCCATACCACATTATTTGGGAAAAATCACCGCTCCAAAAACAGATTTAGCCTCAAAAAAAAAACGCCGCAAAAACAAATGTTACACCAGCTTAATCGCCATGTGTATCGCTGAGACATTGTATCAAGTTGAGACTTTTTTCGTGTGTTTGGAAATAGGGGGAAATTAGGCGCGGATGCTCGCAGATTTTGAAATGGTTTTCGTTACAATTTTCGTGTACTCAAGAAAACCGGTGAGGAAGGTACGAAGTTGAATTTTGGGGTGAGACGGCAGTTTAAAACAAAAGACCCGCTTCTTGAGCGGGCCTCTTAAAAACTTCTCGTTTTCAATGTTCCGGCAAATCGAATGCTGACTTGCAAAAATGGAATCAAGTTGCAAACGTGTATTATTTCAGCATTGGCAAACCGTATTTTTTCGCTTTCCTGTAAATCGTAGCTCGCCCGATCCCCAGCTTTTTTGCGGTCTGCGAGATATTGCCCTCACATTCTAGCAAAGCCTGACGCAAAGCCTCTTCTTCCAGCTTCTCGATCCAGCTCGAAAGCGTCGCGTCTTTTTCGTAGATTTTCTTCTCGCCAATCGCACGGACTGAATTCGGAAGATCTTTTGGCGCAATTTCATCGGAAGAAGCGAGCAGCGTCGCACGCTCAATGGCGTTTTCCAATTCACGAACGTTGCCCGGCCAACTGTACGCCATCAGCAGCTCAAGCGCGTCCGGGGCGATGCCTTCGATGTTCTTGTTCTCTTGCTTGCAATATTTTTCCAGGAAATGCGCCGCCAGAAGCGGAATGTCTTCCCTGCGTTCGCGCAAGGAAGGCAAGCGAATCGGAAAAACGGAAATGCGATAAAACAGATCTTCGCGAAACTCGCCTTTTTTAACGGCGTCTTCCAAATCAACGTTTGTCGCTGAAATAACGCGCACGTCAACTTTGACCAACTCATTGCCGCCGACGCGCTCAAACTCTCTTTCCTGCAATACGCGCAAAAGCTTCGCTTGCGTCATTTGGCTCATCAAGCCGATCTCGTCGAGAAAAATGGTGCCGTTATTGGCGACTTCAAACTTGCCGACGCGTTTGCCGCTTGCGCCGGTAAAAGCGCCTTTCTCATGACCGAAAAGTTCGCTTTCAAGCAAAGACTCAGGCAATGCCGAGCAATTGACCGCCACAAAAGGCTTGCTCGCCCGCGCCTTGCTGTGATAATGAATAGCTCGTGCGATCAATTCTTTCCCGGTTCCGCTCTCGCCCTGTATGAGCACGGTGACATTGCTGTCGATGATCTTTTCAATCGAACGAAAAACTTCCTGCATTTTTCCGCTCTGCCCAACGATGTTGGCGAAGTTGTATCTGTTCCGGAGCTCGTTGCGTAAGTCAGCGATTTCTTTTTTCAAGGAACTCGTCATCAAAGCGTTTTTGACAGTGACGAGCAGCCTGTCGCTAGTGAAAGGCTTGGTGATAAAATCATAAGCGCCGAGCTTCATCGACTGGACGGCCTTTTCAATAGTGCCGTGCGCGGACATCATTACGCTGGGAACAAGCGGTTCAATATCCCTAAGGCGTTTCAAGGTCTCGATGCCGTCAATGCCGGGCATTTGAATATCCATCAAGACAAGGTCCGGGTATTCTTCGCTGAAAACTTTGAGGCAGGCTTCCCCGCTGCTCACCGTGCGAACGTTGTATTCCTTCGTCTTTCGCAGGTGAATTTCAATCATTTTCCCGATATTTTTGTCGTCGTCGACGACCAGAATATTATATCTGGGGTTGTTCACGAAATGAACTCCAACATTTTAAAGATAAGTCCTGAGAGCTGCGGGCGGAGCATGAATGCAAGCTCGGATAATACGAAAAATGCGCCCTGCTTCGCAAGAAATTTTCCAACAGAACGCAATTGCTGTAAATGAACGGCTTTTGAGCAAGCCGGTATTTGCAAAGAGAATGGGTTTGAAAAGGAAAATTTTCTAAAAGTGTAAACAGCGTCGATCGCCTGAGTTAGAAGAAAGAATAGGGTGGAGTTTGAGAATTAAGGCGCGAAAGAAGACACGCTTCCTGATTCGAAGCGTTTGCCCGCTATTAAACTACGATGCAGCATCCCTGCTCTTTCATTTCCTGGTCACAGCCTGGACCATAGGCGTCTTGCCTGTCTATCGGAAGAATATAATGCCAATGAAAAGGATTTGCGTATTATTCAAAAATTTATCCCGGAAAGATGATGAACGGCGCAAACGCAGGTATTTGGATCGTGCGATTATGCGAATCTTCCGCAACGGAGGTAGTATCAAAGAAGATTCATTTGTACAGCACGAACCAGGGACGGTCGGAAAATGGTGAACACAGCCAAGGCGCTGAAGAAAAGTGCGCAAATACTTGTTTTGGGGTGCATTTCGCTCTGTTTAGCGAAGACGTCTGCAGCTCAGGATTCGCTCAAAGTCGTTCTTCTGCCGGCGAACAGTCCAATTTTTACTATTGCAGAAAAATGGACTGTTAGTGAAATTATCCAGTCACAGATTGCCGATGACCGCGATTTTAGTATCGTTGATCTTGAAGACGTCGAAGCTCTTTTTAATGATCGCGACATCAATCCTGATTCAGCCTTCTCATATTTCAACGAAATCGCGGATGCGTTCTCCGCAAATCTCCTCTTCTTACCAGCAGTAGAAGTCTCAACAGACAGCTTGGCGTTCAAATTATCACTTTACGACAATGCAATTCGCGCCATCAAGAAAACGATTGTTTTAGGTTGCGCTTGCGATCTTGAGACTCCGGATTCTTTTCCGGTCAAAAAAGCTTTTGAGCTGCTTTTTGACGCCCCGGAAATTGTCCTTTCCGATGCATCAGATGTTCCGCCGCCGCTTCCTGCGCCGCTGATCATGCCTTTACCGATCGCTCCGCCGCCGGATGATTCGACCGCCGTCGATGAAAAAATAGATTTTGTCAAACAGAAAAACGGTTCCGGCGGGAAGTGGAAAAAAATCGCGGCCGGGACGCTGATTGTGGGCGGAGGAATAGCCTTTCTAACAACAAGAAACGAAGCCTCCGGTGAAAAGCTGGTTGATCCGCCGGCGCCTCCGGAACGGTGAATTTGACGGCAGATGATTTGAAATCTTACTTCAAAGTTTTCTAAAAAATGACAAAGGACGTCAAAATGCGAAGCAAACGCATACTGTCAGGATTGACGACGCGGGTGGCGCTTATCGTTTTAATCGGCGCATTTACGCCAAATGAGAGTTGGTCGCGCCAAGGCCAAAACATACCTGTCTCAGCTTTTAGCGGCGCGCAGACGGCGCCCAAGATTCTGGCGGCGAATTCACCGGAAAGCACCGTCGCCTTCTGGCTTGACGCTCGTTCTGGAAAAAATGCAATTTACAGCCAAACGCTTGCTGACGACGGGTTTCCGCAATTTGAGAGCGGGCGCCTGGCAATTGAAAGCGCTGCGCCAATCGAAAATTTTGACGTCGTTGAAGGCGAGAACGACGATGTGTTTGTCGTTTGGCAAGAGACGAACGGAACAGCCTCAATATTTGTGCAATTGCTTCAAAAAGACGGCGTCGCGAAATGGGATGCGCCGTTGACGATCGGCAAAGCAGAGCGTGCGCAAACCAGCGCGCGCATAACGCCGGATGACGCGGGCGGAGTGTACGTCGTGTGGGAAGATCGTTCCGCACTCGGACGAACAGACGACTCCTTTATATATGTGCAAAGAATTAATGAAGACGGGGCTTTGCTCTGGGACGAATCTGGAATCGAAGCCGCAAACGGAAACGCTTCGATTGGTGACGCATTGTCTTTAAGCGAGGCGCTGGTCGTCGTTTGGGAAAATCAAGACGACGGCAAAGTCTATCTCCGCGCCTTTGACCAAAAAGACGGAGAGCCGGTCACCGACGCCGGTTTTAAGCCGAGCGGTTCGCTCTTCACCATGACCCGCCCGCGCCTGGAATATCAGGATTTTGACGATTCTATTAACAAAGCGCTGGTTTATGTTATCTGGCAAGAAAACCGCCTGTTGGGAAACGTTGACATTTACGGCCAATTGATTTCTTTGGAGGGCGAAAAAGAGTGGCGCAACAACGGAATTGCCATCGCTTCCGGGACCGGCGCACAGGTAAACCACAGCATTGTTTCGGATGGAGATGACGGCCTGCTCGTCGCGTGGGAAGATCAACGGGAAGGCAAAATCTTTTCTCAACGCATTCGTGACAACGGAACGTTGCGCTGGAAAGATTCCGGCGTCGTCGTTTCTGAAAGCGACGGGCTTCAAACAGAGCCGCATTTAATAAGCAACGCCGACAAGGGCGCTTACTGCGTTTGGCAAGATGATCGAAACGGGAATCCGGATTTATTTGCCCAGGAAATTTCAAAAAGCGGCAAGCTGGATTGGGGAGACGAGGGAATAGCGATAGCCGCGCAGGCGGGCGAACAAAGCTCCGCTTCAGCGTTCAGGCTGGAGGATGAGCGCATCGCGTTTATTTGGCAAGACATGCGCAATGGAAACGCCGATATTTACGCGCAACTGGCTACGCCGTCGGGCGATTTTGTCAATGCGGCGCCAAGGATTGTTTCGACGCCAATAGCTTCAGGCGTTGTCGGGCAGGCGTATTCGTACGCGCCAACTGTCCTTGATGTGGATTTGGACACGCCCTTCGAATTTTCTCTCAACAACAAAATCGACTGGTTGAGCATCGACAAAAACACGGGCGTTTTGAGCGGAACGCCGCCAAGCGCTGCGACGCATAAAATTTCAATCCAGGTCGTTGACGCCCGTGATGGGGAAGGGGCGCAAGAGTTCGAGCTCGAAATCACGGAAGGCGAGAATACGCCGCCCCGGATCACCAGCTCGCCGATCACGACGATTGACGAAGACGCCGCCTACGCATATCAAATCGTCGTTGAAGATCCGGATAATAATGAAACTCACACTTTCGCCGGCGAGTCGCTGCCGGAGTGGTTGAAAGTTGACAGCGCGACGGGCTTGCTTTCCGGCACGCCGCTAAACGCGCATGTTGGACGGCATGAATTGACCGTTGTCGCAACGGATCGGGCGGGAGCGGAAGGTCGTCAAGCGTTTGCGATTGATGTGACGAACACCAACGATCCGCCGCAGATTTCATCGGCGAATTTTCCGACCGCTACTTTGGAAGATCAAGCTTTTACCTATACGGTTGAAGCGAGCGATCCTGACTTGGGCGACCGTCTGACTTTTGCATTAACCCAAAATCCGGCATGGCTAACCATTAACCCGGAAAACGGCCAACTTTCAGGAACGCCTTCAAATGAACATGTCGGCGGGAACGCGATCTCCGTGCGCGTGCAAGACGTAACGGGCGCGACGGCGGACGCAGCTTTTACTTTGCAGGTGCAAAACGTTAACGATCCGCCGATTTTTACCAGCGCTCCGGGCCTCGAAGCTTTTGTTGGCGTGGAATACAATTATTCCGTCACAGCCCAAGACGTCGATCTTGGAGATCAGCTAACAGTCACGGTCGAAAAAAAGCCGGCGTGGCTGCAATGGAGCGCCGGGAATTGGCGATTGAGCGGCATTCCAACTTCTTCAGCAGCCGGGCGCGTGGATTCGGTCAGGTTGAAGCTGCGAGACGCCGCCGCCGCTTCGATTTCCCAAGCATTTACGATCACTGTTAAGGGAAGCAATGAACCAGACACTGTTGCGCCCGACCCGCCGACCGACGCGAAATTTTCTCCCGAAACCTGGACAAACGCTGCAAGCGTCACATTGCGCTGGACGACGCCGAGCGATCAAAGCGGGATCGCTTTTGCTTATCTCAAACTTGGAGAAGCGCCCGGCAATGTGAATGATTTTGATCTGGAGCACACCGTGAAGGCAGCCGCCGGAGAAGTTGACAGCGTGTCCTTCGCTGCCGTTCAGGAAGGAGAATCGCCGGTTTATCTCTGGTTTAAGGATCGCTCGAACAATGTTGACGTTTCCAAAGCTATCGAAATTCGGTACCGCGTTGATCGGACGACCCCGAGTTTGCCCGCCGTGGTGCGCCCGAATGCATTTTCACGCAGCGATACGGTAAAATTCGTCTGGACAGGCGCTAATGACGCCGGCTCAGGAATTGAGAAATATGAATTGACCGTAGACGGCCATTTTCAAGGCTTGGTGCAGCCCGTCGCGTTAGGCGGAGATACGCTTTTTACTGAATTGCCGTTGTTTTTGAACGGCAAGCTTTTTCGCTGGCGCGTCACGGCTTTCGATAGCGCGGGCAACCAAAGCGTCAGCGCTGACGCGACTTTCGATCTGGACGACGCGAAGCCGATTATTATCCATCCTTTGATGGAGTCCGCATCGACAACCAGCGACGTAACCGTTGAAGCGGAAGTCTTTGATAGATTTTCTGACATTGATCTGGTCGAAATTCATTTTCGTACAGCCGGCAAACAGGCGGTCACGGTAAGAAGCATGTCGCGCCAGTCGAGCGGGGACAACATTTACCGCGCTGTGATTGGGAAAAACGAGACGGAAGCGGAAGGCCTGGAATACAACATTGTTGCCGTGGACGGCGCGGGAAATCGCCAGTCGCTGCAAACTGATCTGTTTATTTCATCCTTCGTCAGTCTGCCTATCGCCAGCAACAGCGCCGAGGCTCCGAACGGGACGTTTGAGAATCGTTATCAGATGATCAGCGTGCCTTACAATACGCCCGGCATGACCGTACAGCAAGTTTTTGAAGACAACTTTGGCCGCTACAAAAATTTTGAGTGGCGACTTTTGCGATATTCGCTCGACGGCGCGTATACTGAACTTGACGTCGATGATTTTGGAGCCTTGCAACCCGGGCAAGCGTTTTGGCTGATCACGAAAAAATCACGAACCTTCCGCGCAAAGGATGTTGTTTCAGTGCGAACGGATGAAGCCTTTGAAATGACCGCGGCTCCAGGCTGGAATATGATCGGGTCGCCTTTCGCCTTCGACGTCGATCTTGCAGCGCAGGCATTTTCGGACGGTTCGCCTGTCGTCGCCTGGACTTTTAACGGTGACGGCTATGTTTTGGAAACGGAAAAGTTAGCGGCGTGGCAGGGGTATTTTGTAGACAATACTTCCCTGCAATCACAAACGCTCCGTCTCGTGCCAAGCCCGGCGGAGACTGTTTTGGCGAAGGAAAGAGATATTTGGCGAGATAAGGAAGCTGTTTTGCAAATTTCAGCCGAGCTGAACGGTTTCACTGATGAATCGAATTTTGTTGGCCTGAACGGCGAAGACGACGGCGTTCAAATGCTAAGTCAAATTTCAGAGCCGCCGATAATCGGGCGGTCGCCGCGCCTGTTTTTTTCGGAAAACGATTCGGATGAAGAATTTGCGACGATGTTTAAAAACGCCGACGCTGATTTATCGTGGGAGCTTGTCGCTGAGAATTTGTCCGTTGGCAAAATGAGCATCAAGCTGAATTTGGTTAAAGGATTTTCGGAGCCGTTGCAGGCTTTGATCGTTGACAGGCAAAGCGGCGTCGAGAGACGTTTGCCTCTGGACGGCGAAGCAAGTTTTTTTATTGGAGAAGGTGAGACGGAACGCCGGTTTTTGCTGTCTCTTTTGGCTAAAGGAGACAATGCGCAACAAAGCGCCACGCCCGAGAACTTTGAATTGCAGCAGCCTTGGCCAAACCCGTATCGATTCAGCAGCGGTCGCGAAATCGCGATTCGCTTTACTTTGGAAAAGCCGTCGAATGTTCAAATCGGCGTTATCGATTTGCTCGGTCGGGAGGTTTGGCGCGGCGGAAACTTTGCGGATATGCCGAAAGGCGAGCACGCGATTGCCTGGAACGGTCGCGATTCGCTTGGCGAACCTGCGGCAAGCGGCGTATACTTTGTTGTGCTAACAGTTGATGGTTTTTTGAAGGCGCGGCGCAAGATATTAATTCTACAATGACGCTTGCAATTGCAGCCGCTTTATTATATTATATACATTAAATTACTAACGACCTCACCACTTTAAACTAATTTCGCGTGTTTAAGGCAAAAAAAACTCATGTTCGTCTCGCAGCTTGCACGGTTTTAACGCTCTTTTTAGCGCTTGCCGGGACTGTGTTTTCTCAGTCTCAAGAAGAAGAACGCGCGAAGATTAAGTTTTACAGCGAAGCGCTTTCCCAACCTACGCCTGCTGAACGCATCCCTCTCTTGTTGGCAATCATCGAGAAATGGCCCGGCTACCTAAACGCACGTTATGCATTAGGCGTGAGTTATACGGAACTTGGACAGCACGACAAGGCCATCATCCACTTCAATTACTTGCTCGACCGCTCGGAAGAAATCAACAACGACGCAGCGCTTAAGACGACGATTGACATTTCAACGATTAAGGAATTCGTCGCTTTCGCCTACTTCCAAATCGGCTCCGACTATCTGCGCTCGAACAATTTAACGGCGGCGATCAGCGCTTTGCAGCACGCCATCAAATTGGACGGCGCGAACCCGCGCTATCTTGCCCGCTTGGGCGATGTTTACTTGCAATCCGGCAATTATAACTCCGCAATCGAGTTTTTCGTTGAATCGCAAACTCTTGAGCAAAACAACGCTTCCGTTTGGCATAACCTGGGCAACGCTTACTGGTATGTCGGCAATTTTGAAGCCGCCAAAGATGCGTATGAACGATGCCTGGAAATCGCGCCGAATATGAAGCAAGCGCAAGACAATTTGAAACGGACCGAAGCAAAGCTCGCCGTGAAAAAATGGGAAGCAGAAGCTGATTCCGCTATGGCGATAGGCGATGTGGATTTTGCTTTGGAGGTTTTACAGCGCATCGAAGAAGAAAAGCCTGACGACAAAGAGATCGCGGGAAAAATTGCTGAGTTGCAAAAAGAAAAAATTTGGCGCGAAGCCGTTGAAGAAGAGAAAAAGGGCAACGTAACCAAGGCTCTGCAATTGCTCGGGCAGCTTCCGGAAGGCTATAAAGAGAGCGCCCGGATGAAAAATGATTTGCAGGCAAAGTTAGATCAACAAGCTCAGCAAAAACTGCAAGATCAACAAAAGCGCCGCGAGCAAGACATTGCTCGCCGGATGCGCGACGCGGAAAGCGCTTTTAATAACGGCGATTACAAGCAAGCGGACGCCAGAATCGACGCTCTCTTGAGAATTGCGCCGAATCATGCCGAGGCGAAACGTTTAAAAGCCGCCCTGACGAAAGCGGAACAAGATCGAATTGCGCGTGAACAGACGGAGTTGGCAAAAGCGGAGCAAGCGCGAAAAAAAATAGTAGAGACGGAGATTCCAACCAGTCAGCCGGCGGAGGAAAACCAGCCGGCCAATACCGCCGCCATAGATTCAATGGCGAATGCATCAAAGACGGAATCAGACGGCGTCCCGGTCGTTAAAATGCCTTCCGAAGACGCGGCGTTATCAAGTAACCAAATCATTCTTTTCGTCAGCTTGTTTTTGGCCGCCGGAGTTTTGGCGTTGTTTTTTATGTCGCGTCGAAGAAAAGCGACGGGCGGGCAACCAGGCAAGACGGCTCAGAATCAGCGTCAGTCCCTGGAACAATCAGACACGGTTCACGCTGCGCAGAAAGTCGGCGCTGCTGTGGAAAAGGTCGATTTTGACGAACTTTATCAAAACCGAAAGCGGCCGGCAGATTCCGCTGGGACGGAAGAGTTTTTCGAGAAGCTCATTTCGGACGACGTCATGGGAGTCAACGACGACAGCGTCGAGATTTTTGAGATCAAGTCTGACGAGTTGAACAAAAATCTTGCTCCGAAGCCCAGCAAGAACAACAAAGATTCGAAAGAGAAGTCGAAGCCGCCGACCCGCCAGGATGCGAGTTCGACAGGTTCTCGAGAAGGCTCGCGCGATTCATTTATGAACATGGTGGATAACAGCGATCAATTCACGCCGCCGCCTTTTCATGATACCACGGACGGCGGAATTTTGACGGGCGGCGACGGAACGCGCACCGTTGACATGTCGCAGTACAAGGTTCGTAAGATCGGTCGTTATGTTATTGAAAAAGAGATCGGCCGCGGGGCCGCCGGGCGCATTTATAAAGCTTGGGATCCAAAGCTTGACCGAACGGTGGTCATTAAAACCGTTTCGTACAATTTAACGGCGAGCGAGGATGAGATTGATCGTCTGAAGCAGCGCGTTTATCGTGAAGCTCGCGCCGCCGCGAAACTGAACCAGCCGAATATTGTCGTCGTTTACGACGTCGAAGACGAATCGACGTTTTCATACATCGTCATGGAGCATATCGAAGGCGTTGATCTTCGCGAGTTGCTGGACAATGAGAAGAAAATCGGGCCTGACAGATGCGTTAGTTTCGTGATCCAAATCTGCAAAGCGCTCTCTTTCGCCCATGAGGCCGGCATTGTTCATCGTGACGTTAAGCCGTCGAACATACTTGTTTTAAGCAGTGATAAAGTGAAGGTGACGGACTTCGGGATCGCAAAGCTGACCAACCATTTGACGCTTACCCAGACCGGCCGCGTCGTTGGGACGCCGAGTTACATGGCGCCGGAGCAGATCGAAGGGCATGACGTTGACGCCCGCGCCGATATTTTCTCTTTAGGCGTGGTGTTCTACGAAATTCTGACCGGGCAACGCCCGTTCGTCGGTGACACGCTTGCCGCTTTGGCTTATAAAATTGTCCACGTCGATCCGACTCCGCCTAGTTTGGTGAATATTGAATTGTCGCCGGCTTGTGATGAAATTATTGGCAAAGCCATCGCGAAAGATCCGACTCAGCGTTATCAGTCTATCACCGAATTTCAAAAAGCGCTCGAGAACGCGCGCAAACAAGTAATTTCTTGAATTTTACCTCGGCCGCGCTAGTCAGACGTATAGAACACCCTTAATTGTCATGCTGTAAGCATCTTTTTTAGTCTACCCCCTTGAAATTCCAAAGTAATCAATACAGGGCAATAACAAAGATTCTTTCAGAATGACAAGCCGAGGGATTTCCCAATTGCGCTCTTAAGCCGAGACAATACCCCGAAAGCTAACACGATCAGGACGATGAAGTGTGAACGCTGTGGTCGGGAGAACCCCGACCAAACCCTCTACTGCGAAGCCTGCGGCGAAAAACAATTTAAAGCAAAAATCAGATTGGTTGACACGATAGGTCGCGATAATACGATCTATCTTTTCGCGAAGGATTACCTGATTGGTCGGGAAGAATCGTGCGACGTTTTTCTTGATGATCCAGGCGTTTCCCGGAAACATGCCCGCGTTCTTTATAAAGAAGGGCGTTTTCAGCTCGAAGATATGCGCAGCAAAAACGGCGTTTTGGTAAATAATGAGAAGCCCTTTCACGCCACGCGTTTGAAAAATTTTGACTGCATTCAAATCGGCGGAGCGTTCCTGCATTTTTATCAAGCCACCGGCGACCTTCCCGAACAAAAAGCGATTTCCAACACTGGCGAATTTGTTCAAAAAACTCTCCTCAAAGTTTCTCGCGACATTCGCAGCAAGAACATGCTGGACGAAGTCTTGAACACAATTCTCGACGGCATGACGGCAATGGCGCAAGCTGCGGAAGCGGGATTCTGGACGTTCGATCGCGAGATCAACGATTGGAAGCTCTACTCCGGGCGAAACATGAAATTGATGGGCGGGGGGGATGTGATGGAGCGGAAAATCAGGAAGCTTGCGGGGACGGTAGCCGCCGAAAAACGCATTCATCTTTATCACGAAGACGGCCATTGGGAATATTTTGAACAACTGGACCAAGCCGCAGGAGCAGTTTACAGCGTTTTGGCATTTCCATTGCTTTCGCGCGGGTTTAGTATCTCAGAAAGCGCTCATGACGACGTACTCGGAATCGTCTACTTGAAATCTTTGGGGACGGGGCGGATGCTAGACTCCAGGAAAATCACCTTGCTGGAAAGCCTGGCCAGCCAGTGCGTCGTCGCGATGGAAAACAATGTTCTCTATCGTGAAGCGCTGGCAAAACGACGCATGGACAATGAGTTAGAGCTTGCGCGGAAAATGCAGAGCCAACTGCTGCCGCGTGAAATTGTGCAAGCGCCAAATACCGACATTGCCTGGTATTCAAGAGCAAGAAATTACGTCGGGGGCGACTATTATGACGTTTTGAAAATTCGGGAAACCGAATTAGCGTTGGTCATCAGCGATATTTCGGGCAAGGGCATGAGCGCTGCACTTGCCATGTCGAGCCTGCAAGGAAGCTTGCGTGCACAGATTATCTATGAGCAAAGCCCGCTTCGTCTCGTCGCAAACGTCAACCAGCTTTTTAGACAGTCAACGCCGGGGAATGTTTTTGCGACATTTTTTTTCTGCCTCTACGACTATCGTACAGGTGCGCTGCGCTATGTTAACGCCGGTCACAATCCGCCGCTGTTGGTTAGAAAAAACGGCGACTGTCAATTCCTCAAAGAGAAGACGCTTCCTTTGGGCGTTCTCGAACAAAAGCCTGAAAAAGAATCTTCCGAGCGTCTTGAGGACGGAGATACAATCGTTTTTTACACAGACGGTTTGTCAGAAGCGATGAATGAAAATATGGAAAAGCTGGGGGTGGGAGAAATCCAGAAGAACATTTTGTCAAGCCTCGGGAAAAACGACAAAATCACTGCGAAGGAAGTTTTGAACCGCCTGCTCAAACGCGTGGAGAAACATGTTGAAAAACAGCCGCAGCATGACGATCTTACCATACTTATCCTGAAAAGAACAGTCTCCGATTGAAATAATTTTCCAACCCGATTGAAATGCGCACAAATAGCTGGGTGTTCGATGTGTTGGATTTAATGGAAAGCTCGTATGGCAAAGCCTGAAGCGCCCCTGCCTGTGAAGTTGTTTTCGGGCGTTTTGTTTGTAAATGGGGAAAAGCTCAGTCGAGCAAGAGAGCTGCTGATTGACGCCTTTGGAGAAATTGATTTCGCCAGCAAAGCGTTCGAATTTCAGCCCGCGGAATATTATGAGCCGGAAATGGGGGGCCCGATTCGCAGGACTTTTTACAGCTTCCGCAATTTGATTGATCCGGCCGATCTGTCCGTTTGCAAATTGCGGACGAATGGTATCGAAGACGAGTTGCAGGAAAATGAGCGACGAACCGTCAATATTGATTGCGGCTACCTGGATTACGGCAAGGTGGTTTTGGCTTCAATGAAAGAGCACAATCAAAAAATATATCTTGGCGGCGGCGTTTATGCGGACATGAACTTGCTTTATGAAAAAGGCCGTTTTAAGCCGCTGGAATGGACGTTTCCAGATTTCCGCACCGGGCTGTATAATGAGACTTTATTGCACATCCGGGCGAAATACAAAGCGGCGCTTCGGAGGGAGCGCCGCGAGAAAGTTGTCGGATGATTGATGAAAAACCAAACCACAAGCTCTGGAATCAAATGCTTCAGCATTTGATTCCAGAGCTTGCACGCGATGTTGAACCGCTGCACTCGGTAAAAAACTCCGCTGAATTTAGACAAGTTCCGAAAAGTTAAAACGCTCAGGCTAGTAGTTTAAGAACTTTGTATCCGGGTTCTGTCTTTTCCAGGCTTCCCACCTTGTAAACGAAGATTGAAACTCCTCAAGCCGCCTGTCCTTCCATTTTCCGCTGATGCAGGTCAATCCGTCGTCTTCTTCCATGTGATACCACAGGCTTTCCGACTCATGATCATAAAGCACAAAAGTGTTTCTGTAAGTCCATCCGCTGGCGGCGAGGGTAAGAACTTCCCCGTCAATTTCCCGGCTGTACACGGCAGCCAATGAAACAAGCGGTCAGAACGCCGCCGCGACGTGCGTTTCGCCGAACACTTCGTCTGCGATTTCATGCACGGCCAGGACGGATATTGGGTAGGCTCTAGCATCGCCTTCGATGGAAACGCCGAGCACCGCGAATGTAGCGTTAGGCGCTGGATAGCCGGGATCGCCTGGACTAAGATGTTTGGGATTTAGTATTGGGCGTATGGCGTTCGGGCCAAGCCCAAATTGAAATTGGCTGGCGACAAAGCCGTATTGTTTGACGGCGTGAGTTACGTCCCATTCTTTTCCCGTGTCGTCAATGATCAGAATTTTCCCGTCGTTGGTTTCTTCAACTTTGGCCAGGTCGGCTCCGCCAAAATTCGTCCCGCACGAATAAATCAGAACGGCGCTGATTAAGGGCGTCAGCAAAGTTTTTTTTCTCATAGTCGCCTCTCTTAAATCAGGTGATCGGCTGGAAATAGAATTCTTTTGACAAACACGGTCGAAACTTTCTTTATTCCGCTCAATGCTCGGTATGAAGCGCTTTGTCAATTCTATGCAAAAAATGTCTAAAAATGCGGCAAGATATTGCATACTGCCAAGGTTGCATCTTGCCGTGAATTTGAATGATTAAAGGAATTAAACTCTTAAAAAATAAATAGCTTACATTAGGCGGCCCAAGCTTGGGCGCCACTGGCATGTCATTTGCCAAAATCTGACGGCTACTATACTGAGAGTCGCTTTGAACATGCTCATTAGACAAAGCTCTGGTACGTACTTTCTTCATAAAAGCTCATCAATACTCTCTTTTCGTTTGCTCGTTCTTGCGGATAGCCGAATGGCTAGATAGATTTGGTTCATTGCTATAATCGCCAACAAGGCATGCTCTTATATCCAATGAAAACAAGAGGCACGACGAGAAGACGCCAGTCTTCAGCTCTTCAATTTCTTAAAATTTTTCATGTTCTAAAAAAAACATTTAGCGTACAGCCTTTATTCTCTCGGCCTAATCATGCTCAGCCGAGAGAAACGATGGGCTGAAACGCTGAAGTTTATTCTCCAAAAACTGCATCCGTATGTGCAAGGACGCCCGAACGGATGGAGAAAATTCAGGTTGTCTTAGGCGGATTTTTCTCGACGTTTTCAAAAGAGGATGAAGATGTTGCGTCTTGGGAATTCCCCGGGAACTCAAATTGAGGGAGTGGATCATGCTCAAATCCCCACGACTCATGCTGTTCGTGTGTACGGCTCTCCTGTCTATGTCAGGAATGTTGTTCGCGCAGACCGGCACCATCTCTGGTAAGGTCACCGACGCAAACAGCGGCGACCCCCTGCCTGGCGCTAACGTCCTGGTGCAAGGCCTGGAAATTGGCGCCGCCACAAACGCCGACGGCGAGTACACCATTGCAGGCGTACCAGTTGGCGAACGCTCCGTTATCGCGCGGTTTGTCGGCTACAAATCTAAAGTGACGACTGTTACGGTTAGTGGCGGCACAATCGCGGAGCTCAACATCGGGCTGAAAGAAACGGTTCTGCAATTGGATGAAGTTGTTGTGACCGGCGCAGGCGTTGCTTCCGCACGGAAGAAGCTGGGCAACACGGTTGCTTCAATCAACGCATCGCAACTCGAAGACGCTCCTGTCAGCAGCTTCTCTGAAATGATTCAGGGACGCGAAGCCGGCGTTAGCGTTCTTCCTTCAGGCGGCTTGGCTGGCGAAGGCGCTCGTATTCGTATTCGCGGAAGCGCAAGCTTGTCACAAACCAACGAGCCGGTCGTTTATGTCGACGGCATTCGTATTAATGCAGGCGCTGGCTTTTCTATCGCTGGCGGCGGCGGCGTGGCTTCCCGTCTCGACGACATTAACCCTGCTGCAATTGAGCGTGTTGAAATTCTGAAAGGCGCTGCTGCTGCAACACTTTACGGCACGCAAGCTTCTAACGGAATTATCCAGATTTTCACCAAAAAGGGCAGCTTTTCTAAGCCCAAATTCACCCTCGAAATCGAACAAAACGCTCAAAGATATCCGGAAACTTACAAGCCAAACACCGGCTTTGCTCGCTCACCAGAGCAGGCTGCCGATATGGCTGCGGCTTTTGGTATTCCAGTCCAGCCTTTTGAGTTAGTGCAAAGAACAAATGTGAAAGACATTCTGAGCACTGGACATGGCCAAACCTACGCTCTCTCAGTGAGCGGCGGAGGCTCTGGCGTGACGTATTTTGCCAGCGGTCGTTTTAACCACACCGACGGACCTTACAATCCGCAGTCTCAAGATTTCGCAATTGGCGGAAATCCTGAAGGCTTTGCGCCGGGCGGTTCAAATGACCTTAACCAGCGCGCACAATTCTCAGCGTCGGTTAATGTCGTACCTTCCAATAAGCTCAACTTCCGCGTTAGCACGGGTTACACCAATACCCGCCACGAAACGCCGGATAACAACAATAACATTTACGGCGTTGTCTCTCTCGCCATGTTCGGCAAGCCTGAGTTTGCTGACGTAAACAACCCGCAAGGCACGGTTGCCTTCGCAACTGTTCGTGAAGCGACGTATCAAGAAAACAGCGAAGTCGCTCAGCGCGCTTACGTCAGTCTTTCCAGTAACTACAAGCTCACCAATGAAATCACTATTGACGCGAACGCGGGCTTGGATTACACACAGGAACGCGCCACCGCCTTTCGTCCGTTTGCTTGGGACGTTGACGGATTTACCGGCGCTACCACTGACGGTAACCTCTACATCGGAAACTTCACCCAGAAAGAGTGGACTGTTGACGTTAAAGCCAACTGGAATCGTAATTTTGGCTCCGCGATTTCATCTTCTTTTGTCATGGGCTTCCAGGGCTTCAATACAATCACCAACTTCTCATCTGGTTCAGGTACAACCTTCCCGGGACCTGGTCTTGAAACGCTTTCCGCGCTTGACGGTTCAACGACCGGCACGGGCTCTAGCTTTTCTGAAGTCATCAATGCTGGATGGTTCTTCCAGGAGCAGGTTGGCTATCAGGATTATTTGTACGTGACGGCGGGTATTCGGTTTGACGCGAACAGTGCGTTCGGTACCAACTTTAGCACTCAGAGCTACCCGAAAGTCAGCTTTTCTTTCGTGCCTTCCACTGCATTCCCAAGCATGAGCAGCTCAACGCTCTCTACCTTCCGGGTACGTGCAGCAATCGGAACTTCCGGCCAGCAGCCGAACGCTTTCGATAACTTGACCACTTTTACGCCGCAAACTTCTGACGCCGGTCCTGGCGTATCGCCCGGTAACTTGGGCAACCCGGACTTGAAACCTGAAGTTTCAACGGAAATTGAAGGCGGTTTTGAAGCAGGCCTATTCGATGACAAAGTCGGCCTGGAATTTACCTACTGGGACAGAACCGTGAGCGATGCTATCGTTTTGCGCCAGTTCCCGATCTCCGGCGGTTTTCTGAGCCTGCAGGCTGATAATATTGGCGAAATAAAAGCGAATGGCATTGATTTGAACTTGCGCGTTTCCGCCTTGAATAAAGAGAATCTGACTCTCGATCTCTTTGCAAACGGCGCTTACTTGCAAGAAGAAGTCACGGATTTGGGCGGCGCACCTCGCCTTAAGGCTGGCGGTTCTTACCCGCGTTATCGCAATCACATTGATGAAGGCTTCGCGCCTGGCGTTCATTTTGGCGCCAAGTTGGATCGCGATCTTGAGTATCCAATTGATCTCGACGGCGACAACGTTGCTGAAAGCACGCAAGAATTATTGGAATACTTCTCTGAAGAGCGCGCTCCGACCGATTTCAAACCGGTCCTGCTTCCATTTACCGATCCTAAAACCGGCCAGAACAACTTCTTGTTGCACAATCTTGGCAAACCGACTCCGGATTGGTCAGGCTCTTTTGGCCTCAACCTTGGTTTCATGAAGCGTTTCCGTTTTTCAACTTTGTTTGAATACAAAGCAGGTAACTACTTTGTAAACAACCTGACGGACGCCTTCCGTAAGTCGCACGGCGCTATTGGCAGAAACACGCCTGGCGCTGCTGCAACAGAATTGGTTCTCCTGAACCCCTCAAGCTCTGCGGAAGATCGTTTGGAAGCGGCAAATGAGTGGGTTCGTACCTACCTTGCGCTGTCTCCCTACAGCGGCTTGAACACGATTGAAAAAGCAGATTTCATTCGCTGGCGTGAATTGAGCTTGGCTTATGATCTGCCGCGCACTGTTGCCTCAAGTTTCGGCTTGCGCAATGCGACCGTTAGCGTTGCTGGTCGTAATTTGGTTCTCTTTTCCGGCTATTCCGGCGTCGATCCTGAAACCAACGCTATCGGTCGTCGCAGCGGCGGCGGTACTGACAACAGCTTCCTCGACGGCGTTGAAGCTTTTGGTTTCCCGATTCCGCGACAGTTCGTTTTTTCACTCAAGGTTGGATTCTAAGGTAAAAGGGAGAAACAAAAATGAAAAATTCAAAAAATATTTTTGCGCAGATATTGCTCTGCTCCCTGACCGCATTCTTTGTGCTTGGGAGCTTGGGTTGCGAAGATCCGCTTGACGTAGAAAACCCAAACAGTTTGGTAGAAGTTGATCTGGAAAATCCGATTGCCGCTGCAGCTATTGCTAACGGCGCTTTGGCGACGGTTTCTGACGGTATTGGGTACGTGATTGCGCCTTACTCGACTGCAACCGACGAATGCTTCTGGATCGGCTCGCGTGACGCTTGGCGTGAATTGGATTTCGGCAATGTCTCATTTTCCGGAAATGAGTTCACAGACAATGCGATGAAATTCTTGCACGAAGGGCGCTGGATGGCTGATAAAGCTGTTGTCGCTCTAACTGAATTTCAAACCAACGGCGAATTAGGTGATGTGGAAGATCTCGCCCGTTCACATCTTTATGCCGGATTGGTACGAATTGCTATTGCCGAGTGGTTTGACGATTGGACGTTTTCTGACAAAACAGAACCTGCGCCAAACGTTGGCGCTGCAAATATGAATAGTGTTATTAACGACGCTATTGCAAGTTTCGATCAGGCAATGTCTATCGCTGGTTCAGGCACAGAAACCTACAACCGCGCTTTGGCTATGAAAGCGAGAGCAAAGCATGGTCTCGCCGTCTGGGGTCTGTTGAACCCGGCTGGTACGACCCCGGCGAACCCATGGGTTAACGCTGGCGTAGCTGAAGCGCAGGCTGTTCTGGACGCCGTTGGCGACGACTGGCAATGGCAGTTAAATTATTCTCCGAGCGCAAGCTATAACGATTGGGCATGGCAAGTCAACGGCCGTTTGGAATTGGATATTTCCGCTATTCCAAACGATATTATTGACGCCGTTGCTGATCCTCGTATGCAAGCGGTCAACGATGATTTCCGGGACACCGACAAGTATAGCGGAACAAACTACGCGCCGCTAACGATGGTCTCTTCTCGCGAAATGCATCTCATTATTGCTGAATCTGATGTTGCTTCAGGCAGTGCGGCCGCGGCATTGGATCGCTTGAACACCATGCGCAGTTGGGACGGCTTGACGGCGAGCGACGGCTCCGTTTCTGCTGAAGATTTGCTGAAACATGAGCGTCGCGCAAACTTGTTCATGCAAGGACGTCGCCTGAACGACATGTATCGTTTCGGTATTAAAGACGCACTGTGGCAAACCAACTCGAACGCCTACACTACGCCTGGCGATTTGTTGGATTTGACCGATGCTGAATTGCAGTCCAATCCGCTTGCACGTGATCGCTAAACGCTGTTGACGATATTTTGTAGTGAAAAAGACGATCCTTTGCTCTGGGGTCGTCTTTTTCTTTTTGTCATGATCAACGATAATGTTTGCCGGAATAAAGACCGGCTTATTCAAAATCGATCTGCACCCATTAACTCAAAGGAGGAGGTATGAAACGCTCATACAAAAAAAACGCCGTCTCCATCATTCTTATATTTGCGTTTGCGAATTCATTCATCGTTCCCGCTTTAGCCTCTCCCAAAAAAGATACAGCAAAAGTGAACGTTGCATTTTTGGGCGTGCATTATGACAACGTACCTAAAGATGTAGAAAAACGATTTCAGGCGCGTCTGGTTGGATTATTAAAAGATGAGTCATCCTTCAATTTATCGATGACGGGAAAAGCGTTAGAATCTTTGGATCAGGACCAAGTTAATTCTCTCCTTTTAGAAGCGAACACTGAGAACTGCAAGCTTGTCGCCGATCAATTGCACGTAGATTATCTATATTTTGGCAATATTTCTGACCGGAGTAAAAACGAAGGTCGCGTGCTGCTGGTTGGAGAGCTTAATCGCTATGATCGAAAAACAAATTTGCTGCACCGGTTTGAGATTGCAAAATATCACGATGTAATCGGGGTTGAGTTTCTCCGCTTTGAAAAAGAGTACATTGACACAATCATTCCGGAGTTGCAGAACAAAAAAACGACTTGGCCGTGGATCGTAGTTGCCGGCGTTGGCGTGGCTGGGCTCATAGCGCTTACTTTGTCTACTTCTCGTCTTGGCGGCGATTCAAACGGCGAAAATCCTGATAATCCCATGCCAACGACTCCGATTGAAACGCTGAGAAAATAATTGCTGCAGGTTCGAGAGTTGAGTTATTGAACAAATCTCGGGCATTCTCGTCAGATTTTGAAATGACAGCGCTTCTCGTATTTGCGAAAACGCGCTTCGCCAGCCTTCGAACAGAACACAACGCCCGCCAACGTCTTATGTTTTCAAGACGCGTATTTTGGCTCATAATCTTATTTTTTGCTTGCGGTTTTTCGTCGATTTTGGCGCAAGCTCAAACGAAGAACTTCACTGAAAGAATACGGAGTCTGTACAATCTCGACAGTTTTGAGAAGCAGGGGGTTGATTTTGAGAAGACCTACATGCAGCTTCTCTACGAAGCCAGTGATTCGCAATTTGAAGCTGAGTTTGAGCCTGAATTTAAATTATTGCTTAGCGTCCGTCAAAAAGACTATTATGAATCACTGACTTCCAGTCTGGAACGAAAGGACTTTATCACTCAATTCTGGCAAGCCCACGATCCCAATCCGCTGCTCGCCCAAAACGACCGCCTTCTGAGCCATCTTTTGCGCGTGGCTTACGTGCGCAAAAACTTTTCTACGCCAAAACATCCCTTTTTTGATGACCGAGGTCTTTATTACATTAAGTACGGCGAACCTTCCGTGCGTTACACCGATCCCGGCGGAATTCGGCGCATTGCTTTTTTTACGCCTGATAATTACGACCGCATCACCAGCGCTTACTACACTTACAAAAACGGCCCGCAACGAATGTATAGCGTTCCTTCCAATGAGTCTTGGGCCTATGAAAACATCTCCTCAAATTTTGTTGTACATTTTGTTTCCAAGGGCGCGGTTTTTCGCGAAGTTGCAAGCCTGTCCGAAATTATCCCTGTGCGCAGGCGCGCAAACATGGCGTGGCAATGGAGCGATTTAATCAAGAAGCGCGCGTCGATATCGCCGGCATTGAGCGAGACCGCAGCGGACATCAATCTTTTCGAAACTGAAGCTCTGATCGGCGGCAATGAATTGGCTACGGGCAATAGACTCAGCAACGGCTCTGCGCATAGAAAAATTATAGAATCCCTCGAAGTGCGTGATAAAGAGCTGGTCAGGTCGAGACGCGATGTTCCGGCAACATCTTATCAGCCTCTTTTTGCAAAAAGCAGGATCAGGTTTTCAGCAACGACGGCTCAGTTTAGGGGGGCGGGGAATAATACCAGAGTTGAGGTTAATTATTACGTTCCGGTGCAAGCTAATTTCCCGATGGACTTCGAGTCGCAATACACTTTGTCGCTTGAATACGGCGGGATGCTGAGAAACCGTGTTTTTACGCCTTTGGCAAATACGCGAGCGACAAGGCGTTCGCCGATTTCGTCAGTCAAACAAGAATCGACTCCATTTCTGGCGGAAACGATCGTTTTGGAGTCGGCGGCGCAAACTGCTGAATTGACTCTGCAGGTTAAAGATGATTCATTGGGATTCGTCGGTTTTTCCAAGAGCAATTTGGAAATCCGCAGCTTCGAGAGCAAAGACTTGGCTGTCAGCGATATTCAATATTATTCCGAACCTGAAAATGAGATTGAGCAAAATTTCTTGCCGCAAATTGAAAAGCAAGGGCTGCAACTGATACCATATCCCGAATTGAAAATAAGTAAGGCGCGTCCATTTTTCTGCTATTTTGAAGTTTATAATTTGAAAGCCGCGGGAATTGAAGACGCCTTCCAGATTTCTTATCGCATTTCAACAGCGACAAAAGACGGCGGGTTTTTACAGAAAATGTCCAAATTGCTGTCGCGCTCCAAACAAAGCTCTATCAGCCTGTCTCTTGAGCAGCAAGTCGACCAGGATTATTCCGAAGAGGTTATCCTGATTGATCTGAGCAACCTTGAAAACGGATGGCATGTACTTGAAATTACAGTTTCCGACCCCAAAAATTCGAGCATTAAAGCGACCACGAAGCGCGGCTTAACGATCAAGAATTGAGTTTATTGCAAATTGCTTTACGCAGCGTCCCGGAAGTTCGACAAGCTTGATTTTCTCTATTTTTCTCTTTCCTTGAATTTTGTATCTTTGCTCAATCGGCCCAGTTGCAATAAACCAAAGGTGAATGTGTGAAAACCTTTGTCAAGCTCGCATTTTTATTTGCGATCTCAATCTTCATCTCCAGTTGCTCTTCTTCGAAGCCCGCAAAACAAGGGCGCCAGGGAAAGATAAAATCCTATGACATTGCGTCCGGAACAACGCGTGACGATCTTGTCGGACAGAGCATCATTATACTTTCCGGCTATAGTTATACGATGGACTATGTGAACTCCAGCAGCAATCACGGGGCGCTTCAAACGCATTGGCGCTATTCGCGTCAGGAGTTCAAGACTGAAGACGCAAGCAGCGAGATACAACTACGAGATCGCGCCGTCATTCATCTCACCGCGCGAACCGTACAAGGCCGCGAAAAAGTAAAGAGCAGAATAACGTTTGAATTGAATATGCGCGCGTCGGGAGATGACAAATGGACCAGAATAACTCCGGGCTCGGAATTTGAGAACGAATACTTGCAAATCGTCGATCAAATTCAGGGACGTTTACGCCGACTAGGGTATATTTTCAATTGACGTTTACAACCGGGAAACCCGCCATGATCGCTCCGTCCATCCTTTCCGCTGATTTTGCAAAACTTGCCGAAGACGTTCAAATTGTTGAAAACGCCGGCGCTGACTGGATTCACACTGACGTGATGGACGGACATTTTGTGCCCAACATCACTTTTGGGCCAGTGGTGATCAAAGCATTACGTCTGCATTCAAAGCTCCCTTTCGACGTACATCTGATGATTGAAAATCCGGATGACTACCTTGACGATTTCGTCGATGCAGGGGCGGACTATATTTCCGTGCATGTGGAAGCCTGCAAGCATTTGCATCGCACGCTGCAAGCGATCCGAGAGAAGGGCGCGAAGGCTGGTGTTGCGCTGAATCCGCACACGCCGTTGTCTGCAATTGAAGAAGTTCTCTCGGAAATTGATTTGATTGTCATCATGTCCGTTAACCCTGGTTTTGGCGGGCAGAAATTTGTTCCGAATTCAATCGGAAAGATTAAGCGTGCTAGAAGAATGCTCGAAGAACGCGGGTATGGAAAAGTCAAGTTGGAGGTTGACGGCGGCGTGACATTGGAAAATGCGACGGCGGTTGCAGCGGCTGGAGCAGACGTTCTGGTTGCGGGCAGCGCTATTTTTGGAGCGCCAAACCCGGCCAGTGCGGTAGAAAAGTTTATAGATTCAACTTCAAGAATATTCGAAAAATGAGAGTTTTAATCATGCACTTCAAAACGTTCTTAAAAATTATCCTCGCCGCGCTCTTAATCTCGTGCGGAGAGCCAAAACCTGCGCCGGAAAAAACGGCTTCTGATTCTGTGGCGCAGCAGGGCGTCTCACAATCCTTCATTGACGTTTCCGCTGACTCGGCTTTTGCACTCATCCAAAAGCACGCCAGCGATTCAAATTTTGTCGTCCTGGATATTCGAACGCCGGCTGAATATGAACGGGAGCACATTCCAAACGCAAAGATGGTGAATTTCCGCGCCGACGATTTTTCGCAAAACCTTGAGATGCTCGATAAGCAAAAAACGTACGTCGTGCATTGCGCCTCGGGCAGACGCAGCGCGCAAGCCATAAAAGTGATGCAAGAGCTGGGATTTGAAAAAGTGTATCACATGAATCGCGGGATGCGTCAGTGGCAGGAGAAAAAATTGCCGTTGGAAAAATGAAACGATGCGTGAAGTAGTGGATTATTGGAAGCGCAGCTTTCCATTATGCGTCCAGATTCTCCCAAGATTCCAATAATCCATTGCTCTGATTTATTCAGCTTCCCAATCACCCTTGCGGTCTTAATCGAAATGCAACTGGATAACCTCGCTGTAGCTGTCGAAAAGGTCCCGGTTTGTCATTCTGGAAGAATCTTTGTTATCGCCCAGTACCAGATTATGCTCAAAAGTTCAAGGGTAGGTCTAAAAAGATGCTTCCAGCATGACATGTTTGGGGTGGCGTCAGTCTCGCCAGGGTAAGGTTACTCAGTTGCCGGGTTCATCATCCTTCCTGCAAAGACAATCGACTCCGAATGCATGTCGTGAATGATAAAAACAAAGGGGCGATCAAGCGTCATTCGCGGGATGACGGGGATGGACGTCTCGACGATTTCCACCGAAGTCGCTGCGGCCGCTTCAGTGCCTTCCTCATTGACCTCCACAAATGTTTTGTGTTTCACTTCGTCGATTTTCAACCGACTGCCTGCTGAGATGCGCGAAAAATCTGCATTGTCGCTGAAAGCTATGCCCATCCCCATCGTTTTCAAAACATCGTTGAGTTGAATTTCATATTCCAGTTTGAATTTCGGCATGGCGAGTTCAACTTCCTGCTCTCTAAAGCTGTTGAGCATTGACTGCCACTCGGCCGCATCGAGAGAAGTAATGAAAGCGTTAATATCCTCGCCTTCTTTGGGCAGGATGGCCATCATCCGAAATCCCGCATCGCCGTAAGGCAGGTCAATCGCCTGAAAGCCTTCCGTTTTTTGATAAAAATGCGTCTCAGTTGCATTCATCATATCGACTTCGAATTCCCCTCCGTTAGCGGCGCGGAACATCGCCTTACGGGTGTTTTTCTTGTCGAACTTGTACGTCCAATCGCCTTTGAAATAGATTGCATTGATCAAAAACATGATTGTATTTGAATCAATGCCGTCTTCTTTCACCAGGTCTTCAATTTTGCCTTTCGTCTTTTCTTTCACCCAATTGTTGATTTGTTTGGCGGAATTTGCGGCATTGCTAAAATCGATTTCTTCGACCTGAGCGTCGAAAAAATCCTTGTTTTGCTGGATGAAAAGCGATTCGACGTTGAAGTTTTGACGATACCAGATCGAGTTGGCAACGTTGAATTGAACTTTGGGGTCAAGTTTTGTAAGCAATTCGGACAGGCCTTTGTAGGACTGATTGATCTCATCGTTAGACATGCCGGTAAATCCAAGAACCGCCTCCATATCGTCCTTGGTTTGGCCGCTGGCGCCGTTAAGCGTCATGCCCAGCGCCATCGAAACGCTGAAGGGCGAGACGAAGAGATTCTCATTGGCGTCCTCAGCGGCAACGACTTGAAAGAACTCAAGACCAAAATCATTTGCCGCCCCGACGACTTGCTTTTCTAACGTCGTCAGTTCTCTGGATTCGCCTGGCCCGGTTCCGTTGCTGCAGGAAAAAAGCGCTGCGCTGAACATTGCCGTTAGCGCGACCAGGAAAATTCGTGCTTTCATGATAACCTCAAAATTTTTTTAAAAATGTCATGTCGTGCGTTTACACAATGATGACAAACGCAAGCCTGGCGCCAGACAAATCTGACCTTATGCAGCACGGATTTGAGCGTGATCTGGCTTCCGCGAACCGATGCGCAGTTCAAACTTTTGCTTCTTTGCTAAAGAATTTGAGCGTGTACTCTCGGGCCGAGCGAGCAAATGATTTGGGCCAGATGATTTACGCAGCTCCTTACCGAGAAATTGCGCCAAAGCTTCCATGCCGGTTTTCGGTACTTTTGCACGGCTTTCAGCCAGACTGTTGTAGTTTGTGTTCGTGTTCACGTCATAAGTAAATATTTTCCCTGAAGCGTTTCTGATGAACTCAATCCCGGCCGCTTCAATCTTGTTTTGCCGAAGAAACGTTTCGTATTTTTTGATCAATTCGGGGTGTGTGCGTTCAAAATGTTTGACGATTCGAAATTTCTCTTGTTGTGCATCCAGGTTGCAGGCGTCCGCCGGGCACAACTCAAAGCCGTCGGAGGTATCGACGCGTGCGGCATATAAAAATTTTCCCCCGATAAATTCGCATCGTGTGATGAACGGCTCGGGTGAAGCGATGTATTCCTGGATCAACCAAACGCCGTCGACCGGCTCTTCATAATTCGGGCTATTGAGAAATTCCTGCGCTTGCTGAATTGAATAAAAGAGCTGAACGCCCGCACCTTTGCCGCCGCGATTGGGCTTTAAGATAAAAGGCGCGGCTGTGAAGCGTATGATAGAAGAAAGTATGTTTTCTTTGCCGACCACCGCCGCTGTTTTTGGCGTTTTAACGCCCGCTTCCTCCAGCGCTGCATACTGTTCAATCTTGCTCAATTCCAATTGCAGCGCACGGCTGCCGTTAATAATGCGGCGACCGTGTTTTTCTAACCAATTCAAAGTCAAAAAAGTCAGGTCAGGGGCAAATCGATTCCCGCGCGTATGCGCCGAAGCGCTCATCCGATTGTAAAACACGCCTTTGGGCGGCTCTTGCTCAAAAAAGACCGCGCCGTTGTTCAGGTTCCATGCCTGCCAAGGCAACTTGTGGGCGGCGAATGCTTGTTCCAGCGGTGAAATCCATTCTGGGTTCTCGTGCAAAACATAGATTCGTTTCATTGATTACTCCATCGTGTGAAAAGTGGGTGATTTATTCGAGACCGAAATAAAAAAGCCCGCTGTCCGAACTTGCGCCGGACAGCGGGCTTTAAGATTGATACGCTTAATTTTAGCGTTCTATCAACTGCTATTCAGCCTCATCAGACGACAACAGGACGCACGACAACACATCATACACATGCAACACATGCAGTGAATTGTCATGATCACGTTTTTGTCCTTAGCGGCTGTTGCCATTTTAGCTTTGAATTGGGTTCTTAATTGATTCTCTGCGGCGATCCGAAACCGCCTTAATTGAATTGAACGCTTTAACACGTTGTAGTCCTTGAAAATTTCTCTATAACGCAAAAACCCGCTGTCGAAATGAATCGGCAGCGGGTTTTTTGTAGACTGTAAGCTTCTAATTGATCGCTAAATTCCCGCTACCCAAATTGCATAAAGTGCATTTTGCCCATGGAGCAATGCATCATTGCGACGGTCATTTGTGCGGGCGTGTAGCGGTAAGAAGTCATCGTATATTTGAATTGCTATATTTTCGGGAAAACCTTTTTTGATGGCGGGCAATATAATCCGGAACCGAATTGCGCGCAAACAATTTCTGCAAATTCTCTATTTTTCTGTGAAAGATTTGTGATAGTCAAAGCGTTATATTTTTTGATATTCAAAATTGAAAACCAGACTCTTTCGATTCTTAACCTTCGGAACGAACAATGACAATGAAAATCGCGCTCAGCGTCGGAGCAATGCTGCTCATTGGCGCAACAGCAACAAAGTTCAATAATCAACCGCTCGAAAGTACCGAAACCAGCGGTGACAACGGCAATAAACCGTTCGCTGTGGTGGAGCTTTTTACCTCGGAAAGTTGCTCAAGCTGCCCTCCGGCGGATAAGTTCGCCGGGGAGCTGGCGGAAAAATATAAAGATCAAAACGTTTATGTGCTCGCTTTCCACGTTGATTACTGGAATCACCTGAATTGGAAAGATCGCTTTAGCAAGCGCGAATTTACCGAGCGCCAGCAAGACTATGGCCGCGCGATGCGTCTGCGAACCATCTACACGCCGCAAATGATTGTCAACGGCAAGACGGAATTCGTTGGCTCGCAGCGCAGCAAGGCGACGAGCGCGATTGCCGATGCACTGCAATCGGAAAAAGGAGCGCCGCTTGAGCTTGAATTGTCAAGCAATCCTTTATCGCGCGTCTGGCAGGTGGATTATAAAACCAGGTATGGTTTGCAAAACGCCGTGGTCAATGTCGCCGTTGTTGAGAACGATCTGGTGCGAAAAATCGGTTCAGGCGAGAATCGCGGATTGACGCTGCATCTTGATGCTGTGGTCAGAAGCTTTGCCGCTGTAAACCTTAAAAAACAAAACAGCGGGACCGTCCGATTGGAGGTTCCAGATGATTTAAAACGCGAAAACAGTCAGATCATCGCTTTCGTTCAGGATCGAAAAACGCTCGAAATTTTAGGTGCGGCAAAGCTTGGGTTGTAATTCTCAGCGCATCACGATGGAGCTCGTTTCACAAACCTGCTTCCCCGAAATGTTCATAGTAAGAGTCGGCGAGTGCGTCGTGAAATCCCCAACCCATTCCTGCTGTATCTTTCACAATTTGTTGCAGCCGCGAGTCAAATTTCTCGAATAGGTTCTCCTTCCGGACGTATTCGAGAGCGCTTTCGTACATGCTCTCCATACTGTTATAAAACGGTTCATCGATGTCGCCTAAATCGTTGGTGCATTCAACGCCGGCTTCGACGTAGGTGATCATGATATCCGCAATTCCGGCGGTTGAAGCGGAAACTTTTTTATAATCGGAAACTGCCTTGCGCGCCACAGAGAGACGGAGTTCTGGAAAAGGGTTTCTGCCGCTTGGAACAAACTCTTTGCGGATGATCTTTTTGTACTTTTGCAGTACGGCGGAGTCGTCGTGAAAGAATGAGGCCTGATAATACTCTTTCACCTGAGAGAATTTCTTGTAGAGATGCGCAATCTCTTCGACCAATTCGTACTGCGTTTTTTTTCGCAGTTGTTTCTTAAGCTCTATGAGAGAAGGTTTTTTTGCCATTTTACATCCTTCGAATAAGTATTGGCGCTATGTGAAAAGCTCAAATTCCAACTTTGCAATTCTTCTCACAAACGAAATCCTGCTTGCTGCATGCGTTATGATCTACCGCCGCCGCGCCTTGAGGAAAACGTCAATGTTTCCGGGCCGGTCATTGATGAAATGAAGGCGGATTCTGCCGTTTTCCGCTTCATCGACGACGGCGGGGATCGAACTTGTCGTGAGAAACCAGCCTTCCGGCAGCAGAACCGTGTTGTGCGCTCGGCCAAAACTGCGATCCCAAACCAAAGTTTCGCCGACAAGCAGGTAGCGATTCGGATCAGTGTAAGTCTCCGCAATCCGCAGCCGCGTCGACTGCCCCTTTTTCACCGGGTCAAACCAGATGACGACGACCTCGGTTTCCGCATCGACGCGCTCCGCCGGAAGAATGCCGCGTTGAGCAATTTCTTCGCCTTTGAGCTGCTCGACTTTTAGATTCTCGCCAGTGTCGAGATTGATCGCTGAAGGCTCGGAAGCCTTACTCCCTTTGCGTACAATGTTGAGGTATTTGTCCACGCCTTCTCGCGTCTCGGTGTAGTCGTGATAGAGAAAAAAGGAGTGCGTTTCCGGCGGATTCAGAAAATAGACGATCTCGCGATTTTGAAAAGCGCGCTCGCTAAAAGCAAAATTCGTTCGCGCGCCAATGGTTGAAGTGACGGAGCGCGTTTCTTCCCTGGGCTCAACCGCATTCAGTTTTTCCGGTGATGTTCTAACGCTATTTTCAGGCAAATGCCGTCCAGTAAGAGTAAGCGGTACGCCGGAGGGCCCGCGATTGAGAAAGCTGATTTTGATTCTGCCGTCCGCTTCCATCACAACTTGCGACGGATAATTGCAGCCGATCAATTCAAAACCCTTTGGAAAAACCACGGCGTTTCTTTTTACGCCGAGCGTTCTTTTGAAGGTGACAGTATTGGCTTTACTGAAATAACTTTTGGGGTCTTTGTAAACTTTGTCGATTCTAATGCGCGAGCCGCCTTTTTGAGGAACGGGACGCGCCAGTTCTACTTGAATGTACTGCCCGTTTTCATTGGCGCGCGCATGTCCCGCCAGTTTTGCCGCTCCGCCGTCCGCAATTTTCCACGCAAGCTCTTTGCCGGTTTTCATGTCGTAAACAGCGTTGACCGCTGGTTCGCTGCCCGGGCGAATGGTGTTAAAATAGCGTCTCGCACCCGCCGCCGTCGCGGTGACGTCGTAAATGATGCGAAAGCTTTGCGTCTCGGGGTCGAGAAGTTCGTAGCGGGTATAGCCGTCTTCCTGGGTTTGCAGAATTGGCTGGGGTTGCGTCTGGCCCAAAGCCCAAGACGCGAGAATCAGGATTGAGAAAAACGGCAGTTTCTGTGTCAAATTCACCTTTCCATCCTCCCTCGAAAAAGAAACGTACTGTGATTCTTCTGTTGACAATTAGAGCGTATTTGGAAACCCCAAAAAATTGTCATACTGGAAGCATCTTTTTAAACTTTTTTGCAGAAATTGCTGGAACGATTATACTTGGCGACCTAAAAAGATTCCTACGGAATGACAAGACAGGGACTGTCCAAATACGCTCTTAGGCACGGTCAGCGCACGCCGGTGACAAGAACATCGTACTTGCCGGTAATGGTGACCTTAAACTTGTGCTGTTGCAAGTATTTTTTGAAAAATGCGAGATCCTTGATCAAAAGCGACAGCTCCGGTTCACTGTAATTTTTGGATTTTGCGCCGTACATAATTTCACCACCAACATACGAGCAATTCGGCAAACCGAGGATAACGCCGCATCGAGGCTTCAGGTTTTCTTGAACCAATTCTCGCAAAAGCTTCTGCCGATTGACGCTCGGACTTTGCAGGGTGTTCAGGCAAATCACGAGATCGAATTTTGACAGCGCCAGTGATGGAAGCTCGTTGAGATCGCGGACAAAGAATTGAAATTGCTGTGCGCGAAAACGCCTCGCCGCTTCGTCAATGGCAGACGCTGAATGGTCGACTCCGGTAAATCGCAGCGATTGAAATAAATCAGCGCCATAGATTTTGGGAAAAATGGTCAATTCATCGCCGCGATTCACGCCGAGAGCAAGAACTTGAGCGCCTTCGCGGAGCTGAATTCGTTCCAACGCTTGCGAATAATTGAACAAACACGCCGGTTCTTCCAGCCTGTCAATGCGTGCAAATTCGGATTCTGCGCCATATTTTTCCTTGGCGGGCAGGCTTGTCAAGGCGCGATTGGAACACCCCAGTTTTTCGAAGGTGAACTCAACGAAAGGGGGCGAAACTTGCCGTAAGTCGGAGATACGGCAGTTCAATTGTTCGGCAAGATCATTCCATGCTTTGTAGGAGCGATAGCGGAACTCATTCGAATCGAGAGTGAGCGCTTCGCCGTCATATCGTCCGGCTATGGCGGATGGATTCAGCGCTTGAAACGAGAGCGTTTGGCCGCGCTGCAATTCGCCGATTTGCATTTTCAGCGCATCCAAAACTACGAAAAGAGTTTCGTCTGTAAATCGATTCATTTTTGGAAGTGAAGGTTGGCGAGTTTGCGGACTTACTTTTCTTCCGTTGGAGCCATGAACAATTGATCTAGAAGAATGCCCGTTCCACCGATCAAGACGCTTCTGTCGTCAATAACGCCGTTTTTCAGCACGACCGCTTCGATGGGCGGATTGAGCATGCCCTGCTTCAGCACTTGACGCACATCATCTACCAGCGAAGGCAAATTGTAAAAAAGCGGCCCGCTGAGTATTAGAAGCTCGGGGTTGAATGAATAAATCAGATCAATGCAAACACTGCCCAGAAATTCGGTGACCAGTCCGCTGATATGAACGGCCAATGGGTCGTCTTGGCGAACGGCGCGTATGAATGCGTCGATGTTGTCCGTCGGCGCCAGCATCGAATCCCATCCATCAGCGAGCGCGCGCGCCGTAGTCCGGCGCAGGTTGGCGATTGAAAGTATGTCGCCGATGCATTGTGCGTCGCCGTCGATCAACAAATTTTTATGCACGGGGGTGGTGAGAGACTGTCTCTTATACACATCTCCGAGCCCACGAGACTCCATTGCATC
>CAXHAT010000029.1:0-51188 GCA_964014485.1 uncultured Deferribacteres bacterium
ATCCATCAATCCATCAATCCATCAATCCATCAATCCATCAATCCATCAATCCATCCAACATACCATTCCGGCTCCGATCACTTTGCTAAATAATCCCTGCACTCAGAGAAACGCTCGGGAAAAGCAGCACCTGCCGCCCGTCAACGCGGTAGGAACGCGAGGCGTCCATCGTGCTAACCAGCGTCTGGTAATTTACCGTTGGTTCCGCCTGAATAATCAACGCGTCAACGTCCGGATAATTTCCTTCGGCGGCGCCTTTGATTTCGAGCAGTTTTTGCGAAAGCGCTTCAAAATCATACTCGCCTTCACTGCCTTTCGGAATGGTCGGCGTTTTATTCTCACCCGGTCGGATGAGTTCCAGTGCGCTGGAAATAAAAAAGCCGTCGCCCGTCACTGAAACGGTCAAATCGAGGTTTTTGACCTTTTCTTGCGGCTGCTCATTCGCCTGTTGAATCGCGCCTGCGGCAGGCGGTAAATCCAAATCGATCACGCCTATTTTAATGAACTCGGCGGAAGACAAAAGCAGCGGGATCAGCACAACCATCAAATTCATGATAGGCGTCAAATTCGGCTCGACGTCTTCCGATTCGTTGGTTCTGCGCTGGGAAGGTTTATACGCCATTCTTCAACCTCCCTTCTATTGATTGCCCGTGATCAGGTTGATCAATTTCACCGTGTGCTCATCGATCTCGTCGATGATTTTGGTCGTTTTATTATGCAGGTAAGTGTAGATCAGAATTGACGGTACAGCGACGGTCAAGCCCAAAAGCGTGGTGTTCATCGCCGTACTAATTCCGGCGGCGAGCATACGCGATTTCTCGGCGGCGTCGATGCCTGCGATTGAAACCGATTTGAACGCCAGAATCAAGCCCCAGATCGTGCCCATCAGCCCGATCAAAGTGGCGACGTTAGCGATCATCGCCAGAAAACCGGTGCGCTCTTGCAATTTTGGAATCACTTCAAGCGTGCCCTCGTCGACCGAGTTTTGGATGCTGCGAAAATCAAATGTCTTGCTGTCGGAAACCTTGCGCAAACCAGCGCCGACAACGCGCGCGAGCGCTTTATCCGGCGCCGCGTCACACAACGCCACGGCTTCCTTGTATTCCCCGGCTTTGACCAGTTTACGAATTTCCGTCATGAACTTCGGCGCATTGATGTTCGAGCGCACGAGAATATAAACAATTCTTTCAATCGCAATCGCCGCTGCAACAGCCGCCACAATCGCGAGGATCATCATATAAAAAAAACCGTCTGATGAAGGGGAAAACCCCGAAACAATTTCGCCCATTCAGGGACCTCCTAAGTCATTTTTCCTAAATACTTCTATTTTCTGTCCATTGAACGCTGACAGAATTTTTGAACCCTGGCAAAAAATTCCAAAGTTGTCATGCTGCAAGCATCTTTTTTGATCGAACCCTTGAACGTTATCCGTACCGGGCGACAATAAAGATTTCTCCAGACTGACAAACCGGAGCTTTTTCGACAAGTCGGTCAGCGTTAAAAAATGTGCTATTTCTTTTCTTTTTTCTTCTTCTTATGGCTCGACTTCTCCTCTTTCGCCAGCTTGAGCGCCATTTCAATTTTGCCAAGCTTTTTAGGAGCGTCGAGTTCTTCGTCAAAGAGGAAAAATTCCTTCGGCAAAGACTTGATCTCCTTTGCGAAAGAACGATCCAGCTTCATCAATTCGCCCAAAATCGGCTTTTGCCGCTTGGGGATAATGTCGACGTTCGGCTTTTCAACAACGGCTTCGATGTTGATTTCCCCCAAAACCATCTCGTCGTTTTTCTGCTGATCTTTTTTTTCCTGATCAACTTTTTCCGTCTTCTTTTTCTCTTTTTTCTCGTCTTCCTTTTCTTCGCTGTTGGCTTGCGCCGCGCCTGCGGATGCAATCGCCAGACTGAGCAGGAGGAAAGTCAGTCGAGAGATATTTTTGAGTTTATTCATGATGGTTGTACCTTTATTTTTGCGAATCATTATTCAATAAAACGCCTTTGTGCTCCGGCTTCGTCGCACGCGAGTCCCAGTCCGGGATGTGTTTTAGAAAAACCAGTGCTTCCAAGCCGCCGCCCGAACCGTCGCCGTCTTCAACGCGCAGTGCAAGAATATTTTTACCTGAGCGCAAAAACTCAGAAAAATCATACACTTGCGGCTTGGCGCCCTTGGCCGGACTGCCGTGCGTGCTAATCAATTCACCGTTAATATAGAATTGATAGCCGTCATCAGCGGAAATCTGGATTTGCCCTGAAACCGGCAATCCCTTCACGTCAATCGTCTTGCGGAAGAAAGCTTTTTTCGCACGCTTGGCGTTTGAAACAGCGCCAATTTTTGTCAGAACGTCCGAAGAATCGACTTGGGTAGAATCCGTCGCATCGACGTCTTCATAAAGCCATATTTTCTCCGCGCGATAAGCCGCAAAAGAGCGCGCCGTTTCTAAAATGTCCGGCTTTTTCCAATTCGCCGCCGCAAAGCCCGGCAACGTCCATCCGTTTTGTTCAACCGTTGTCGTCGTCCAGGTTAAATCGCTGACGATGCGATAATCTTGCAATGTCAAGCCGAGAAGCCCGACATGCGCCTCCGGATCGCTCTTGACCAACGCCGCCGTCAGTTTGTCGACGCGACTGTTGTCGTACTTGAAATCAAGGCAAAACTGGTAGCCCTGCTTGAGCAGCGCCTTGTTCTTGTCCGCCAGCGCGAACATAAAATCTTCAAAAGTGAACTTGGCGTTCTCAAAAACCGGGTCGCCGTCTTCTTTGGATTTCCGATCAAAGCCGGCGTGGTGCGATTGCGCAACTTTTCGCAATGAATCCGTGTTTGCCGTTGCATTCTCGACAAATTTGATCGCTTCATCTCGGGCAATTTTCAGCGCCTTGTTTTCGATCCGATTCTCCGCCGCCGTTGCCAAAGTCGTTCTGAAGCTTTTCAGCGCCGCGGCCGAGAAATTTGTTGACGCATCGAGCCATTTCTTCATTTCTCCAGCCAGCGCTTGGGCTTCCGCATCATTTTCAACCAACATTTTCGGAAGCTGCACAAAACTATTTTCAAAATCGTTCTCGGCGTCCTGCGCAAGCTTCAGATATTCGTCCGCCAGCAACTGCCGCGTGGTCACAATGCGCGTTTTCGACGCTTCCACCCACTGATTATCCAGGCCCAAATCGCCCGATTCTTTCAAATTTCGCGTGTGCGCCGCAACGATCTCATCAACCAGCGGGCTGATGTACTTTTCCAAAAGCGCGCCGCGAAAAGTCAACTTTTTCGAACGGTTTAAGCTCGCCGGGACAGGCGCTTGCAAAAGGCTCTCAACCGAGGAAGAACCAAGCTCGGCAACGTCATAAATCGTTTCGGAAACCTTTTCCTTCGAACGTTTGATCCAGCGATCCGCGACCACTAAAGTCGTGTCAGCAAATTGAATCTTATCGTCGGCGCTTTCTTCCTTAACCTTCGCCGCGGCTGTCTGATATTTTTTCGACAAGGTCTGCAAAATATCAATGCTGTTGCGGTAAGCGTCGAAGGCCCGTTCGTAGAGCGAGGACGCGGTCTCATTAATCTCTTTGCGCGCAACAATTCGCTGCGCGTCGGCCATGCCGCCGATTTCCTGTTTGGCCCACGTTTCGGCAAACTGCTCATAAGCGTAGCCGATTTTGTAGGTCGATTCGTACAATTTGATCGTGCCGTATTTTGCAACTTTGGCGTAGCTGTCGACAAGCTCGACCAACATCGTCTTTTTCTGATCCTTGCTTGCTTGCAGGGTCGAAGCGGGCAGCTCGAACCGGATATCTTCGTAGCTTTTCAATTTCAATTCGGTGAGATGGAAAAGCGCCTCGGCGGCGAAAAATTTATTGCCGTCCTTGCCTTCCTTTAGAAAAGCGTCACTCTTGGCGACGGCCTTTTCGTACTCCGTTTTCGCTTCAGGAATCCGACGAATCGACTCGTAATATTCACCTCGACGATAAAACGTCTCGACTGTGCGCGGCGAATCTGGAAACTTCCGCGCGTAATCGTCATAAACGCGATTGGCTTCCTCAAGCTCATTTAGTTTCAAATGATAATTCGCGACGTCGTAAAACAAATCGTCCGCGTCTTCCGAGCCTGGGTAGCGATCAACGAACTTGTGATTGACGCGAATAGCGCGCCCCCAGGATTCCGCTTTGGCATAAAAAACCGAAGCGTTATAAAGATGCGCTTCGCCTTTCGTCGAGTCGGGGTCTTCTTCGCCCAACCGCTCAAAGATATTCGCCGCGTTGCTGAAATCTTTCAACTCGCCGTAATCGATAGCCATATTGTTGAGCGACATGAGGTAGTATTTTGACGCAGCGTATTCTTTTGAGAGTCGCTCGTACGTCTCAATCGCGCGCTTGTATTCCTTGCCGCGATCAAAGGCGAGCCCGGCGTTGAAAAGCGCTAAATCCGCAAACTCCGCATCCGCCACTTCTTCCGCGACGCGAATGTATTCTTCCGCCGCTTTAAAATGCTTGTCTTCTTCCGCCAATGCTTCCGCTTGCAAATAAATCGCTTCCGCCAAACGCTTTTTGGCCTTGCCGGACAGCTCGGGCGAATAATCTTTTTCGCGCAGTCGCTTCGAAACGATTTCGACGCTCTCAAAGTCACGGCTGCCGAAATAACTTTCCATCACCAGGTATTCCGCATCCGCCGCCAGCGAATCGTTCTGAAAATGTTTGAGCACCGTTTTGAAATATTTCAGCGCATTGCGAAAATTATTCTTGTTGTAATAGATCGACCCTGCCTGTGCGAGACGCGCCGGAGTTTCCACATCTTGTGGAAAGAGTTTGATGAAATTATCAATCGCCTCGACCAGCTTTTTTTCGCTCGCAGTCAAATCTTCCGGCTGGGGGTTCAAGTCGACGCTCGTCGTGTCCCGCCCGCGCACTGTTTCCGCCAATTCCGCAACGTCGCGAACGCCAAGATCGCCCGACGCTTGCGAGACGAGATCCTGCGCCAGCGCAACCGCGTTTTTCGCCGACTCCAGTTGATAGTCCGAATCCCAATATTGATTGCTGATCGCGATGTATTCGTCGTAGGCTTGAGACGAGCGCTCCAGCTTCGCATCGAGCGTCAGAGCCATGTTCCAGTGCAATTTTGCCGCACTCGTATCCTCGGGAAAAGCGCGCAAGTACTCGCGCGTATCGCTCACCGCCTGCCCAAAAAGCTCGCGGTCGTCGATTTGTTCGGCAACATCCAGAAGCATGTTGATATTTGAGCGCAGCGCGTGTTCCGCAAGTCCCCGGCCTTTCGTGCGGGCGTCTTCATCTTCAACGCGCACCCACCATTCCGAGCCTTCGTTGTATTTTCTGAACAATTCTTTGCGGACGAGATAAGTCTGCTCGTCATCCTCAAGATACCGGTAGGATTCGGCAATTTTTGCCTGGATCACCGGCGCATCAGGTGCGTAAGGGTAAAGCTTCAGCAAAAGTTTGTACGCCGCAACCGCCTTCTCGTGCTCTTCTTTCACTTCCATGTAGGCGTCGCCGATTTTCCGCAGAATTTCTATGCCATAGCCGCGCCCGCCCAAAGCCGAAAGGAATGCTTCCGCACCTTCAACGCCTGAATGATCGAGAAAGCTGACGCCGATATATTCGATCGATTCTTCGCGCAAGTTCGGGTTGGTAAATTTGTTGTTGGGATCAATCTCTTCTGCGCGCGTAACGTCGTCCGCCAGCAAGGTAAAATATCGGATGGCTTCGGAAAAATTGTTGAGCTTGTAATACGCCCAGCCCAGCCTGTAGAGCGCTTCGTTGTATTTCGGGCTTTCTTTGTATTCCAAAATACGTTCATAAATCGCGACGGACTTTTCCAAATCAGACTGCGGCGGGTTGAACCAGTACTCCGCTTGGCGCATCAACACGTCCGGCACGTAGGGACTGCCGGATTGTCGATTGAGAAAGTCTTCGTAAAGCGCCAAAGCGTCTTGTTTTTGTCCGGCTTCTTCGGTTAAAAACGCGATGTTGTATTGTGAATCATCGATCAACTGGCTGGCGGGAAATTCTTCAATAATCCGTGAGTAAAGCGCGAGCGGTTTTGTGTAATCACGTTTTGGTTCGGGCGGCGTAAAACTAACGCCCGCCGCATCCAGAGAGTCGAGAGTTTGACCGTAGGCTTCCTGCGCCTGCATGTAGTTCTCGGCGGCGTCTTCGTAGTGCAATTCCGCCAGACGAAAAAGCACTTTATCCAACACGTTGCTTTCCGATTGGCTTTCGACGAAAGCCTCAAGTTCCGAAATGCCTTTACGGCGCAAGACGGCGCGTTCGCTTTCGAGACGATCGCGCTCTTCCTGGTAAAATCTTTTGTATTTCAGAAGCTCGTCCACGCTATAAGAGCGCAGGAGCGAATCACTGATTTGGTTGGCTGTCAGTTGGCTGACGTCGCCGTTTTTTTGCGCCGTCAGCGATCCTGCGCCGAAAGCCAAAAGCGATGCGGGCAGGAAAAAGTATTTTCTAAATCCGTGAAGCCAGTTCATGGTGCTGTATCTTCAATTTATATTTCTAAATGGAGTGCGACGCTTCAGCATCGCATCGCGTTTGTCTTCAACGCTGAAGCGTTAGACTCCTGCGTTGTATTGTATCCATTGCCAATGCTTAAGCATTGGGTTCCAAGTTATTTCTTTTTCTCGACTTCCGTCGTCTTGGCGTCGAAATAATTCTCTTTGAAATTCTTTTCCATCTCGAGCTTTTTCAAGCGCAGTTTTTCCGCTTCAACTTCTTTGGCAAGCCGTTTCGATTCCGCTTCAAAAGCCGCCAAACGCGCTTCTATTTCCGCTCTTCTCTTCGCGAGAATCTGCTCAATCGAAACAATACTCTGCGTATAACCCGCGATCTGGTCTTCGCGACTATTCAGGTTCTCGAGCGTAATGTCGCTCATGCCGTAGCCCGTAAAATCCGTCCATTGATCAAATTCCGACTCAACTTCTCCCCCGCTCCGGCCGTTCAACCACGTTTGGAATCGGTCGATACGATCTTGCAAGGCCGCCAAATCGTCTTGCACCACGCGCAAATCAATAAACTGGCTGGCTTCAGGATTCTTGGCAAGCAGCGCCTGTGTTTCGTTCAAATATTCGTGAATTTTGCTTTTTTCCAACTCCATCTCGCGCAGCATGTCGCGCACAACTTCTTTGCGCTGCTTTCGGCTGCTTTCCATCATTGCAAGCGGGTAATTCACGAAGTAATCGGAGTCTTTCAGTGACTCGTCCAGCCCTTCCGTCACCAGTCTGTCAATCAATTTTCCGCGTCTTTTTTCCGCTTTCTTAAGAACTTTCCGATCTCCGGCTTCTTTCGCTGAAGCGATCAAAGCGTCATAATCGCGCAATAAGCTGTAGAGTTTTTGCCGCTCTTGATTCTGTGCATCCGGCCAAGCTTCGCCCACGCCGGAGCGATAACGCATTTTGATTAAACTGTCTTGCAGTGTCTGCTTTTTTTCGGTCACATTTTTATACAATTCCGGGCGTTGCTGCTCAAAAACCAATTTTTCCAAACGTTCAACTTCATCCAACTCAGCCTGTAGAGCTTCGCGCTCCGCGTGGTAATCTCCGGCGCGATCCAGAGCCTCTCTCGCATTCGAAACATAGCGCAAATCCGTCAATGCGTCGCCGGATTGATTGATTTTTCGCTTACATTGCGCCGCAAGCACGAGCGCTTCATAAGTATAATCGCTGGAAACAAAGCCGCCAAACAGCGCTTCCGCGTTAGCAATCGAAGCGTCAAAGTCGCCCTTTTTCATCGACGCCCAGGCCTTGCCGATCAAGGCTTGATCGCGGCCGTCGGCGCCCCTGCTTATTTCTTCAAAATACTTCAAAGCCCTGTCGTATTGGCCTCTTTCGTAATGAATAAAACCCAATTTCAAGAGCGCATTGTTGCGCAAAAGGGCAAGCTCGGCGGAAGACCACGGCAGGTTTTTCATATTGCCGATTTTCGAAAAAATCGTGACGGCTTCGTCGTAGTTTTGACGGTGCGAGAGCACAATTCCCAGCAAGTACTGCCCAGGCAAATGATATTTCGAATCATTGGAAATTTTCTTAAGCGCTCTCTCCGCCAATTGATTTTGGCGGTGTTTTAGACCAAAATATCCGGCAATAAAATAGACGCGATTTTTGACTTGGTCGCCAAACTCGGCTTCGCGTTTTTCAAAAGCGGCGAATTTCTCGGAAAAGACGTTTTTCAGGTTACGGGTTTGCGCGATGGTCAGCGTACGCAAAAATGCGTCTTCAACAAACGGATTGTCGGGGAAATTGTCGATTAGGTTGGTGAAGTCTTCCAACGCTTGCTCATAGTGAAATTGAGCATAGCGCGATTCGCCGCGATAATAGTGCGCGCCGTCGAGCCGCTTATAATACGGCCCGAAGTCCCTCAATAATTGATCGAGCTGCATTTCGCACAGTGCGTACTCTTCATTCGCGTAATTGAGCAAAGCGTCGGTTAAATCGCGTTGCAGCATACGATTTCTTTCGCGTTCCGCGCCGTGCTTGAGCAAGGAAGCTTTCATCACGAGATAAGCGTGCAATTTCGCTTCATAGTCGGCCTGCCTCGCGCTGCGCCATTGCTTGAAAATATCGCTTAACGATTCTCTGTCTTCTTCGAAAACATTTGCGACGCCGAACAGCTCTTCGAAGCGCTTCTCAAGATTTTTCTCATCATCGCTATCTGCGCGCTCGCTCGGCCCGCTTAAGCGTCCCCCGGATTCAACGCGAATAAACTGCATTTCATCGACAACGAGATTGAGTTCCGGCAAATTCTTGGCATAAACCGGCGCAGCGCCGGCGTAAATCGAATCGCCTCCGGCAACAGCCAAACGGGCGAATTTGGCCACGCGGTTTTTCTGATCGTCTATGCGGTACAGAAGTTCGCGATCTTTTTCCTGGTCGAGTTTACGTTCTATCGCGGAAAGCTCGTTGTGATAGCTTTCCAGCAATTCGGAATCCAGGTAATGGCCGCCGAGAAATTGCAGCAATTCTTCTCTGCTGAGGGGCGTGAATTCATCGAAACGATTCGCTTCAATCAGCGCATTAATCGAGTCTTGTAAAACGGCGGCTTCATCTGCTTCAGCGAATTTTTCGCCTGCATCCAATCGTCTGCGAAGGCGCTCGATTTCACCGGTCAAATCGACGACGCGATCTAATTCGCTCGAATATTCAACGATGAGCTGATCTAAATCGCGGTAGTACGGTCCAAAATCAGGATCGTCCGCGACGACTCTTTTCAAGCCGCGCGCCTTAATTTCGGCGGAAATATTTCGAATGGCCTGGAGCAAAAGGGTCTCTTTCGCCGCCATATCGATAAGGTATCGTTTGCTTTCACGATCAAAATAAAAGCTCAAACGATCTTGATATGAAATATGGATGGAATCTTCAGCGGTACGCCTGGTTTGACTCTGACTATGTTGCACGGCGGTAACGAGAAACGTCACCGTCAACGCAAATAGCGCCCAGGTCGGAATGATGAAACGCTGAACTCTCCTTAGTTCTTTGCGCATCGTATCCTCTTCACAGTTGAGGCGGGTTATATCTGAGAAGTCTAATCTCTGCTTTTTAACTGCGAGCCTGACTCATCCTTGAATTACTTTCCATTTTGGCGGATCGCAGCAGCGTACGTATTATCCTGCGGGCGTCAATTTATGTCTTTCAAAATTCACAGCCGTGAAGCCCCTTCCCGGTGTCTAATCAATGCAGGCGGAATCGTTCCGTTCGCACGCTTCTCAACTATATACAGACGCATAGGGCGGATTACAGAACAAATTTTCAAATGAGAGAAATTGAAGGCGGGTTAAAACCAAAATCCCATATTCGATTTTTTCGTTTGTCTTGTTCAGAACAGAAGGAGTGCAAAGCTTGCTTTGCCTCGCATCCGGCTCAAACAAACGAAACTCATTTTTCAACAAAAGATGGCGTGAACCGCATGATTGGGCAAAAGCCCGCCGATGAAAAGCAAGGCAAGCCTTGTACTCCTTTCTCATTTTGCCGATGCAGCCGGCGGACGTCCGGACGCGGGGTTTTATGAAAGCCGTGCAGGATGCACCAAGCATACCAATGCACTATCAGGCAAGTTGAACACTAAGATTTGAAATTATCGGATTGTTCCGATCAGGAGCTTTCTTGCAAGGCCGGCGTTGGGGAGTCATCGTCCTGAGCGCCGCCGGCTCTCCATTGCAGCATAATACGCGCAATATTCGTTGCGTGGTTGCTCATTCGACGAAACTGTTCGAGTAGATCCTGGTGCGTTTCGCTGGTGAGTTGGCTTTCCGGCACGTCGTCGCGCAGACGTTCAAAATGCGTACGCACGAACGCTTCTTCCAAAGAGCGGTGTTTTTTAAACTTGCGTTTCATCTTCTTGGCTTTTTGCAAGTCAACGTCTTTGAAAACGGTCAAAGCGCGTCCGACCTGCTTGATGGTTTGTTGGTGGAAATCAATGAGTTCTTGCCGCCCTTTTTCTGAAAACTGGTCTTGCAGCGCCAGCCACTTTCGAGCGCGCGGGGCCAAGTTTTTGTGAACAATGTCCGCAATCTGCTCAAACTCCGTCACGGCGTACATCATCTGAAACGCCTCTTCCGTTTGCTCTTCCGAGATGCTTTGTTGACTGATTCGCGTCAAATACAGGTTCGTTTTATCATATAGAAAATCAACTTCCTGCTCAATGTTATTGATTTCTTCAAGAACTGCTGCGTCCCGTGATACGAATGCATTGAGAATTTTTTCCGCCATCGTTTTCGCTTTTTCCGCGATCACCAGAATTTCCGCTTTTGCCAGACTCAGCGCCAGCACCGGCGTGGAAATAAGAGCATCATCGATGAATCGCGTTTTGTATTTCTCTTCAATCGTCTCTTCTCGATCAGGAAGAATCTTCAAAATCAAGTTCGCGGACTGACGGGCGAATGGCAGGACAATCAAGGCCGTTGCAATATTGAAAATGGTGTGCGCATTGGCGATTTGGCGTGGTACAATAGCCGCCAATTGCTCCGTTCCCGAAAGACCAGGGTCGCCTTGTGGTGAAATAGAACGAATGAACTCGGCAAAAGTCGGTATCCAAAAAATGAACACCAGCACGCCCGCCACTTGAAAAAGCGTGTGTGCAGCGGCCACGCGCTTGGCTTCTCGTCCGGCGCCCAAACTCGCCAGTCCGGCAGTTATACACGTCCCGATATTGGCGCCAAGAATAAGCGGAACCCCCGCTTCCAAAGTCAGCAAGCCCTGAATCGCTAGAACGATCAAAATTCCCGTAAAAGCGCTGCTGCTTTGGATCAACGCCGTAAATGCGGCGCCGACCAAAATGCCAAGCACGGGATTTTCAAGCGTAATGAGAAGGTCAATAAACGGCTGCCATGAACGCAGCGGATACATCGCTTCGGACATGATGCGCATGCCGAAAAACAATAACCCAAAGCCGAGAATCGTTTCGCCGATGTTTTTCGCCTTTTCTTGTTTGGCCAAAAAATGTACGCCCATACCCAGCGCTACCATGAGCAATGCATAGTCCGTCAGCTTGAAAGCAACCAATTGCGCGGTGATGGTTGTACCAATGTTCGCGCCCATAATCACGCCAAGCGATTGCACGAAAGTCATCAGTTGCGCCTGAACAAAACTGACGAGCATCACCGTCGTTGCACTGCTGCTTTGAATAATCATCGTCACAAAGGCGCCGACCCCAAGCGCAACAAAACGATTGTGCGTCAGTTTGCTCAAAATGGTTTTCATCCGGTCGCCGGCGGTCTTTTTCATGCCGTCGCTCATCATTTTCATGCCGTAGAGAAACATGCCGAGCCCGCCCAAAAGCCCGATGATTAGCATGAAAACCCAATTGCCTTTTCGTGCCGAAGCTTTGTATAAAAGCAAATTATTTTCGCCGCCGGATTGTATGTCCAGCTTTGCCGCGAGCACATATTCGCCCGCCTTACTGCCAAGATTTACTCGCACTGCTGCAAGACCGTTTTCGTCCGTGTAGGCGAGGTCTTTCGAGATAGAAAATCCTCCTGCGCCTTTCGGCGAGGAAATGAGAGAAAATCGTACCGGGATATTGGAGACCGGTTGCCCGTTTTCATCGTTAGCTTGCACGCGAATGGGTTTGGACAGAGAATCGCCGACAACCGCATACTGCCCGTCGCCGGAAAAATTGGGGATCGTTGTTGATGGTGGTTTAGTGAGAGAGATTTGCTGCAAGCGAGCCGTTTGACCCAAATGTTTTTCTGCAGCCCAACCAAGTTGCGGAATGAGCAAAAGAAAAACGCCCCGCCACAAAAGGCGCTCTCCGTGTATAAAAATATCAGGCCAACTCTCTTGTCTCATCACGACAATACTATGTAACACACTTCGGATAACATTCGTGAGCTTAACGTTGAATTAACACACAATTCATTTTTTCTTCAACTTTTAAAAGACCGTCGCCAATACATTGAAACAACCCTGTTATTCAACCTAACCGGATTTTTGTTATGTCAAACAAGAAAACTTTAGAGAACAAGCAAGCTGCGCCTAAAAAAATAGACACAAAAGTTTATGAGAAACAACTTGCGCACCTCCAAATAGAACTTGTCAAATTGCAGGAATGGGTCAAGCATGAAAAACTGAAAGTTGTGGTCATTTTTGAAGGGCGTGACGCAGCGGGGAAAGGCGGCGTGATCAAACGGATTATGCAAAGACTCAATCCACGAGTTTGCCGCGTCGTCGCGCTCGGCGTGCCAACAGAACGTGAAAAAACGCAGTGGTATTTTCAGCGCTACGCCGCGCACCTGCCAGCATCCGGCGAGATGGTGCTTTTTGATCGGAGTTGGTACAATCGCGCCGGCGTTGAGCGCGTTATGGGATTTTGCACTGACGAAGAATATGAAGAGTTTTTACGGTCTTGCCCCCAGTTCGAACGCATGCTCGTTCGTTCGGGAACCATTCTCATTAAGTATTGGTTTTCTGTCAGCATTGAAGAGCAGGAAAAACGATTTCAAGACCGATTGCTCAACCCGGTCAAACGCTGGAAGCTCAGTCCAATGGATTTGAAATCACGCGATTTGTGGGAAAAATATTCCATCGCCAAAGATAGAATGTTCGCCTATACAGACATCAAACAAGCGCCGTGGTTCGTTGTCAATGCGGATGTTAAAAAACGTGCTCGTCTGAACTGCATTCACCACTTGTTAAGCCAAATTCCCTACGATGATTTGACGCCCGATCCCATGGAACTGCCGCAGCGCAGCGAGTATACCGGCTACATCCGCCCGCCAATCACAGATCAGACTTTTGTTCCGGAAGTTTATTGAATTTGATGAACCGCTGTCAAAAAAAAGCCCGCACTTCAGCTTTCGCGATGTGTATTGTGCGAGGGCGGTCAGGCTCGTTTCGGCCCTGGTAAGTGATTGAAGCGTTGAGGTTTTGGGAGAGGCGGTAATTGAAGGAAAAATTCCAGCGAAAAGTGTCGCCGGCGCGGTTGCCTTGCGCGAGTTCAAAAGGAATCGGCTGCCCTGGCGCGGCGTCTGCCGTCACGCTCGTGTACTCAATTTCGCTCCGGAGCACGCCCTTGCCGCTGAGAGAATAAACCGCGCGCGGCTTCAGCGTAATTTGCCGAACGGTTGTCGCCGGATCGGGCGCTTCGTCGCGATCTCGCCCGAAAATTGAACGCAAAGCCAGCTCGAAACGCGGGCGCGGGCGATAAGAAAAATCGCTTTCAAAGCGTAGGCCGCGCACAAAGCGATCAAATCTGCCGGGAATGGAAAACGTTCGGTCTTCGCGCCGTTGAATCAATTCAAATTGTCCCGCCACATTTTTGGCCAGCGTTCTATTCAATCGCAGTTCATGCCTGATCTCCCGCCGTCGTTGACCGCCTTCAAGAAATTGATTATTCAAACTTTTGGCCGTCACCAATCGATAGCGCAGCGAAAAATCCCGCCGACTTTGGTAAAGGTGGAAATCCTGCCGCAAGCTCAAATTCCCTAGCAAAGAAAATTCCTGATTCTGGTAGCGCGAAAGGTTGAAAAAGTAAATATCGCGTACATCCGGATCGCGCGTTTTCTCTTCGACCCGCACCAATGTTTCGCCGGAAAGCGGCATGAGCAGTTTTTGAATCCCAGAAAGCGTCTTCTTGTTTTTCAACGCCGTTTCAGGCTTGACGCGCAATTGCAAACGACTGCGTAAATCGGAAACAGGGATGAATTCGTCGGTCGGCACCAAGCGTCGGATAAAATCGCCGAACGGGCGTTGAACATATTCATTTAAATCATCGCTGAAAATGTAGTTGCCTTCCCCCTCGCGCACACGAAAAAAAACTTCCTCCTGCTGGTTGACCTGCGAATTGGAAATTTGGTAGCGCGCGTCCAGACGCACGGCGCGCCGCCAGCCGTGCCAGCCCAAACGTATTTCCGCCAAATCAGTGCGTGTGTTTTGGCGCAGACTATCCGTGTAATCGCGCTCACGATGAACATAATTAGCGCTTGCCTGTATATTTTTCCAGCGTTGAATCGAAAAAGCGTAGGACTGCGTCCGCGCCTCGCTGGCTTGTTGAAAAACTTCGCCGATGCGATCATCATCTCGCCGAATTGAATATTTGGCCTCAAAGCGTGCGTTTTGCCATTTTTCCAGAGCAAAACCGCCGGTATAATCGCCGAAGCGGAAACCGGTGCGGAGCGTATCAAAGCGTGCGTCTTTCTTGGTTTCTTGTTCAATTTGAAAGATGGGTCGAATAAATCCAAGGCGCCGGTTCAGCGCCCCTTTCTGCCGCATCCAGGAATCTCCGCTCGACAAGGTTCTCGTTTTTCGTGCAATGTTTTCGATGCGATAGTTTAGGTTGAGCAGGTCGGGGCGTCGCCAATTCGCGCCAATCTCCCAGCGGTCGGAATTGACGTCTGCTGCGTCTTGTTGCAACGCGCCAAGAGTACCATAAAACTGCATTTCGTTCCACGGCTCAAAACGTAATTCCGCCTCACTGATCGATTCTCCAAGTCCGGCCGTAACGTCTTGAATATCCCAACGTCTGCCGAATTCGATCACGTCCGCACGATCAATGTCTTGGTAGCGCTCCCCACGTCTACGGTGCTTAAGTCGCAGCGAACCCTTGCCTAAATTCCGCCCTAAAAAGCGCAATTTTTCCGGCGCATAATTTAGTTCCCAAAAAGATGCGCCGCCGCGATTGTCATCATCGTTTAGTCCTGAATAAAGATTGTTGTCAAAACCACTGACAGCGATTTCCGAGCGCAAAGTAAGTCCGGGAAGCGGCGAAGCGTCAATGCGAAAATCAGCAAGTTCGTTGCGTTGCGCCTTCGGCAAAATGACGAATGGTCGATAACGCCCGGCGCCCTCACCAACGAAATCGTAGTTGCCAAAACCGGAATATCGGTAGTCTCCATTTCCGTCGCCGAAATCTGAAAAACGCACGCGATAATCGCCGTTGCCCCTGCCGACAAAAACAAAAATTGAGTCTTGCAGAAGATAACTGCCCTGGTTTTCGCCAACGAAAAGCGCGCCGTCGACAAAGGCGAGACTGTCACCGGCGCCGGAGAGCGTTTCGAGCAATTCGTCAGTCAGCGGCAGGCCGAGAGGGTTGTTTTTATCGTCGCTTTCGCGCAACAGGGTCGTGCGTATTTTCAGTTTGTCGCCAAACGTGCGGATGTTTGCTTCCGAGCCAAACAAAGTGCGCTGAAATTTTTCATCTGAAAATTGAAAATCGATTGTAATGCGCGAATCGCCGGTGATAAGCCGATTGCGTGTAAAGGTCATTTGCCCATTGCCGTATTCGATGACATAGTCGTTGTTTTCACCGCGGATCATCGGCTCGCCGTCAATCCAAACGCGCTCGGTTCCGGCAAGAATGATAATATCGACCTGGCCTTTGTCTCCGGTCAATTGATAAGGGCCCTGGTTGCCCTCGACTCCCAATAACTCCATCGTGTGGAAACGCCCGCGTGAAACGGCTCCAAAGATGGATATTTTTGCCGCGCCTTGCTCAACGTTTATGGCAGCGCCTTGCAATTTCCGACGAAATCCGGCAAACTCCGTCCCCGAAAACGTAAGTTCATAATCCCCCATCGTCGCGTCAAAATGTCTGCCTTTGAGATTAATGAAAACCTGGTCGATTTCACGCAACGTTTGTGTATTTCCTTCCGGCTGGATCGGCGTATTCTGGTCGGTGAGCGCAGCAGTCACCGCAATATCTTCCGTAATATTTCCAGAGAGTTGGAGGCGCAGCCCGGAATCTACGCGTAAATTCTGATTTGAACCGACAGACACGCCGCGCGTCAGACTACCGCTTCGCTTCAAATCAGAGACGTAACGAGGGTGCGCCTCGTCGCGAAAACGGTCATCAAGATTGATTGTACGCAACAGATTTTCCAGGGCTTGTGTCGTGTCGGTTCGCACCGGCTCAATTTTGCGATTTTGAAAGCGCCTTGGGGTGGGCAGCGGCAGGCGTGTGTAAGAAATTTTTAACGTTTGCCCGAGGGTTGTCGAGTCGTTTTCAAGAATAATTACAGCAGCCGCGTAATCGATTTTGTATTCCGTTTCTCGTTGCAAGAGACGATTATTCAGAAAAAGGCTGTCGGAACCGACAACGAGAAAGCTGTCTTGCAGGCTGATCGTTTCTTGAATTTGCGAGATTTGAACGGTACGTTTTTTCTGGAAGAGATTTTCGGCGGGTTGAGAAAAACTTCTGCTCGGCAATGCCGCCAATATGCACAAACTTAGAACGACAACTGCTGCACGGCAATGGCGCATTATTTTCCTATTGAATAACAAAAGACGACATTTTGAGCGCTGTCGAGAAGATACAAGACGTTTCGAGTAAGGGCCAGGCTTGTGATTTTTTGATTGGCGGTCGGGAATTGGGGGCTGCTTTGCAAAACGGGGCTGCCGTCATGAGCAAAAACCTTCAGGTCGTTGGTTCGCTCTTCAAGTATAAAAATATGCTCTCGAGAAACAGCGATTTCCGCTACCGGGCTTGAATTTTCCAACAAAATTTCGTTGAGAAAATTGCCGAAATAATCAAATTGAATGACGGATCGTCTTTCATTATCCGCAACGAATACAGCCTTATCTTCAAATACAGCAAGACTTACGGGGGAACCGAGAACACCGGCTCCCCAATCGTAATCTCCAAAACTTTCAACCGGTTCGAATTCAGCGTTTAACTTCAGAACTCGATTATGTTCTCTTTCAGCGATAAACAACTCGCCAAAATTAGAAAACGAAACTGCGATGGGAAAAGCGAATTGTAATCGTTGATCTTCCGCCTGCCTACCGAGAATCGAAGCAACAAAATTAAGCTTGCGGTCAAAACGCTGGATACGACTATTGTTGTAATCTGCGACAAAAACGTCAAGACCGTTTTCAGCCCAAATCGCGACAGGCGAATCGAATTGCTCATCTTGCCAGCCGAATCCACCCACTTCACGAACAAATTCGCCTTCACTGTTAAAGCGCATGACGCTGTTTTTCGATGCATCAATGGCGTAAATATCGTTTTGCAGATTTACGGCAATCGACGTAAGGCGAGACTGCGCAAAATCGTCTCTCTCGGGCTTTGAAAGTTGGATTGTTTTTGTATGTCTGAGCTCAACAGTCTGAGAAATGAGCTTCGGCGGGATTGACATAATGAGCAATGAACCACTAAAAGTCACAGCAAAAAAGCTGTCGTTCATTAGTCGAAACGCGTCGGATATTTTTTTGGCAAAGCTGCTTTTTTGACGATGATTGATTGACATAGTTCACCCGAAATTTCCGCCCTGTCGTCGCAAGCGGTGCTGAGACGACAAAAGCCTGTGCTCGTGCTTGATGTGAAATTATACTTGCAAGCTCCGGATACGATCCCGGTTCAATGCTTTTATCATGCCATAATTTCTCAAACACAAACACAGGCTTCTCTAAGGCCTGATCATTTTCACGCCTTAAACTTCCATAATCTCGATCTCTTTGTTCTTCAAAACTTCGTCTATCGATTTAACATGTTTGTCGGTAGTCTTTTGAACTTCATCCATGTACGTATGCGATTGATCTTCCGACAACTCATGATTTTTTTCGAGCTTTTTTAAATGCTCGTTGGCGTCACGACGAATGTTTCTTATAGCAACCCGCCCGTCTTCCGCAAGCTTTCTGCAAATTTTCACAAATTCTTGTCGTCGTTCTTCGTTAAGCGGCGGAATTGGAACGCGAATTATTGTGCCGTCGTTGGCTGGGTTGAATCCCAAATCGGCGGTCAAAATCGCTTTTTCAATAGCGCCAACCAGGTTTTTATCCCACGGCTGAACAGTAATCAAGCGCGCGTCAGGCGTGGATACAGTCGCCACCTGGTTTAGGGGCATTGGGCTGCCATACGCGTCTACTTTCACTGGATCCAACAAAGCCGGAGAAGCTTTACCGGTACGAATTTTCGCCAGCTCGTCGCGGGTGGCTTGAACGGTCTTGTCCATCCGATCGCTTGCATCGTTAACAATCTCGTGTGACATGCTTCAATTCCCGGTAATTTTTGTTCCAATTTTTTCGCCGCGAATAACGCGCTCCAAATTACCTGGCTGGGTGATGTTGTACACGATGATCGGTAATTTATTGTCCATGCAAAGCGTTGCGGCGGTTGCATCCATGACTTTCAAACTTTTATTCAAAATATCCATGTGCGTCAATGTATCAAACATTTTCGCATCACTGTTAAGTTTTGGATCCGAGTCATAAACGCCGTCAACCTTGGTCGCTTTCAAAATCACTTCCGCTTCAATTTCGATGGCGCGCAGAGAAGCGGCGGTATCCGTTGTGAAATACGGGTTGCCTGTCCCTGCAGCAAAAATGACGACGCGTCCTTTTTCCAGATGCCGAATAGCACGACGGCGGATAAAAGGTTCAGCCACTTCTTCCATTTTGATCGCGGTTTGAACGCGCGTGAAGACATTGTGACGTTCGAGATAATCCTGCAGCGCAAGCGAGTTAATCACCGTCGCCAACATTCCCATATAGTCAGCCTGGACGCGATCCATGCCGCGTGCGCTTGCTGAAAGGCCGCGAAAAATATTGCCGCCGCCGATAACAATCCCGACTTGAACGCCGAGACGAATGACTGTTCTTATTTCCTGCGCCAGTCTGTCAACAACATTGGGATCAACACCTAATCCTTGCTCACCCATTAACGCTTCTCCGCTCAATTTGAGCAGTACGCGCTTAAAAGCCGGTCCTTGCATCATCTATCCTGTTTCCACTAATCCTGTGATGGGAATCTTGAGCTTAATTTTTTTATTCGCCGCCTAACTGAAAACGCGAGAAACGCTTAATGCCAATGTTTTCGCCGATTTGCGCGATAGCTTCCGTGACTAGCTCTTTTATTGTAAGGTTCTGATCTTTGACAAAATTTTGCTCCAGCAAAACCATTTCCTGACAGAATTTATCGAGCTTTCCCTGGACAAACCGATCAAGAATATGTTCTGGCTTTCCTTCATTCAGCGCTTGGCTGCGGTAGATTTCTCTCTCTTTTTCAAGCGTTTCTTCAGGAATTTCTTCACGGCTCACGGCAACGGGATTTGTTGCAGCAACTTGCATGGCAATGTCTCGAGCAAGCGTTTGGAACTGCTCCGTTTTCGCAACAAAATCCGTTTCACAATTTAACTCAACAAGAACGCCAAGCTTGCTTCCCGGGTGAATGTACGCTTCAATGATACCTTCATTCGTCGTCCGCCCGACTTTTTTTTCTGCCAGGGCGGTTCCGCGCTCGCGAAGATATTCAACTGCCTTATCAAAATCACCGTCCGTTTCCTGGAGCGCTTTTTTGCAATCCATGATGCCCGCGCCGGTCTTTTCACGCAGCGCCTTAACTGCGCTTGCCGCTATCGCCATTCTATCTTTTCTCCAAAAATATATTGTTAGATTTAACTAGCCAACGCCGCTTCTTCTCCAGCGGTTTCAACAACTTCAACCGGAAGTTCCGCCGCTTTGTTTGCTTCTTCTTTAGCCGCAGCTTCTTCTTCTTTTTGACGCTCCCTCGCCTTTCCAGCTTCCATAATCGTGTCCGAAATTGCGCGCGTTATGAGCGCGATTGCCTTGAACGCATCATCGTTGCAAGGAATGGGAAAATCGATCGGATCAGGATCAGAATTTGTATCGACCATGCCGATAATCGGGATGCCAAGTTTTTTCGCTTCGGAAACGGCGATGCTCTCTTTTCTCGTATCGACAATAAACATCGCGCCCGGCAGACGATTCATATCGCGAATCCCGCCCAAGACTCTGGTCAGTTTTTCGAGCTCGCGCTCAATCATCAGGATTTCTTTCTTACCGATTTTTTCGTAGGTGCCGTCGGTAGACATTTTTTCCTGATTTTTCATGCGTTTGATGCTTTTGCGGATCGTACTGAAGTTTGTCAGTCCGCCTCCAAGCCATCTGTGGTTGACAAAAAATTGTCCGGCACGCTCAGCTTCGTTGCGAATAATGTCGCTTGCTTGTTTTTTGGTGCCGATGAACAGGATCGATTCGCCGTTTCGAATGATCTTAGCGACGGCGTCTTGCGCTTTTTTTAATTGGTCGAGCGTTTTTTGCAAATCAATGATATGAATGCCGTTGCGTTCCATAAAAATGTACTTGCGCATTTTAGGGTTCCAACGGCGCGTCAAATGACCAAAATGAGCGCCTGCTCCGAGCAGATCCTGTACTTTTAGTTCTTTCATGAAATCTCCAAAATTTGGGGTTACGCCTCCGCCGAATCAATTCCTGACAATCTTACGCGTAGTAAAGGCATTACAAACGCACCCCGATTGCGCTTAATCCAGCGTGTGTGATTTTAGAAAACTGTTTCTTATAAACCGCAAAAACCCATCCCGTCGAGCGGAATGGGTTTTTAAAATTCATTCGTCGAATGCTATCGTTTCGAGAATTGAAATCTTTTGCGCGCGCCTTTCTGGCCGTACTTTTTGCGCTCAGTCATACGCGGATCACGCGTCAAGAATCCCCGGGCTTTCAATGCCGGGCGATGATCTTCATCAAGATGCACAAGCGCACGCGCAATTCCGTGCCGCATGGCTCCGGCCTGTCCGGAAAGCCCTCCGCCGTCCACGTTGGCGTAGACGTCGTATTTGCCCAGCGTTTCGGTCGCTTGAAGCGGCTGTTCGATGATCATTTTAAGCGTTTCGCGCTTAAAATAGTCGAGTACAGGCCTTTTGTTTACAATAACTTGCCCGTCCCCCGGCAATAGCCGTACGCGCGCGACCGCATTCTTTCTACGGCCTGTTGCAATGTGCGCCATTTCTTTCATGGATTCCTCAAAATATTTTCTATGTTATGCTTCAAGCAGCGTCGGTTTCTGCGCTTCGTGCGGATGCGTGCTTTCATTGTACACAAATAGTTTTTTCAAAAGCTTTCGCCCTAATTTATTATGGGGCAACATTCCCCAAACCGCTTTTTTAATAATGCGGTCAGGATGCGTCCGCAACAAAGTCTCAAAATCTACTTGCTTCAATCCGCCAGGATAGCCCGTGTGCCGGCTATAAATTTTTTGCTGCGATTTTTTCCCGGTGACTTTCACCTTGTCAGCGTTCACGACAACAATAAAATCGCCAGTGTCCATATGAGGCGTGAAGTACGGCTGGTGCTTGCCGCGCAGCCTTGTTGCGATCATCGAAGCCATTCTGCCTAGCGTTTGGCCGGAAGCGTCAACCACGAACCACTTCTTCTCGACTTCATTAACTTTTGGAATATACGTTTTCAAAACAGTCGTCTCCTTGTCAAATACAGACGGCGAAAGTAAAGAAAAAAGGGTTGTTTGTCAAGCGGAAATTCGAATGTTGATACATTTCAATTTAAATCTGCGATGAATCCAGACAATGCTTGTAGCCGATAAATTTATAAGCCAGCTTTGCAGCCAAAAAATCTGGATGAATTAGTCCAAAAAGAGGAGACAATTCCACAATATCGGCGGCAAAAACATTTTTGGTTCGAAATACTTCCTTCAAAAATTCAAGAGTATTGTACCAAAAAAAGCCGCCCGGTTCCGGCGTTCCGACAGACGGCATGATCGACGGGTCAAAAAAATCCAAATCAAACGTCAAATAAACATTTTCCCCAAGTGCATCGACAGCGCTTTGGCGCCAGTCACCACCCTTTTGCATTTCAGATGCATAAAAAAGCCGCGAGCCGGAGCGTATTCCTTTCTCTTCGCCTTGGACGCCGCTTCTCAAGCCAACGCCGACAAAATCGCATATCTCATTAACCCGCGCCATGACACACGCATGGTTCAGCTGTGACCCTTCGTATGAATCGCGTAAATCACTGTGGGCGTCTAATTGTAGAACGGAAAAATCGCCAAAGACTTTATTCGCCGCTCGCACAAGCGGAATGGTTATGCTGTGTTCTCCGCCCAAACTCAGAACAAATTTTCCGCTTGAATAATGCGCTTCGGCTTCTTCTTGAATCTGTACGAGGTTTTCGGCATGGTTCGCTTCGTTTGGTCTCAAGAAATTAGCTGTAGAAATACCGGTTCTACATGGTTCGCACTTCAACTCATCATCATAAAATTCAACCTGTTGCGAAGCGGCAAGAATAGCGTTTGGTCCGCTCGCGGTTCCTTGAATATAGCTCGTCGTCGCTTCATAGGGAATTGGCAAAACGACGCTCTTTGCGGCTTCAAATGCAGAAAGCTCGTCAGGTAAGCCCAAAAAATTTTGATCCACTGAAAGTGTTTTCATTCGCAACGGTAAAAATGCTTGTTTTCTGCACTGAATTTTGAGAAGTTCATGTACAAATTTATGGCGAGGATTGTATGTTTCTCGAATTTTTTCTCCTACTCAAAAACGACGGTCTTCCGGTCACCATTCGCGAATATCTTGATCTATTGGCGGCGCTCAAGAAAAACGCTGTCAATTACAACGTCGATGATTTTTATTACTTGTGCCGCACAGTCTTTATTAAGAATGAGCAGCACTTGGATCGATTCGATCAATTATTCGACAAATATTTCAAAGGGATCGATGCTTTCGATCCGGGTAAATTTGCCAAGATCCCGGAAGAATGGTTGCGCAAAAACCTGAGTCGAATTCTAACAGACGAAGAAAAAGCGCAAATCGAGGCTATGGGCGGCTTGGACAAGCTGTTTGAAAAGCTGCGCGAGCTTTTAGAAGAGCAGAAAAAACGCCACGAAGGCGGCAACCGCTGGATCGGGACAGGCGGCACTTCTCCGTTTGGCGCTTATGGCTTTAATCCGGAAGGCGTCAGGATGGGTCCTGAAAGCGCCGGTAATCGCAGCGCTGTCAAAGTTTGGGAAATGCGTGAATTCCAGGGATTAAACGACAATGTCGAGCTGAACACGCGCAATATGAAAATGGCGTTGAAGCGCTTGCGCATTCTCACGCGCGAAGGCGCCCCGGAAGAATTAGACGTTGATAAAACGATAAAGAAAACTTCCGAAAACGCCGGGATTTTGGACCTTGAGATCGTCCCCCAAAAGAGAAATAACGTCAAAGTCTTGATGTTTTTCGACATCGGCGGCTCAATGGACGATCACGTTGAGTTGTGCGAGCGGCTTTTTTCAGCAGCCAAATACGAATTCAAACATTTGGAATATTATTATTTTCATAACTGCATTTATGAGCGCGTTTGGAAGGATAACGCACGCCGTTGGCGGGAATCAACGCCGACTTTCGAAGTGCTCAACAAATTTAATTGTGACTATAAAGTTATCATCGTCGGAGATGCGTCGATGGCGCCGTATGAGCTTTCCTACGCAGGCGGCAGCGTTGAGCACATGAACGATGAACCCGGCATGATCTGGCTGGAACGCATCAAAAACAAATTTCCCCACACAGTCTGGCTCAACCCAGTCTCGCAACGTTACTGGCCGCTGACTCAAACAATTCAAATCCTGCAAAACTTCATGAACAATCGCATGTTCCCGATGACCCTGGCTGGGCTGGCGCAAGCTATGAAAGCGCTCAAAAATCGTAAACTCACCAACCTAAATGCCTAACAGCGAAACTACAGACAACCAGCCGTCCTACTTGACCAAAGCCATTTTTCGCAAACCGTTAAATTCTCCCGCTCGGATCGTGTAAACATAAACGCCGCTGGCTGCTACGCGTCCAAAATCATCGCGCCCGTCCCACACAACTGTGTGAAACCCTGCATTCACGGTTTCTCTGTCAATGAGCGTACGAATTGATTCGCCCAGCATATTGAAAACCTGCATAGTCACGGCGCTCGCTTCAGGCAGCGCGTAGCGGATCGTCGTGGAAGGATTGAAGGGATTGGGATAGTTTTGCGACAACTCGAACGATTCCGGCATAATGTTAACCGCCGCCAATGACGGCTCAGCAAAATCCGAGCGCCCAACGACCAGTTTGAGCCTTTTCGGATGCTCCAGCCCCCTGCCTGCAACAACATAGCGCCGCGTTTCACGAAGATTTTTCGCGATCCCGGCATCTTCATCCACCAGCCAGACGTCAAATTCCGCCGGAACATCCTGAACGCCGTCGAAAGTCAGCGTAATTTCCTCCGTCCTGCTCGAAACCGCTTCAAACTCCCACGTCTCGCCATCCGAAAAAACAGGACGGGCGTCGGCCGTAAACCTCTCCGTCGCTTTGCGCCAACCTGGTCGCGTGAAGTAAACGGAAACGAATTCATCCCAATGTGGCGGTTCAGGTTGATCGAGCGCGTCGAAAGAGAATTGTGCATCATTGCTGACAATAAAATCGAGCTGATCTCGACTACTCATTATCTCGGCGATGATTCGAATTTTCCAGAGAATTACTAGGGGCGTTTGCGTAGTTTTCTGGGTAGAGCCCACATTCGGATTGATACGCAAGGTATCAACATCGTTAACAAAAAGCGCATAACCTGCAAACGGATTCAAAACACCTGAAGCCGAAACTGCTCGCCATGCGCCGTCGTAAATCATAACTCGACCTTGTGCCGGGGCTTCTCCGTTTGCCAAAGCGGTTTTTGCAAGCGGAACGTCAAAATCAAAAGGACTGCCGATATAGTTCCAGCCGGGGTGTAGCTGAATTTCGAAATGTTCATCGGTCAAAACGGTTGTTCCCGGACCGGCCGTTAGTTTGGCGCTTTTTGTCTCTCTGACCAGAAGCCAGTATGCACGTCCCGGTATAATTTCTGGAATTTCTGGCAAATCAAGCGCAGTAGAATTGAAACGTGGTTCAAAAAAGCGCCATTTTCGATTATCTCGTTCGCCAAGCGCCTTACGAAAAACGTCTTCCGGATTATTATTTGTGATTTGTAGGGGAAAAGAAACGAGTCGATAGTCGTCGGAGCCGGAGCCTGTGTGAATTGTGCCGGGTTGTTCAGCTCCGCCTTCCGATACGTTGACGGATATTGATGCGAACTGGAAATCGTTCCCCAGATTAGGTTCACGAACAATTTGACTGTCCGGATCAAAAAATTCAAACTGATACTCAACTCCGCTCGACGTTGCGAATTGTCCGGAAATTTCTCCGCGATAGGTATGAACGGACTTGCCTGGTTCGGCTGTTGGGCGAGGCGAAACGCGATCTAAAAACGAAGGTTCTACAGTCCTGGACATGGGCGTTCTGATTGTATCGTTAGCCCCAGCCGTGCGAAAAAGCATGCTAACTGTCGGTACGCCAAAATCATCGATGATATGCGCGAATACTTCTATCGGCCCGCCTGCGATCACAGCGTTAGGAGATACCGGGCCGCCGCCGGCAAAAACAGGTTCAGCGCTTTTGTTCACCTTGACCATCATAAAACCTTCCACAGGCTTGCTGTTGCCGTCAGTCGCAGTAATATCGATTCTTACAGAATCATCGTTAGCCTTTTTCGCTTCAACCCACAGCGTCTTTTCGCCGACAATTGCCGCGAAAGCAATCGCTTCATTCTGACTTTTTGCTGTAAACCGCAGCGAGTCGCTGTTTGGATCTTCGAAAAAACCTTTCAGATTAATTTGTTCAGCGGGTTCGCCTACGGTCAATCCCAGATCAGGTAAAACTTGTGACAGTTCAGGCGGCTGGTTTGTGTCGACAATTCTTAAAATAAATGAGGTTTCCACATCGCCTTCCCAGCCGTCTTCTGCCGTAACGGTTACGATGGTTTGGCCGACTTTTAGGGGAGACATGTCAAGAATGCTGTCACCAATAATTTGTACAAAAGCAACTTCCGAATCGCTTTGCCGCGCTGAAAACGTCAGACTGTCGCCCGCGTCAAGGTCGCTGAATATGTTTCTGACAATCAGGTTAATTCTCTTTTCTGAGGTTAACGCACGAGTCTCCAATCTCAGGTCGGGAATCCTGTTTTCGACAATCGGTTCGCGATTGATGCGAATCGGAATGAAGACGCTGTCCGAGCGTGCGCCGCACGGGTCTTGGATACGGAAGCTTACGCCTGCATCGAGAACAGTATTGGGTTCATTTGATACGCTCATGCCGTCCATAAATTGAAACCTTAAGCGCGGCGGCGACAATTCCATCGAAATATTTACCCCAGACTGTATGGGAAAATATTCGAAATCGGCCAATTGCAAAACGTTTTGCGGATCGTCCGCATCAGAGAAAGTCAAGCTGTCCTGAAGTGAATGGAATGCGGCGGAGTTCGCATGAAAAGTCACACAAATTTCCGTTTCCGATGCGTACGCTGCTAACGGCTCTGCATTTTCATCCACGACAAATCGGTACATTTTTGAGGCTTGGGCGTTCAGATGATCGTGCGCCGTGATCATCACCGTTGTTGTTCCCGTCCGGAGCGGGGTAAACACAAAGGAATTGGTCGAGATTTTGGTGAATTCAACAATTTGCGGCTCCAATACTTCAGCAGTCAAGTTTCTGATTGGGCCGCATGCGATTGTATCGGGATCCGTGAACTCGACAAACAAATTTGTTAAAGTTGTATCCGTACAGACTGTCCTGAGCTCCGTGTCGTATTTCAAACGAATTTCTGCGATTTCGGGGTTAACAACTTCCGGCGGGCTGTTTTCCTCAACTCTCACCTCAAATTTATGTTCAGCATACATGAAATCCTGATCGCCGGCAAACAATGTAACAGTGGCGAGATCACCAGCGTCTTGTTGCGGCGTTATTCTGACAACACTACCATCGCGTTGAATATCGAGGACCGAACTAGGCGAGGCTTCAGGCGCTGTAAACAAAAGTACGTCGTTGTCAGGATCAACAAACAAAGTGTCCAGGGTAAAGGTCCATTCACAGCCTTCGGTAAGCGTGATTTGCTCGGGTAAACTCCCGATATACTCGGGTATCCGATTGACATAAACGCCAACCGCCAGCGAACCGTCGACTATTATGTCTGAAGAAATCGTGATTATCGCATTGTGTACATCGTCGCCTGCGCTTGAAATGCGATCTCGATTGACGCGCGCATAGATTTCCTTAATCTCATCTGCATCAACGGTAATATTCTGACTCCCGACAAACCCGCCCATATTACTGAGAGAAACGCCCAACCATTCTGGATCGCTTGATACAAAATTGAGCGTAATCGGACTCTCATTATTATGGCTTACAGTAAAGCTTCTGGTTATTTCGGTGCTGCCAAAATCCAACAACGTTTCTGAGACGGCGACAATCGTCAGGACCGTCAGGGCGACCGGTATTTTTTCGGGGTCTTCCATAGAGCCGGAGATTTCTCCGGTTATTTCTCCTGCATGATCGCCCGGAGAAGGAAGATTGGCATCGTCAACATCAACGTTGACCACTCCATTACCGTTCGGAGCGATTGTTAAACTAACTTCCTGCCCATTATCGTTTAATTTTATCCAGTTTTCAGAGGCTTTCATTGTAACGGTAATTTCCTCGGCGCTTCCATTTATTACCGTGACTTTTCCGGTGATCAAGTCGTCGCTCCTAAATTGCAGAGGATTTGGATCAGGCGTGAGCGTCAGCGTTTGTCTGGCCGCAGCCGAGGTATGTAAGATAACCAACAATGCAGCATATGTAATCGCTTGTCGCATTCAGGAAACCTCTTTTGGCTTTAATAATCTCATATTCAAAAAATGAATTAGCGTGGGAACCCTGGCGGATCAGACGGAGGGCCGGGTAATATCGGATCGGGCTTCAAGATCAGGTAGGCGGCCACACCGCCGGAAGCCAGAACGCCGGTTGTCGCCAAAGCCCAAATTCTGCGCTTTTTCTTTTTCTGGCGAACGGCACGTGTACGAATGTCTCGTTTGGCTTTATCAACTAGCGCGATAAACAATTCAGGATCGTTTTCACGGTCTGGATTGAATTTGGGGCGGATGGCGAGAAGGGCGTCGACGGCTTTACGGGCGTCTTTTTCGTGGTTGAGCGCAACGTGACTCAACGCCTTTAGCTTATAGGCGCGGACTTTCAGGTTTTCTTCGCTGAAGCCGTCGGGGAGGCATTTTTCCAGCGAATCGATGGCCGCTTGAAAAAGGTCGCGGTCGTAGAGCAATTCCGATTCTTCCAATGTCGCTCTACAAGGCGACTGGCCTTGCGCAAAATTCGGCGCTATGAGCAGAAGCGCGAACAAACAACAGCCGCGAAATGACATCCGCTTTTTTGAATTTCGATCTTTCATTTTACCCCTTCAATCTCTTATCTCGGTGTTGGAAAATTGTTTTTTGAATAAGCGATGAACTTATTCACCGCTCTGCTGCGGCGTTATTGGTGCGAGAAATTCTTGCTTTTCTTCTGGCGTCAATTGACGTTTTACAATTCGCTCGATTTGGGTCGCTAGCGATTCGGGGGCGGTTGTCCAGAAACGGATTTTTTTGTCTGAACTGCCGGAGATCACGGTTTTGCCGTCCTTGCCGAAAGTCACGTCCCAAATCCAGGCGGCGTTGTCATCCAGCACAATCGGGTTGATTTGCGTATTGCGAATGTTCCACAGTCTGACCGTTCCGTCTTCGCCTCCAGAAGCCAGCATGGTCCCGTCAGGATTAAAATCGACGGAATTGACCCCGCCTGCATGGCCTCGGAGCGCAACGGCTTCCTGCAAGCCTTTTTTAAGATTCCAAAGCCAAACGTTGCCGTCCGCGCCCGCCGCCGCAATGGCCCCGGTCGCGCTAAAATCGATGTCGCGAAGCATGCTCGACGGATTCGGCAGGACGATTGGCCCGCTCTGTAATTTTTCCAGATTCCAAAGCAAAACCAGGCTGTCGAGGCCGCAGGAAATCATTGCCTGCCCGTTGTCGCTGAACTTGACGGCGTGAACGCTCGCACGGTGTGATTTCAAGGAGTCGATCTGGATAAGTTCCGCTTCGGCGTTCCAAAGGCGGATCGTACTGTCGGCGCCAGCCGTTGCGAGAAGCGAACCGTCCGGGCTAAAAGTGATTGCCCATACCCAGCCCGTGTGTCCCGTCAGACGCGTTGGTCCAGCCTTGCGGTTTGCCAAATCCCAGACCAGCACGCTCAAGTCGTCGCCGCCGCTAACGATTTTGCCGCCGTCCGGGCTAAAAGTAAGAACGCGCACGCTGCCCATTTGCTTACCGACGGTTTCCGGTTGCGTCGGATTGTCGATGCGCCAGACGCGGATCGTACTGTCGGCCCCGCCGGAAGCGAAGGTTTGTCCGTCCGGACTTATTGCAATAGACATGGCCCAGTCTTCGTGCGCCGCAAGCGTCTTTGGGCCGCCGAGGCGTTGGTCGCCGGAAATCTCGGGGGAGTTTAACGTCACCCGCAACGCATTGTAAACTTCATTGATAAAAAAGCCGGGGCTGCGTTTGTTCAAAGTATGCGCACGTTTCGCCAGCAACGCCGCCAACGTGTCACGTCCTCCTTGCCGCTGTAACGTTATTGCCTGTAGAGCAATGTCGCGAGCGAAAACGCCGTTGGTGGTGCGTTGGAGTGCAAATTGGCGTTGAGTTGCAATATCTCTCGCCGCAGCCGCCGCCTGGGCACTGTCGGCAGCTAAAGCTTCATTACGCTCCGCTTCTTTTCTAGCTTCAGCTTCCGCTAATCGTGCAAGAGTTTCTTCGTTCTTTAAACTATCAGAAATGGCTGCTTGTCTAAGTGCGACAGCTTTTTGTCTGGACTCTTCTATTTTTAAACTATCCGCAACTCGCTGGCCATCTAAAGCGGTCTGCGCTTTTTCTGCTTCCACTTCCGCCCTTTTTGCTTGTGCATCTTCTGCAAGCTTCGCCTGTCTTGATTGCTCAAGAAAAAAGTATGCTACGAAGCCTAAAGCAACAATTAGCGAAATAACGAGCGCTGCGAACGCATATTTAGCTCTTTTGACCACAGTCGGCGTTAAAAATTTATCCGGCCAGTGCTTGTCGATCCATTTGCGATCAAAGACGATTTTGTAGATCGGGTTGCGTACGATCAGGCTGGTTCCGTCGCGCCGGACAATTCCGCTGAGTTTCAGGCGGGTAAGCGTTTGGGATTGCTCATCGTCTTCATAAGGTTTTTTGCCCAGACGAATCGCTTTGTAAGCTTCCATAATTTCAGACTGATCAGATGCATCAGCTGTGATCCAATTTTGGACATATTGCAGGTTATCGTCCTGCGTGCTCATTTTGCCGAAAAACGTACGTCCGACCAAGCGGTCTACGTCGTTTTCTGAAAAGCGGCGGTTTCGATTTTCCGGGAGTTCTCTGGCGATCGTCGCACAGGTTTTCTGGGTGAGGTAAGGGTGGCCGCCGGTCCATTTCAAAATCCAGCGTAAAATATCCCGTCCGTCTTCTTGTTCGCGATCAAAGCCCGCAGCAAGCGGCAAGGCTTCGTCGTAAGAAAAATCGGTCACTTCAACGCGTTTGCCAATATTGAACGGCGTCCGGCGATGATCTTTTATCAATTCGCTCGGCGTAGCGACGCCGACGAGGACAAAAGAAAGGCGCTGATACTCGGAATTCTCAGAACGCCTGTTGTACAAAGCACGAATGGTGGCGAAGAAATCGTCGGTAAAATCCATTCGCAGAGTTGTGTCAATTTCGTCTATAAAAATGACCACCGGCGTTTCAATTTCCGCCAGAAGCACGTCGTCAAAATACTCAAACAGGCGCTGGACAAAACCTATCTGACTCTGCTCTTGCCACCAGTCGAGAATCTCCGCTTCCAATCCGAGCGATTTATGAATGCGAAACAATAGCCCGAAATACCACTCTTCCGCCGAAAGGTTAACGCCAACTTCATTCAAATCGATTTGAACCGTTTTGACGCCTTTCTCTTCTAGCGCTTGAGACGTTCGAACCATCAGACTAGACTTGCCAACCTGTCGTGAGGACAAAACGTAAGCGAATTCTCCCGCTTCGCACAGCGTTTGCAGTTCCGTGTCCGCGTTGCGTGCCACATAAAAGGGATCGTTCGGATTGACGTTGCCGCCAACGGTGTATTGCATCCGATCAGCCAATTAAGTTCTCCCTAAAATATTGTCTGTAAAGCTCGCAGCGGACGACTTGCCTTTGCCCGTCCATGCGGACAAGTCCCGCTCCCTCAAGCCGCCGGAAAACGGTTTGGTCGTTGCATTTCCATCTTCGATTAATGCGTTTCAGGCCGTCAATCAATTCCGGGTAGCCTTGTAAGCGGTAAACAATGCGGCGCAGGTGGTCGCCAAACGGGCCCAAGTTGTCTTTGGCGTTTTCAAAAAGTGCAGTCGGCGAATGCTGTTTGCTCGCAACGACGTTGTAGGCTTTTCGAATCAAGTACGGATGTCCGCCGACCAGATCGTACAACTGGTTCACCTGGAGAGGGTTCAAAGGGTTGTGGTAACGCTCATTGAGATCGCTGACCTGTTTCATTGTAAAGTCAGGCAATAAAACGGATTGTCCCACATTGAACGGGCTCTGGTTAAGATTTTGAATAAACTGGTAGGGTTCGGTTGAAGTCACAAGAATGAGATCAAGTTTTTTCCAAACAGGTTTTTGCGGGTTTTGACGGCTGTTATGCCACGCGCGCAGCATGCCGAAAAAATTGTCGGTGAAGCCCGTGGCAAACACGCGGTCAACCTCATCCATCGCAAGAACAAGGTCGCCGTCCAATTTTTTCAAGATATAATCTTCAACATAAGAAGTGCAGCGCATAATATTGCCCAACGGCAATTGCCAGAATTTTTCCGCCTGATCTTCTATCTTCAAATTATAGCTCAAGGCGCGACAAAATTGGGTAAAAAAGATGGTTTCATCTTCGAACATCGATTTATCGAACTGCTGGAAATCGAGCATGACAATCGATTTTCCAATTTTGGCCGCTTCCGCTGTAGTGCGCACAAGAAGAGAGCTTTTGCCGATTTGTCTTGGGCCTTTGATCGTAATCGTTGCGCCGTTTCCGCTGCGGACACCATCGATTGCAATATGATCGACTTCACGCTCAACATAAAAACGTGAATTCGGCGCCATAGCGCCTTCTACTGTCTCCAGAATTTGTGACGATATTTGCGAATCTTCTTTTCCAAGATATTTTGTGCGCTCGCTCAATTCTTCCGGAGCGAAAACGGAAATTTCCGCCGTCTTCTCATGGTCCGCTTGCTCTTTCTTGAGATCGACCAAAAGCTCGTCCATGTATTGATAACGCTGCTGCAGATCTTTCGTGAGGGCTCTGGAAATAATTCGCTGCAAACCGCTCGTGGCGTCGCTCCGATATTTGTTCAAGGGTTGCGGCAGTTGATCGCGAACCTTGGAAAAAACCTCACCGAGCAGTTTGCCAAAGGGTCGTTCTTTCGTTATCATTTCGTAAATAATCACGCCGACCGCCCAAATATCCGTGCGTCGGTCGACGTTGCTTGAGCTTTCCAATTGTTCCGGCGACATGTAGGCCGGCGTTCCCATGCTCACCCCGGGCAGCGTAATGCCGGAGTCCGTCTTGCCAGGCGACTCATCTTGCTTCTTCAATTTTGCCAGGCCGAAATCGACGATTTTCACGCGTCCGGCTTTGTCTAGTAATATGTTTTCCGGCTTTAAATCCCGGTGAATTATATTTTGTTCATGCGCGTGGATGCTGCGCATACCGTCGCAAATCTGAATCGCGACTTCAAGAACTTCGTAAATCTCCAAGTCTCGCGCTCGAATGAGCTGGCGCAGCGATTTGCCGTCAATAAACTCCATCACCAGATACGGCAGGGTCAACCTGTCCTTTTCGCGTACGCCAAAATCGAAAATGGTAATGATATTCGGATGCATGATGGAAGCGGCTGCCGTTGCCTCGGTTTGAAAACGGCTCACCATCTCGTCGTCATTGACAAATTTGGCTCTCAGAATTTTGACAGCCGCAAGTCGCCCCATATTTACGTCTTTCGCCAAGTAGACTTCGCCCATCGCGCCGCCGCCGATTTTCTCTTCAATCCGGTAGCGCCCAACCTGCTCGCCAAGTTCAAGCGCCTCTTCGCGTTTTTCACCACTTGCGGATGACTTGCGTGTTCCCTCACTGTGGTCGGTGGCCGGTTCCTGCGGTTCGTCGCCAATCCATACGTCGAGCGTAGCTCTCAGCTTTTTGAGAAAATTGCGCATAAAAGCGCTTTGCGTCGCCATTGTCTCTCCTCCGCACTAATCGTGTCGCTTTCAAAGCATGCTCAGGTGTTCTGATTTTAAAAGAGTTCTGAATTTATTTGAAAAGCAGGTCGGCTTGTGGAGAGCGGCAAGGTTGGAACCCGCTTGAGCAGGAATATACAAGTTCGGCAAAAATGCATAATAAACCCCTGGACAAGTTCCCCCGCGATTTGCGCCAAAAACAATCAGCGCATTTAACATGTGGATCAACCTATGTTAATACGATTAAACGTCCAAGCGTTTCTCGTCCGGAAGCAGAGTCGATCCTTTCGACGTAACGTGCGGATAATCTTCCGCAGTTGTGAAATAAATCGGAGGCCGAAGTGTTACAAACCGAAAATCCGTTACATTGTTCTCGCCAAATTCCTACCCGCCACTCAGAGTCGCAGATTCCTGACGCATCAGCATTTTTCAGTTCAAATCATAATAAAAAGCGTGGGCGAAATTCTTCTCCAAGTCAGCTTGATAACCTTTTCGTCCTGGTATACGCTAATTTCTGGCACAGTAATCGCGATAGGTTGCGGCGTTGGTTGGCAATTTGATTCTCAATGACTTTCATGCTCATCCCGCCTGATCGAATTGTCGAAAGTAAAACTCAAATTTAGGGGATTTGGAATGTTAGTACACTACTCTCACACAGCTAAATGCACGGGGCTTGATCCGGGCAAACGAGCGATTCTGAAAGCGCTGCCTCAACTTGCCGAAAACGATCACAGCGCAACGACGCAATCAAAAGCGATTCCGTCCGACTTCCGCACATTGTCACATTTAGAGTTGGTTAGGTTTTTGGGCGATCATCCCGGAAATAATGCGGCATGGCATGAATTCCGGGAGCGCTTTCACAAACGCATCTATCATCGAATCGTGCGCACATGCAAACGCATTGGCTATCGCGAAGGCGTCAGGCATGCTGAAGATTTGACGCAAGAGGTTTACATCAAGCTTCTGAACAAAAATGCAAAAGCTTTGAAAACGTATGAAGGCCTCTGGGAAAACACCGTTTATTGCTTTCTGGACGTGATTGCAGAGCGCACCGCCAAATTGAATTGGGAGCGATCAAACATGCAAAAACGGATTCCGCAGAATAAGTGCAAATCGATTCATGCACCCGTTCACTCCGCTTCAAAAGATGACGCCATTTCGATTCTCGGCACAATCGATTCGAATTCTTCACTTGATGCGCAACGTTACGCCGACGTTCTGGACGCGTTGCAAGTTTGCCTCGGCCATCTGCTCCGCAACAAGCTGCACGGCAAACGCGACATGCAAATTTTTCACCTGTACTTCGTCGAAGGTCAGACTTCTGAAGAAATTGCGCAAACGCCCGAAATCGGTATTTCGCCCAAACGCGTGGCCAATAGAATCACGGAGTTAAAGCGGCAGGTTTCCGCACATTGGCGAAAGTATGTGAATTAGGATGACGTTAAAGAAGGCAGCGCATAAGTGCAAACAACATGCGCAAGAAGTTGGTTGTTTTTTTCCGAGATTAGTTCCACCTCGCCGACCGCCAGGCGCTTGCCGACTTTCAAAAGTTTGGCAAACGCAAGCACATCATCGGCCGGAGGTCTTCTCAGAAAATTGATGTTCAGATTTGAAGTAACAGCTTCATAAACAGGACCAAGCTCAGCCAGGACGGCTATGTATATTGCGGCGTCGGCCAGGGTCATGAGAGCAGGCCCGGACACAGTGCCGCCGTATCGCAAATGCTTCTCTTCCACGATTAGCCGCAGGCGCGCTCTTCCCTCGCCTGCGGCTTCTATTTTAAATGTTTTCGCTTGCCCGTCAAAAAACGCTCGCAGTTCTTCCAGCGTCAATCCCGCCATAGCTCATGAATCCGGTTTTTGCGAATTGCCGCAGCCGCCGTTTTTGCCCCGGCCTTGACAACGAAATGAAGCTGCGCAAATCGTTTGTCTTTTGTAAATCCACGCTCAAATCTGGCGAAAATTTGCTGGATGATCACGGCGATTTTGTACATGCCGTAGACATAATAAAACAGCGGTTCAAAAGGCACTCTCCCGCTCATTTTCACGTATCGCTCCACAAAACTGCGCCTGTCGAGATTGCCCGGCAAACGCGTTAGCCCAAACATGCGCAACTCGGCGGGATCATTTTCTTCCGCCCAATACGCAAGCGTCGTTCCCAAATCCATCAGCGGATCGCCAATAGTCGCCATTTCCCAATCCAAAACGGCGGTGATTTCCGCAAGGTTTTCAGGATTGAGAATGATGTTGTCATACTTAAAATCGTTGTGAATCAGAGCGCCGGGATTCTCGCTCGGCAAATTTTCGCTCAACCATTCCCCGACCGATTCCATATCTTCAATCTCTTCCGTTTTGGCGGCGGCGTACCTTTTTCGCCAACCGGAGATTTGTCGTTCGATGTAGCCCTCGGGCTTTCCAAGATCGCCCAGGCCGGCGCGCTCAAAGTCTACGCTGTGAAGTTCAGCGAATGCGTCAACAAATGCGGTTGACAATTTTCGCATGGTTTCGGTGCTCAAATCAACGCCGGCCGGCGGCTTTGCACGCAAAATTACGCCGGTCACACGTTCCATGACGTAAAACGGCGCGCCCAAAACATCAGCGTCGTCGCAACAGAGCAACGCGTTCGGCGCCTTGGGATAAACATTGTGCAGCCTGGAAAGAATGCGGTACTCGCGCCCCATGTCGTGAGCGGATTTGATATTCGCGCCGAACGGCGGACGGCGCAGCACAAGCTCTCGCGAGCCGAACTTCAGAAGATAGGTTAAATTGGAAAAGCCGCCGGGAAATTGCAAGATTTCAAGCTTTCCCTCGACGTTTGGCAGGTTATCTTTCAAATAAGTTTCAAGTCGTTCAAGGTCTAAATCTTCCCCTGAACGAATCTCCCCCGGTGCGTCTATACTTCCGTGCGACACTCATCCCTCCTCAAAACATCGAAAACGCCTACATCACCATCGCAATGTCCGGACTCTGTTTTAATTTTTCAAAAATTGATGTGCGGTGGCGTTCGTCGGTAACGATTGTTACAAGACTCAAACTGATATACTTGCCGCGTGAGCTGGTTTTTGAAAAGTTCAATTTGTACTCGTTCTCCCCCATGATCTGCGCAATTGCCGCGCGGAGCTTTTCTTCGTTTCCGCCAATTACCGTGTATCGCCACTCGCGCGGATAGGTCAGTTCGAGACTTTCTTCGATATCATTGATGTTCAGCATGTCTACCTCTCAAAATAAACCCGGTTATTTTTTGACGTCGACGCCGTATTTTTTTAATAATGTACGTGCAAGCACTGACTTATGCACTTCGTCCGGACCGTCATAAATTCGTGAAGCGCGCTCGTGACGATAGTAAAACGAAAGAATCGTGTCGTCCGTCATCCCGGCGGCGCCGTGGGTTTGAATAGCGCGGTCGATCACCTTCATCATGACATTAGCGACGAAAAACTTGATCGTTGAGATTTCAGTCCTCGCGGCGTAGGTTCCCTTGGCGTCGATCAGGGCCGCTGTGTTGAGCACCATGAAGCGCGCGGCGTCAATTTCGGCTCGACTTTCCGCGATCCAATTCTGGACAGTTTGCTGTTTGCCCAAAACGCGTCCGGGGGAAATTTCCCGCGTCGCGGCGCGCTGACACATCATATCCAGCGCACGTTCAGAAATCCCGACCCACCGCATGCAATGATGGATGCGCCCCGGGCCGAGCCGCGTTTGCGCCAGCGTAAAGCCCTGACCTTCTCCTCCCAGAAGATTTTCCTGCGGCACGCGAACGTCCGTGAAACGCACCTCAGCGTGGCTAAAATAATCGCTTCCCGCTTCGCCCATAATCGGGATATTTCGAATCAACTCAAAGCCGGGCGTATCGAGCGGGACGATAATTTGACTGGCTCTCTGGTAAGGGTTTTGAGCTTCAAGATTTGTCTGCGCCATCACAATCGCGAAATCCGCGCCGTCCGCCGAGGAGGTGAACCATTTGTGGCCGTTGATGACGTAATCATCGCCGTCTTTTTTGGCGGTCGTGCTCATCCACACAGGATTTGAGCCTGCGTGTTCCGGTTCGGTCATCGCGAAACAACTGCGAATTTCCCCGGCAATCAACGGCTTGAGAAATTTTTCTTTTTGCGCTTCCGTGCCGAATTCAAGTAAAATTTCCGTATTGCCAATGTCCGGCGCCTGGCAATTAAACAGGTAATGCCCAAGCGGCGAATGCGCCAGGACTTCGCTCACATGCCCGAATTCATAGAGCGACAAGCCAAGCCCGCCCAGGTTTTTAGGCAAATGCGGCGTCCAAAGCCCAAGCGACTTGACGCGCTTCCGTTTTTCATCAAGCGCGTTTTTCAGTTCGTCAAACTTTTGCTCCAGAAGCAACGGCTCCAGCGGCACGGCTTCTTCTATCACAAATTCGCGGATTCGAGTCAGAATCTCAGCAAGCTCTTCGCTCTTCTGTAAAAGCATTCTCTCGGCTTACAGTTTACAGTTTACAGTTTACAGTTTACAGTTTACAGTTTACAGTTTACAGCACTAACACTCGCAGTCTTCAAACGTAAGTCCTCATCCCGTCCGTTTTCAAATGCGGAACTTGATTGTGCGCAAGCAAGGTGATGCGGTTTTGGGTGAACAGGAATTCCGAAAATGAAGCGTTGCGAATGACCCAACTTGTTTCCATCGTCTTGCCGTTTTCCAACCCAAGGACATAAGCCAACGTCGCGGCAATCGGTCCCGCCGAGGTAAAAACAGCGACGCGTTTTCCACGCTGGTGATCGTTCAACACGCGCTTTACGCCGCGTTCAACGCGAGCGCGAAAAGTTTGCCACGACTCGACGTCGTCATAACCGAGTTCGCCGCGCGACCACTCAAGCATGAATTTCTCAAAAAAGGTAAAATATTTTTTGCGGGTCTCAGCGCTCCAGCTTTTCACTGGTGCGGCAAATGAGCGATAGGCTTCATCGCGTTCGGTCAATTCCAACGCCGCGCGCCTGACGGCCTGAGGGCCGGAATGTTCTTCAAATTCATCCAGCAGGACGGCTTCCGGATATGAAACGCGCTTTTCTGAAAAAACTTCCTGGACGAGACTTTGGGTCTGCTTTTGCCGTTTCAGCGGCCCCGAATAGACGGCGTCGAATCGCATTTCAGCTTCGAGCATGTACTTTCCCAGCGCCGTCGCCTGCTTTTGTCCAAGCGAGGAAAGCTCGTCGTAATGATCTTTGTAAAAAGTCGCCTGCCCGTGGCGAATGAGTGTCAACGAACTCATGTTTCCGTCAATCCAATCGTGCGAACTTCTGCGTTAAAGCGCGGTGATCCCGCCGTCTAAAACCAGGCAGTGCCCGGTGATAAATCCTGCTTCGGGCGAGCACAAATAAACGATCGCATCGGCGATTTCTTGCGGTTCGCCCAGCCTGCCTACCGGTAAGCGCCTGGTGAGCATGGCTTCGGACTCCCGCATATTTTCCAATGCGTTTTCAACCATCGGCGTGCGGGTATAGCCGGGACAAACGGCGTTGATTCGTATGCTTTTCCGGGCGTACTCAATCGCAGCCGTCTTGGTCAGCCCGATGACGCCGTGCTTGCTGGCTGAATAGCCCGCATTCTTGGGGTATGCGCCAAGTCCCGCGATAGAAGCCGTGTTTACAATTATTCCATCTCCCTGCTCCAGCATGCGCTCGATTTCGTACTTCATACAATAAAAAACGCCGTTCAAATTGACGGCGATTTGGCGTTCCCAATCTTCAAAAGAATGCGTGTGAACCGGACGTTCCTCGCACACAATCCCGGCATTATTAATCGCAATATCCAATTTCCCGAATCGGCGAACGGTTTCATCCACCATTCTTCGGACGCTGTCCGGTTTGCTGACGTCCGTCGCAAAAAACCGAGCATCGCCGCCGTCTTTAACGATTTTATCGGCAAGCGCTTCGCCTGCTTCCGTTTGAACGTCGCAGATCATGACTTTCGCACGCTCTCGAATAAATCGCCGAACCGTTTCAGCGCCGATGCCGGAGCTGCCGCCTGTGACGATCACGACTTTGTTTTTGAAAATTGGCATTCTATTGGGGGGTATTTTGAAAAAGGCTGGGGTTGACAAACATCCTTAGTGAAGATGGATTGGTTTAAAAGCCCGGCAAAGTCTGTGGCCCTAACTTGAAAAAAATATATCGGAATTCGCGTAACCTTCGTCGTTTTCGATCTCGCTTTCAGCGGCAATGAATGGTTCTGAATTCGTCTCCCTACACTCCGACTCCTGTATCAATTCTGGTTCCCTCCTCCGCGAAACGCTTCCGCGCCTCTTCGTACGCAATGCTGGTCTCTTATTCGATTCCGTATGGCTCGGTTCCGTAGTCAGCTTCCACAATCAGTGATCAGATTCTTGTGCGTCGTCTCTCTCGAAACGAATTCCGATATTTTTATGAAAAAGGATAACCCTCCGTTTCTAAAACCGTTTGCGCCAATGCGCGCGTCAAGCCAATCGTGTCGATTGGTTGCAATTTCGTCAGTTCTTGAACAAAAGCCAACTGCTGCGCCAACGCCTCGTCTTTTAGAAATCGCGAAAGCGCAGTTCGCGACCATTGCGCGATATTTTCAGCGGCGGCGCTCACATAAACGCGCACCGCAGCGATATGCGCATCGTCGCATTTCCCGGACAAATTGAGCTTTTGAGCGCGAAGAAGAGCGGACTCCGCAGCGTAAGTCTCCATAATAATGTCGGCGATTCTGCCAAGAACTTCCTGCTCTCGTTCCAAAGCGTTGCCAAACGCATTCGCCGCCGCACCCAAAACGATCAGGGCGCAGCGTTTGAAATTCTTCACTCCGGCGCGTTCTGCGGCAAAAGCTCCCTCTTCCTTTGCGTTGTCGCCAAGTCCCGAAGCCGCCTCGCCGATTGCATCGAAAAGCGGTAAATTTCCTTTCGCGGCGCTCTTCAAAAGCCTTCCCGGAACGAGCAGACGATTGATCTCGTTCGTGCCTTCAAAAAGTCGATTGATTCGGCTGTCCCGGTAGATTTGCTCGATGACGTAATCCTGCGAGTAACCGTAACCGCCGTGCAATTGCACGCCTTCATCAGCGCAGAAATCCATCACTTCGGTGCCAAGCACCTTTGCCAGCGAGCACTCAAGCGCATATTCCTCAATCGCCGCCAATTTGTGCGCCTGGTCTTCGTTATCGCCAATCAGCGCGTCGATGTAGCCAATTGTCCGATAAGTCGCGGATTCAAGCGCGAATGTACGCGCAGCCATTTCGCCGAGTTTTTCCTGAATCAATCCAAACGAAGCTATTGGCTGTTTGAATTGTTCGCGTTCCTTGGCGTATTTCGAGCAGATTTCCAAAATGATCTTGCAACTGCCCACGCCGCCCGCACCGAGCTTGAACCTGCCGACGTTGAGAATATTAAACGCGATCTTCGCACCGTCGCCGATTTCGCCAAGCAGATTTTCAACCGGAACCTCGACGTTTTCAAGCATCAATTGCGTCGTCGAAGAAGATTTAATGCCCATCTTCTTCTCTTCCGCGCCGGACTTCACGCCGTGTGCACGCTCAACAATAAATGCGCTGAAATTTTTTCGTTCACCGTCAACTTTGGCGAAAATGATGAAAACATCGGCAAAGCCGCCGTTGGAAATCCACATTTTCGTGCCGTTCAAAATCCAGTGTTTGCCGTCTTCCGACAACACGGCTTGCGTTTTTGCGCCCATTGCGTCGGAGCCTGATTCCGGCTCAGTCAAAGCATAGGCGCCGATCAGATCGCAAGCAACCATCTTCGGCAAGTAGTGAGATTTCTGCTGCTCGTTGCCAAAATAAACAATCGGCAGCATCCCGATCGTCATATGCGCGCCTACGGAAACGCTGAAGCCCGCGGCGCGAGACATTTCTTCCGCAACGACCGTAGCGGCAAGTTTGGATAAAGATGAGCCGTCGTATTTCTCTTCAACCTCGATTCCGAAAATGCCAAGCTCGCCCAATTTCCGCAGCAACGCTTGCGACAGGCCCGGCTCCTGCTTTTCCAGACGCTCCATGTTCGGCACGATTTCATTCTGACAAAAATCGCGCGTCGTTTGACGAATCATCGCAATTTCATCGTCAAACTCTTCCGGAATCAAAACATCGTTCGGCGCTGAGTCTTCAATTAAAAAAGCGCCGCCTTTTAAAAATTTGTTTTCCATGAACCAGCTCACCCCCAAAATCAAACAGTCGTCGTTTCGTTTTTCTCGATAATGTCTTTGGGAACGCCTAACGCCGCGAGTATCGTTCTCAAATGCTCGCAACTCAACTCATAGACGTTCGAATTGTGAATATGCGCCGTCAGCAGAACGCCGAACCAAGCGCTTTCTAAAAGGCGCGCAATTTCTCTTGTCGTGAGCTTGGTGACCATTTCTTTCTTCTCGCGCGCTTCGTCGATATGCTGCTTAAACATCGTGTACAAGCTGGTCACTTCGATTTCGCTGACCCAGGGAATTTCCGGATAAAGCTGCGCTCGCTCGGCGTAACCCAGCGTCGTCTTTTTCGGTCTGCGGCGAATATTGGCGATTAAACTCACCACGCTCAACGCCAAGCCGCGCGACTGATTATATGTTTCTGCACCTTTCAAAAAAAGGTGGCGAATCGCTTGAACGCCGGACTTTGCGTTCAAGCGCTGCTCAACCATGCGTTGAAAGTTCCAGACTTCAAACGCATAAATCATCACGTCTTCTTTTTGGCTGAAATAATTAAACAGCGTGGCGCGGGAGATTTCAGCTTCCTCGGCGATTTGCTCCACATGAATATCACGAAACGTGCCGTCCTTCCCGATCAATCGCATGGCGCACTCGAGAATCTGTAGTCGGACTTTCGCGCTTTTCCTGTCTCGGAGGGGAATCTTCTCAGTCGCTTGCATCGTCGTCGCCAAATTAGACTCTTGCTCAAATTTAGACCATCGTCCAAACTTTGATTCCAATCTAATTTTTTCAATTTAAATGTCAAGTTGTTTTTGTTAAGAACTGCAACAAACTCACTCGCTCAGGTCAGATTCGCCCAACCCGGACAAGCTGGAACAAAGCAGTAGCGGGTATTCAACCTCGTGACTTCACGCGGAAATGCTAAGATCCACAAACTTTGCAGAGTTTTAAAACGGTAATTTAGAGATATGTTCTGGGGTCTCACACTCTGGACATCTGGATCACTAAACTCAAAATTTTAAATTCTCTGCGTACTGGAAAGTCTTGCCAAGAATTGGTACAAAACGACTCAACAGACGCTAATTGGTCGCATCGCATTTTGTGGCGTTTTGAACGACAAGCAAAGAGCAGTTTGGACGATTTGGGAATTGCCCGCCGCGCTCTATCTTCATCCGCGTTTGAAAAAGACTTTTGATGACAAAACCGGAACGCGGCGCCGTCCTTAACGGCCCGCATTTTCCGGCGGTTACAAGAATGAAAGCGCGGCAGGAAATAGTTAAAAATGTATTTGAGAACCAAAATGACGCTGGCGGCAACGTTCACCGTCATAAATGCAATCATGTTTTCACCATTCGCTCAAGCAAACGAGAACCGGCGTTTCCCGACTCCGGTGATAACCGAAATCGAAGCAACCGGCTACATCAGTGCGATGTGCCTGAACGTGCGGCAAGCGCCGGGCGTGCGCTCGGAAATCATCGCGCATTTATTTAAAGGCGACAACGTGGACATTATCGAAAGTCGAAGCCTGGGCGGCGCGCATCAGTGGCGGCGTGTAATGGACGCTTCCGGATTTGTGGAAGGCTGGGTTTACGGCAAGTACGTTTCCGGCGACGTCGTCAAATCAGACTTTGTTATTCCAGACGATTACAAAGAACCAAAGACGCCGTCGTTGATGGAAAATGTTTCCGCGAAATATGTCGGCGTTGCGGCCTGTCAAACGTGCCACGACAAGCCGCACGGCGGTTTTGCTCTCGGCGAATACGGCGTGTGGCGCGATCACTATCATGCCGACGCTTTTGAAACTTTGAAAAAAAGTTACACGAAAGCTTTCGCTAAAAAACGCGGCGTGGACGATCCGCTGACGGACTGGCGCTGCCGCAAGTGCCACGTCACCGCTTTGGGCGCACCGCCGGAACGATTGGCGGCGAGTTACCGCGACGAAGACGGCGTTGGCTGTGAAGTGTGCCACGGGCCCGGCGGCGATTATTTAAACGACCATTGGCCCGGAACCGCAGGCTACGAAAAACGCGAGACGTTGGGTTTCCGCGTCCTGCGCGATATTGAAGAGCGCGACCAATTCTGCCGCTCTTGCCACAATCCGCTCAGCCCGACCTACAAGCCGTTCAACGTGGCGGCGTTCTCCGAAGCCATTCGCCATTGGCCGGAAGAAGATTTTCAAGCGTTCGCCGAAGCTAAAAACGCCGGCGTGCCCGAAGCGCAGCAGATTGCCCAAACGCCGCCGAAGCCTGTGCCGCAAAAAACGGTTCCGCCGCCAAAGCTTCCTGCTGCGAAAAAAGATGCGAAACCGGCGCCTGCGCCAACAAACGGCGGCGCTCGCTTGGCAGGCGCGCCCAAGGAAACGTTTCTCAATCGCAACGGCGCCAAGCGCGGCAAAGTCTTTTTCTCGCATTTTGCTCACTTCGACTATGTTGAGGCGGAAACCGAGGCCGAGAATTGCCTGGTGTGTCACCACACAACAAAGCCAAAAGCGCGCCCGGAAAATTGCGGCGTTTGCCACAAGGTTCAGCCGACGGCTGCCGCGCCGAGTCGCGAGAAAGCCTTTCACAACACGTGCCGAGCCTGTCACAAAGAAATTGAAGCTGGGCCTAGAACGTGTACGCAGTGCCATGAATTGTAGCGACGCGATGCATCGCGTCTATAGCTGCCGCTATGGCCGACGAAAATTGTAAAGAATCCGGAAAAATCAACATGCACAACAACGTGAGGAAACCGGAAATGTCGTTAAAATCAAAATTGCCAAAAACAGCCGCGGCGACGCTCCTTTTATGCAGCGCCGCCTTTTCGCAAGAAAACCAAATCGGCGGCCTTGAAAAAGCCGCCCTTTCGGAAGAACGGCAAGCGCCTGAAGTCTCCGAAACGCATGTGGAAGAAAAAGAAGCTTCAACGCCGACAGTCGTTTTGAAGCCCTGGCAACCGCAAGACCGTTGGCGCGTGTCGAAATACAGCGCGCGAAGCTTGAGAAATCGCTGGCGCGTACTCGATGCGACCGGCGTTCCGGTGCCGCGCCCTTCTATTTTCGATCCGTACAATCAGAATCCGCTGAAGGGCGACTTCCCGGTTTTGGGCCAAAACACGTTCATGGTTTTCACCGGCGTCGCCACCCCGGCGTCTGCATTTTCCTCGCAGAACAACGCGGCGATTCAGGCGAACAGTAATTTTGTCACGGCGCTGGAGTTTTTTCACGGCTCAACGGTATTCAAGCCGAAAGATTGGAGTTTGAAAGCTTCGGCCAACGCCAAGCTGGATTTCATCGACGCCAACAAAAATCAAAACATTGATCTCCTGGAATTGTTTGGCGAAGTGAAGCTTTTCGACGTTGGCGACAATTTCGATTTCACTTCATTGCGCGCCGGAATTCAGGGCTTTGCCTCTGATTTCGACGGCTTTATTTTCAAGGACGTCAACCTGGGCGCGCAGCTTTTCGGCGAATTGCGTCAGAATCGGCATCAGTGGGCTCTGGCTTATTTCGACCGTCTCAACAAAGGCGGCTCCGTCGCTGACTTCAACCTGTTAGGCCAGCAAGTCTTTGCCGCCAGCCTGTTTTGGGAAGATATTTTCAAGCCTGGCTTCAAAACGGTTTTTTCGTTTCTTTATAATCGCGACCGCGCCGTTGACGAGAACAATCTCGATGTTTTCTATCTCGGCTTCGCCTCTGCCGGGAATTTTGGCCGCTTCGAATTCAATCCCACGTTCAATTTTGCGTTTGGAACGGAAGGTTTTAATCCCATCGCCCAGAGCGAAACGACGGTCACTGCGTTCCTCGCCGGGATGGAGTTGGCGTATGTCAAAAACCACCGAAACTATCGCACCGCCGCCTTTGTCGCGTCCGGCGACGGCAACCCGAACGACGACCAAGCGACCGGTTTCGATAGCATTAACGACAACATCGCGCTGTTTGGGGCGGGCAACAGTTTCATTATTGGCGCAACGCAGTTTTTCACCAACGCCAACAGTTTTCTGCCTTCAAATCGCACGGAAGGAATTTCAAATTTCGTCAACCCGGGCATGGTTTTGCTCAATCTCGGCCTCGATCTCGTGTTGACGCCGAAAACGTTTTTCCAGTTCGACGCGAACAATTTTCGCTTTTTAAATACGTCGTCGCTGGAAAACGTCGATGAAAGACAGGTGGGCAATGAAATCGTGGCGGCGCTGAATTACCGGGTTTTTCTGAATGAGAATTTCATTTTCCAACTCGGCGGCAGCGCGTTTTTTCCGGCGGCCGGCGGCGAACAGGTTTTGGGCGACGGGAGCACAGTTTTCACCGCCAAAGCGGCGCTGGTAACAGTGTTTTGATGATTCAAGAAAAAGAGTCAAACGCTTCAGCGTTTGTTGTAAAATCCCCTCCGAGGAGGGGACGATGACCGCAAAGTGCGCGGAGCGCGGCTTGGCGGTTATCCAGGGTGGGTTTCACCGAGCGTTGGTCTAGAATTTCGAGTGTGAACGACGCGTAAACCCGCCCCTGACCGCTGCTCAACGGCTTCGCCGGTCGCAGCAGTCGTCCCCTCCCTGGAGGGGAATTCTGAGTCTCGTGACAACGGTCTCCATTGTGACGAGAAGCACAAAACTGTTTTTCACGTCATTCCCGCGCAGGCGGGAATCCAGAAAAACGTGCAAAGCCAATAGATTCCCGCCTGCGCGGGAATGACTAAATGAGCGCTCTGTATCTTGCGACTCGGTTTCTAACGATTTAAAAGAGAATACAGATGAAATTCGCACAACCACGAGCAACTGGATTACGGGGAATTTCAAAACTTTTCATCATCGCCTGTCTTGGCGTTTCGACAACAGGCGCCTTCGCCGCGCCTCAGGCGGAATCGGTTGAAAAAGAGAAAAAGTCCGCGAAACGAACAGACGAAATCTACCTGCCGAAAAAATTGACTGAAGCCGACATTCAATTTATGTTTAAGGATTCGCGCTCCTGCGTGACGTGCCACCAAGGCATTGAATCGATGCACGGCGACGGGGACGGACAAGTGGGCGTGACCTGCGTCGGCTGCCACGGCGGCAATGGCGATGCGGAGAAAAAAGAAAAGGCCCACGTTAAACCGAAAAACAAGAATTTTTTCAAAACTTCGGCGAATCCGGAGCACGCTTACACCGCGTTCAATAACGAATCCGGCGAATTCATCCGCTTTATCAATCCCGGCGATTTCCGGGTGATGGATCAGACGTGCGCCAAATGCCACGCCGAGATCACCTCAAAAATCCTAACGTCGTCGATGACGCACAGCGCGATGATTCCACAGGCCGGGCTCTACAACAACGGCATCCACGACGCCAAGATTCCTGTTTACGGTGAAGCTTACATGCCCGACGGTTCGCCCGCGATTTTGACAACGCCGAACAACGACAAAACGGCGCAGGAATTTAAAAACGGCTTGACCAGCCTTGTCGATAAATTGCAGCCCTTGCCGCGATTTGAAGTCACCCCGGCGACCGACGCTTTTCGCGTGCTTGAACGCGGCAACAACGACGCTGGCGCGCGCGGCCCCGGCACGGACTTTCATGTAGCGGGCGGCTCCATCGTGCTCAACAAAACGCGCCTGAACGACCCGACGCTCTGGTTTCTCGGCCCCAACCAAACGCGCGGCGATTTTCGCAGCAGCGGCTGCACGGCTTGCCACGTGCCTTACGCCAACGATCGCGACCGTCTCGCTAGCGGGCCGGTGGTTTCAGCATTTTGGGATCGCGGCGGCAAAGCCGGGCATGCCGGAACAGGCGATAAAAATATTCCAAAAGACGAGCCCGGCCATCCCTTCGCGCACAGCATGACGCTGGGCGTGCCGACTTCGCAATGCATTACGTGCCACCACCATCAGGGCAACGGCGCCATTTCGAGCTATGCAGGAGCGATGTGGTGGGATCAGGAAACGGACGCCAAACTCGTTTTGAATGCACGCGAGCAGCGGGACGAAAATATTAGCGAGAAAAAACGCGAAAAGCTAGCGCGCGCCGGAAAGCTTTTTGAGGACATTCAGTTCGCCGATTTCTACGGCCATTCGTGGAACTTCCGAAAGGTTTACAAGCGCGACCTGAAAGGCAATTTGCTGGACAAAGCTGGAAACATTGTGCCGGACGACGACCCGAAACGATTCGACAAAGCCGTCCATCTGCGCGACGTCCACTTTGAAAAAGGTATGCACTGCATCGATTGTCACACGCAGCAGGATGTTCACGGGGATGGGCGGCTTTGGGGCGCGATGGCCGACGCGATTGAAATCCAGTGCGAAGATTGCCACGGCACAGTGGCGCAAAAAGCCACGCTGGTGACCTCCGGCCTGAACGGCGGTTTCGCCATGGCGGATCGTCGTACCGGCGCCAAAACGCAGTTTGGCGAGCGGCAGTTTGTGATGAAAAAAGGCAAGGTTTTTCAACGCTCAAAAGTCTACAAAGATTTGGAGTGGGAAGTGCCGCAACTCGCTGATATCGTCGATCCGAAAAGCCCGGAATTCAACGCTGTCGCGGCGCGAGCGAAAACGCTTTTGAAAGGCGGTGAAGTCTGGGGCGAGCCGGTGAACGATCTTGGCTCGCTGGCGCACAACACCGAGAGCATGGATTGCTCGGCCTGTCACAATTCCTGGAACACGACCTGTTACGGTTGCCACCTTTCCGCAGAGGTCAACCAAAAAGAGGACAACATTCACTACGAAGGTTCGACGACGCGGGCGTACGTGAATTACAATCCGCAAGTCATCCGCTCAGACGGCTTTATGCTCGGCGTCGGAGCCAGTTCCAAGGGCAATAAAATCCAAACCATTCGCTCGGCGACCGCCGTGACGGTGACGGTGCGTGATCGCGGGCGCAATCAGGTCGTGCATCAGCAAAATACGATTGCGGCGAGCGGGCATTCCGGCTACGCAGTTTCGCCGAACACGCCGCACACGGTGCGAAAAACGGAAACGCGCGACTGCTCAAGCTGCCACATTTCAGCGAAAAACGACAACAACTCGTGGATGGCTTCGACGCTCGGCTTCGGTACGAACATGGTGAATTTCATTGGTGAATTTGCTTACGTCGCCGCCGGGAAATCCGGCATTCGCGCAGTGAAAGTGACTGAGGGCAAGGAGCCGCAGCCAGTCATTGGCAGCAATTTCCACAAAATCCTCCATCCGAAGTCAGCGCAGAAATTTGAGAAAAACGGACGGCGTTTGCAAACGGCGCGAAAATCGAGTTCGAGCAATGCGCGCAACATCGCAACGCGCGGCGAGTTTGTCTTCGTCGCCGACGGGCCGGGCGGATTCAGGGTTTACGACCGGGCGAATATCGCCAACAAGGCAAAGGCTCAGAAATTGGTCAAAACGCAAAACAGCGGCTTTGGCCAGGACACGCACATCAAAACAAAATTCGCCACCGACGTTGCGCTGCCTTCAACTGTGCCGATGAATCCGGATCGTCCGCAGCGCCCGGAAAACCTGGAAACGCCGGTCGCGGATTTGTTCCGCTACGCTTTCGTCACCGATTTGAAGGAAGGCTTGATCGTCGTCGACGTGAACACGTTCACAGATCATCAACCGCAAAATAATTTCATCAAACGTGCGGCAACTTTTAATCCGGGCAATAAATTGCGCGGCGCGGTGAAAATCCAAATCGCTGGCAATTACGCCTACATCGTCAGCGTGAAAACCGGGCTGCATGTCGTGAATATTGAGAATCCGTTGCAGCCCAAGCTGGTCGCCAATATTGGCGCGCCGGAGATCACGGTCGCGCGTTCGCTCGACATTCAATTTCGCTATGTGTTTATCGCAGACAAGGTTGGGTTGAAGGTGGTCGATATTACTTCGCCGCAACGCCCGCGCCTGGTGAAAAATGCGAAAATCCCGCTCGCCGACGCACGCGACGTGTACGTGATGCGAACCTACGCCTACGTCGCCGCCGGGAGCGACGGCCTGGCGATCATCGACGTTGAAAGTCCGGAAGCGCCCAAGTTGATTGAAAAATTTACTGCGAATGGTCAGCTCAACGACGTTCACGCAATCACTACAGGCGCGGTCAACGCGAGCATTTTTGCCTTTGTCGCGGACGGTAAGAACGGCCTACGCGTGTTGCGCTTGATCGAGCCGCCGTTTACGCCGGGGCATCTTGGTTACTCGCCCAAGCCTACGCCTGCATTGCTGGCAACGTTCAAAACGTCCGGCCCGGCGGTCGGCATTGCCGAAGGCGCAAAACGCGACCGTGCGGTGGATGAAAGCGGCAACCAGATCGGCGTTTCCGGACGGCTTGGCTCACATCCGCTGAATCGCAGCGACCTTGACCGATTGTTGAAAGTCAACGGCAAGTTTTTCAAAGTTGAAGATAGCCGAGATGTGTTCAAAAAAGCGAAACCGGCGCAGGAGTCGTCGGGGCAGGAATAACCAGCAAATACAGGGACGTATTGCACACGTCCCCACCATACATGCTTTTTAAAATCATCCCGCCATGTCATTCAGGAGGAATCTATTTTGCCCAGCCCGTGAAGTGGGCAAAATAGATTCCTCCTGAATGACAATCGGCGGCGTCACCCATAGATTAAAACTTTGTCCTAACAATCGAACGCTCAATGATCATCGCTGAACCTAAATCGAAAACTGTCGAAAAAACGCCCGTTCAAAACCTGCGGACGATGCACAAGCGTCGTGAGCTTTTTCATGATCGTTGGACGATTGCGGGCGGCGCCAGCGGCGTGGCTGAAGTCTCAGATTTACTGTCGCCATCCGATCTCAAGCGCTTTGGAATTTTCGACAAGTACGACGACGCTTTTTTGACGGAGATTAGCCACGACGTTTCCGTGGCGCAGTGGAAATCGGGCGCCGTCCTTTTTGAAGAAGGCGGTTATATCGACGTAGCGTTTTTCATTGTAACCGGCAGCGTCGACGTTTTTGTCAATGGAACTTCAGAAGCCAGGATCGGCGGTTCGCACCACGATCAGCAGACGCGCAAAAATCGAAAGTCGCGTCAGCGTCTGACTTATCTTTCAGTGATGGATTTCAATTTACCCATAAACGGTCGAATGCGGCTCGGCTCCGGCCATGTGTTCGGCGAAATCGGGGCCTTGAGCGGCTGGCCGCAGTCGGTGACGGCCCGCACGGCGACCAAGTGTCTTTTGGTGCAAATTCGCAAACCGGCGCTGCGCAAAATGCGCGATCAATCACCCCATTTCAAAGACTGGATTGACGATATTTATCGAAAAAATTACTTGCCGTTGGAGCTTAAGCGCACGCCGGCTTTTCGAAAATGCGGCGGCGAGTTTATCAAAGCATTGTCTCAAAAGGTTGAGTTGGTTTCTTGCCGCAAGGACGCTGAAATCGTGCTGCAAGGCGCGCCGGTTCAGTCGGTGTACATCGTACGAGCGGGATTTGTCAAACTCAGCCAGAATGTTGATGGACGGCCGTTCGTCGTTTCCTATCTTTCCAAAGGCCAGATTTTGGGCGACGTCGAGCTTTTAATGGAAGGCGTCGAGACTTGGCAGTTTACGGCTTCTTCCGTCAAACGCAGCGAATTGATCAAGATTTCGCGGCGCGATTTCGAAGAAATTTTCATGACGCATCCGGCGGTCGAAAAGCAATTGTGGCGGCGCGCTGAAAAGCGAATCAAGGAATCCGGTCACATCAAAGAAAATCTCAACGGCGCCGCTTTTTTGGACGACGCGCTTGAAAAAGGTCTGCCGCAAGGGCGCAGCATTCTGGTCATCAATCTCGATCAATGCACGCGCTGCGATGATT
>CAXHAT010000030.1:0-51040 GCA_964014485.1 uncultured Deferribacteres bacterium
TATTCCAGTATTCCAGTATTCCAGTATTCCAGTATTCCAGTATTCCAGTATTCCAGTATTCCAAACAAAATTGAGGTGGAATTTAGGAAATAATCGAGATTTCAAAAGACGCTTTTTTAGATCGGCGGCAGAATTTCAACGACTTCCGCCAAAATATTCTGCTCCGGCGACCTCAGCTTGTTGACCCTGCCGAAGAGCCGGAATGCTCCGTTCAAGCGTAATGCTTTGTTGATCAACGCGTCGGACTCGACGGCGAAAAAACGACTTGGTCTACTTAAAAAAGACACCTTCCGTTCGCTCAGGATGGCGCCAAGCGGCGTGTATCCGGCCTCAATTTCCGCCCGAGCTTCCTCAGGGAAGTGAGTCAGGTCGATTCGAATCGCGCCAAATTCAACCGGCGATTCATCTTCTTTGACGAGCGTAACTTCGCGATAAATCTCCCCTTTTTCCTTGAAAAGCGAGAGAAGTTGCAAATGCAATTTGCTCTGGTGAAAGCGCTGCAAAGTTCCCGTCATGTCCTGCTCATGCACCAATAAATCTCGGTAGGGTTCGGGCACTTCCGCGCCGGAAATAAAGTGGTGTTCCGGCAATTTCAGCTCGGCTCGGCGATAAAAAAAGTCCAGAGGAAAAAGCTTCGAGACCATGTTTTGAGCGTTGGCAAATGTACGTGTTGAAAAATTGTTCCAATGGACGACGGCGGGCGTGAAGCGTTTACTCGGATTCCACCGCTGCAAGCGCGCCGTTTTGCAGCCCGAGACGCCGATCAAATTTGGCTGCCAGCGCCGGGCTGTGAGTGACGACAATTAAAATATTGTTCTCTTCCTTGTGCAGCTCAAAAAGCAAGGAAGCAACAGAATCGGCGGTGTTTTGATCGAGATTTCCGGTCGGTTCGTCGCAGAGCAAAAGCGCCGGACGGTTGATGAGCGCCCTGGCTATGGCGACGCGTTGGCGTTCTCCGCCGGAAAGCTCCGCGGGACGGTGCGAAAGACGATGGGACAGGCCGACGCGTTCCAGTAGATTGCGCGCCCGGTCGTCGTGGTTGCGGCTGTCGCGGTTAAACGCCAAAACCGGGATGAGAACGTTTTCCAAGACGGTGTATTGCGGCATAAGGTGATGGTCTTGAAAAACAAAGCCGACGACTTCGTTGCGGAATTTTGCCAGCTCGGGCTCGGATTTTTGAAACGGATCGCCGCCGTTAATCTCAACTTTGCCGGAAGTCGGCGCATCCAACGTCCCGATGATGTGCAGCAATGTGCTTTTGCCGCAGCCGGACGGGCCGAGGATTGCCAGCGATTCGCCGCCGTGCGCGGAAAATGTCGCATCGCGCAAAACTTCAACTTCGTTGTATTCCGAAGCGTAAATTTTTCCAACTTCTTCAAGTACGAGTTTTATGTGATCGCTCATCTTCGATTCTTTTGAATGCAGTTAAACGTAAGAGCGTATTGCAACACGCTCCTACTTTTTAGAAAATTATCGTTTTTGATAAGCATTTTTGTCGAAAGTTCCACCGAATATCAAACCAGTCCAACAGGCTCAAAACCCGCGCAGACGAAAACGTTTGTAACTGCCGGGCGGCTTTGTATTTTGTTGTTTTGCAGCCGATTTTCGATAACGAAGGAGACCCCGATGAACGCGACGCGATATTACGGCGAAATCACCGGCTGGGGTAAGTACGCGCCAAAACAGCGCATCACGAATCATGATTTAGAAAAACGAATCGACACCAGCCACGAATGGATTGTGCAACGTACAGGCATTCATGAGCGCCGCGTTGCGGAAGAGGGAGAAACGACGGCGACTCTGGCAGTAAACGCCAGCCGTCAAGCGCTCGAAAAATCCGGCGTCGCGCCGGACAAACTGGATTTGATCATCGTGGCGACTTCCAGCCCGGATTATTTGACGCCGCCGGTTTCGAGCCAGGTGCAGCACATGCTCGGCGCAACCGGCGTTCCCGCCTTCGTTCTGGAAACCGGCTGCACTGGCTTTGTTTACGCGCTGACGACGGCTTATCAATTTATTGCAACCGGCGCTTACGACAATATTTTGGTGATCGGCGTTGAGTTGATCACGCGCTGGCTGGACTGGGAAGACCGCGCTACGTGCGTGCTTTTCGGGGACGCCGCCGGAGCCGTCGTCGTGCAAAAAACCGAGGGAAAATGCGGCTTGTTTGGGTTTGATCTTGGCTCAGACGGCAGTCAGAGCGAAAGCATCATTGTTCCCGCCGGCGGAACCGCTAATCCGCCGACGCAAAAAACGCTGGACGACGGCGGTCATTTTGTGCGCATGAACGGGCAAGACGTTTTCAAATTTGCCACGCGCGTCATCGGCAAGTCTTGTCGTCGTGCGTTGGCCAATGCAAACAAAACGATGCGCGACGTAGACTGGATCATTCCGCATCAAGCGAATTTGCGCATTATCGAAACCGCCTCGCGCTTTATGGAAACGCCGATGGATCGTTTTATCGTCAACGTTCACAAATACGCCAACACTTCGGCGGCGTCGATTCCGGTTGCGCTGACTGAAGCGCTCGACGAAGGTATAGTCTCGCCGGAAGACACGCTGCTCATGGTTTCTTTTGGCGCAGGGTTGACCTGGGCTTCGGCGGTTTTGCAAATGACGCCGTCGAGATCGAACAGCAATTAGGTGAAATTTATTTATTGGGGCGGAAAGATGGTTGGCGGAAAAATTAATAGCTGATGTTACGCACTCTTGAAAATTCCTCAAGCAGCACCAGAGAAACGTCGCTTTTACGTCATTCCCGCGCAGGCGGGGAACCAGTCAATCGTGCACAGCCCCTGGATTCCCGCCTGCGCGCACGCGCGATAAAAAGAATGTGGATAACTTGTACATTGTCCTGGAGGGACATTCGAAAATAGCCAGCCAATTCATTGGCTGGATTAGAGTTATGTCTGATTTCCATGAAGTCCCGTCAGGGACGATTGAAGCTCGGCGTTGTGTAAAAATATCAGTCGTCCCTGCCGGGACTTAACTCAAAGAGCGGCTTATTTTTCCCCCGCCAGTCAACTGGCGGGCTATTCTCGACCGTCCCTCCGGGACAGATTTGAGTTATCCACATTGTTTTTATCGCGCGTGCGCCTGCGCGGGAATGACATTAACAGGAGTTTCTTTGGCTTCATAGCTGGCGCGTAACATCAGTTAATAGAAGAATTTTTCTGCAAATCATCTTTGTGTCAAGGACAAACGGGAAGAAATAATGAAAAATCGCCGCGCTAGAATTTCCGTAATTATTCTGATTTTGGGGTTCTGCGAATATGCCGTTTCTTCGATTAAGACGACGCAACAGACGCAGCCCAACATCATTTTTATCATGACTGACGATCATGCGGTACAGGCTGTCAGCAGCTATGGCAGCAAGCTTATTCAAACGCCGAACATTGACCGCATTGGCGATGAAGGCGTTCGCTTCAATAATTGCTTTGTGACAAATTCAATCTGCGCGCCAAGTCGCGCCGTTATGTTGACTGGAAAATACTCTCATCTCAACGGCCTGCGCGACAACCGCGACCGCTTTGACGGCGAGCAAACAACGTTTCCGAAGTTGCTGCAAAAGGCCGGCTACCAAACCGCGATTGTCGGCAAATGGCATCTCAAGACCGCGCCGACGGGATTTGATTATTGGAACGTCCTCATCGGTCAGGGCGCGTATTATAATCCAACAATGATCGAGAACGGCGACACGCTGAATTACACCGGCTACACGACGGACGTCATTACCGATTTGGCGCTGGAAACTATGGAAAAGCGCAATAAAGAAAAACCGTTCGCACTGCTCTACCACCACAAAGCGCCGCATCGCAACTGGATGCCGAGCCCCAAGCACTTTGAAATGTTTAAAGACGACCTTCCCGTGCCCGAAACGTTTTTTGATGATTATGCCACGCGCACTTCCGCCGCGCGCGAGCAGGACATGCGCATCGACGACATGTATCTTTCGATGGACATGAAATTGATGCCTGAGGATTTTGAAAAAGAAACCGGTACGGGCGGCCAGAAGAGCTTCAATCCCGTTAACTCGTGGCTGGCGAACTATAACCGAATGACCCCGGAACAGAAAGCCGCCTGGGACGCGCATTACGAGCCGATTCGCAAGGATTATCGCGAGAACAAACGCAGCGGCAAGGAACTGGCGATTTGGAAATACCAGCGATATATCAAGGATTATTTGCGCTGCATCGCTTCGGTAGATGAAAACATTGGTCGGGTTTTGGACTATCTTGACGAAAACGGGCTGACGGAAAATACGCTGGTCGTTTACACTTCAGATCAAGGCTTTTATCTCGGCGAACATGGTTGGTACGACAAGCGATTTATGTACGAAGAATCACTGCGAACGCCTTTGGTGATGCGCTATCCCGCTAAAATCAAAGCGGGGACGGTCGCGAACGCAATGGCGCTGAATCTCGATTTTGCTTCAACTTTCCTAGAATTGGCGGGGGCGGAAATTCCAAACGACATGCAGGGGCGCTCGCTGGCGGCTTTGTTTAACGGCCGACAACCAAAGGACTGGCGAAAATCGATGTACTACGAATACTACGAATATCCGCACGGCTGGCACGATGTAAAAAAACATTACGGCGTTCGCACGATGCGGTACAAGTTGATCCATTTCTATGAAGATGACGAGTGGGAGTTTTACGATTTGAAAAAAGACCCGCACGAAGTGAGCAACATCTATGGCAGCCACAAATCCAGGAAAAAAGTTGAGAATTTAAAAAAAGAGCTCGTTCGGCTGCGCAAACAATTTAAGGTTCCGGAAGCACAAGCGGGGCATTGAAGCGACTTGCATCAGAAAATTAATAATCGTATCAACAATTGTTAAATATTGTTTTTTCTACAAATAGAAACAAAAGAGGGTACTTTTTCATATTGTCCAAATGAAAATTGCTTGCAAGCATAGCGAGCAAGGTTTATTCTTGACTTCCCCATTGTCAAGGGATGACTCGGGGCGATCCTTCGAAAGATGAAACAGGTCAACGACCAATCTGTAAAATCTTTCACCTTCTTTCAAACATTCAGAGAAAAATTAAGTCGAAAAGACGGCGCCGCCAGCGTTCATTTTTGTAGCTAATTCACCCTTTTTAACCTTTCCGCCAAAGGGGCGGCTCAGGTTTCATCGGGTCGACAATTTGTTATGGGCAGGTTCCCGGTCAAAAGAGGTTTACCATGAAGTGCACCCGTTTCTTATTCATTTCAGCGTTGAACATGCGAAACGTCTTGGCGCTCATTTATTTGGTGTGTTTGCCTGCAGTTCTTCTTGGGCAAAACGACTGTCGTGACGCCGTTCACGATCCTGCGAACTTAAAATGCGTGCTGGACGTCAACCCGACGACCTTTCTGCCAATGACGGACGGAACGGCCTATATTTCCGTGACCGACGCTACGCAAACGCCTTACAGCACTTTTCTCTACCCTTCCAATTCGAATGACATGCCCGCCCTCCACCGATCAAAGGGCCAATCGATCGCCGCCGGGATTGTACCGTTAGACGTGAACGGAAATCCGGATGTCGTCAACGGCAAAATCAAAATTATTGCGGAGGGGCCGTCTAATCAACGCGATGAAATGGACAAGTTTTTTGAGCTGCACATTGACGGCAACGCCGCGTTACATCCAAATTTGGAATTTGAGAATCTAGCCGTCGGCTCATGTGACCTGGTTTGCTGGGCGGACGGCGGGCCCGGCGCTGTCGACCCGCAGGTGCAAATCGCTTTTGTGAAGCACACAAATAATCGCAAACAAAATCAGGATGGTTCGCCGCTTCAGGCAAACGGTTATTTCAACACAGCGGCGGATAAATCGTTTCCCAACCATGCACAGACGACTAAGTCGATGCTGAAAACGCGCATTCTCGATCTCAAAATAAAATACCCTAACCTCAAAATCGTCTATTTGACCAGCCGCTCCTTCGGCGGATGGTCTTGCGATCCGTCAAACGACCAATACCGCGAGCCGGTGGGTTACGAAGAAGGTTTTTCCGTCAAGTGGCTCGTCGAAGATCAGACGCTTGGCAATGATCCAGACCTCGCTTTTGAGGGCGCCAATCCGCAAGCGCCGTGGATCGCCTGGGGGCCTTATCTTTGGGATCCGGCCACGCCGCAAGATCACATGAAAGACGACGGCGTACACCCTTGCGAAACCGGCCAGACCGTGATTGCCGATAAATGGTATGATTTCCTGACCAATGATAACACCGCCGCGCCCTGGTTTCTGGACGCCAATATCGACGCGCCTTCCGGCTTGACGGCGATGCTCAACGGCGCAACCACGATTGATTTGAGTTGGACGGACAATTCGAACAACGAAGACGGATTTACGATTGAGCGCAAGGAAGGGAACGGCGCTTTTGTCGCGATTGCTTCCGTAGGCGCGGGCGTGCAGACTTACATCGATTCCGGCCTGCAGGAAAGCACGTCTTACACTTATCGCGTGCGTGCTTTTAATGCTCAGGAAACCTCTTCTTTCAGCAACGAAGCGGCCGCCGCCACGCCTGGCGTACCGACGGCGCCGGAGAACCTGATCGCTCTGGCAGCGGCAAACGACCAAATCGATCTTTCCTGGACGGACAATGTCGGTAATGAAGATAATTTCAAAATCGAACGGCATTCAGGCGACGGCAATTTTGTCGAGATCGCGACGACGGCGGCGAATGTTTCGAGCTACAACGATGCAGGCCTGACGCCGGGCGCGACTTACACTTATCGCGTTTTTGCCATGAACGCCCAGGGGAACTCCGGTTTTACCAACGAAGCTTCCGCGACTACGCCGACGCAAACCGCCTGCGTGCCAAACGGCAATAATCTCGCGCTTAATCAAGCGACGACGGCTTCTTCCGTTGATCCGCCGGACAATCCCGAAGACGCGACCGACGGCAACAGCGGCACGCTCTGGCGCAGTGACGATGTTAACGAAGGAACGCCGGAATGGCTCAAGGTCGATTTCGGCGCGACGGTGCAGGTGGACAGCGTTTTTATCGGCTGGGAAAGCAAAGATTACGCGGAAGTTTATGAAGTCCAGCTTTCAGACGACGACCTCAACTGGACGACGGCGGTGAGTGCAACCAAGAGCGACGAGGGCGACGAAATCCATACTTTCGCCCTGACCAGCGCGCGCTACATGCGTATTTGGATGACGCAAAATCGCAAATCGACTTACAAAGTTTATGAATTGGAAGCCTACGGTTGCAGCGGCGACGTCATCAACGCTCCGGCGGCGCCGAGCGCACTCACGGCGACGAAAAATGCAACAACGCCGGATTCGCGTATCGATCTCGTCTGGACGGATAATGCGGACAATGAAAACGGCTTTAAAATTGAGCGGCACAACGGCGATGGCAATTTTGTCTTGATCGCCAGCGTCGCGGCGGGCGTGACGACGTTTTCCGATTTTGGTTTGGACGACGGCACGACCTATACTTACCGCTTGAGCGCTTACAACGGCGCTGGAGATTCCGGTCTTTCCAACGAAGCGTCTGCGAGCACTGATCTGCTGCCGCCGGACGCGCCGAGCGATTTTACCGCAATTGCAAACGGAGTGAGCCAGATCAATCTAAGCTGGACGGATAACGCAGACAGTGAAGACGGCTTTAAAATTGAGCGTCACGGCGGCGACGGCAATTTTGTTGAGATCGCCGCAGTCGGCCCGGATGTGACGACTTACAACGACACGGGGTTGAGCGCGAGCACAACTTTTACTTACCGCATTGCCGCCTACAACGCCGCTGGAAATTCCGTTTACGCCGGGCCGGTTTCCGCCACAACAAATGACCCGCCCAATCCGCCCGCCGCGCCCTCCACCCTAACAGCGACGGCTATCAGCGATACGCAAATTGATTTGACCTGGACGGATAACGCCAACAATGAAAACGGTTTCAAAGTCGAGCGCCACGCTGGGGACGGCAATTTCGTGCTCATTGCGACGCTTGCGGCGAACGTTACGTCTTACAGCAACACCGGTTTGAGCGCTTCCACAACCTACACCTACCGCATTTTCGCCTTCAACGACGACGGCGATTCCGGCTTTTCGAATGAAGCTGCAGCAACGACGGCTCCTCCCCCGCCGCCGCCAGCCGCGCCTTCGGGATTGACGGCGATTGCGGCGAGCAGCAGCCAAATTGACTTGAGTTGGACGGACAATTCGGGCGATGAGACCGGTTTTAAAATTGAGCGTCACGCCGGAGACGGCAATTTCGCGGAGATCGCGACCGTCGGCGCGGACGTGACTGCCTTCAACGACACAGGCTTAAATCCAAGCGCGACTTACACTTATCGTGTGCGCGCCTATAACGGCGGCGGCGACTCAGGTTACTCGAACTCAGCGAATGCGACGACTTTTCCGCCGCCGCCCGCCGCACCGTCAGGACTAACGGCAGTGGCAGTAAGCAGCAGCCAAATCGATCTCAGTTGGACGGACAATTCCGGCGACGAAGACGGCTTCAAAATCGAGCGCCACGCGGGGGACGGCAATTTTGTCGAAATCGCGACTGTCGGCGCGGACGTGGTTTCTTTCAACGATTCCGGCTTGAATCCGGCGACGACCTACACCTACCAAATTCGCGCCCACAACGCCAGCGGCAATTCCGCCTATGCAGGCCCGGCCGCCGCGACGACGCAGCCTCTGCCCCCCGCCGATCCGGCCAATCTCGCGGCGACGGCAAACGGCGCTTCACAAATCGATCTTTCCTGGGATGATAATTCGGCCAACGAAGACGGTTTTAAGATCGAGCGCCATGCCGGGGACGGCAATTTCGCGGAGATTGCGACCGTTGGCGCGGGCGTGACTTCGTACAACGACACGGGTCTGAGCGCGAGCACGAGCTACACTTATCGCGTGCGCGCTCACAACACCGGCGGCAACTCAGGCTACAGCAACGAAGCTTCCGCGACCACCGCCACGCCGCCGCCCGCCGCGCCGAGCAATCTTGCGGCGACCGCAAACGGCACGAGCCAAATCGATCTCACATGGACGGACAATTCGAATGATGAAGACGGCTTTAAAATTGAGCGTCACGCCGGGGACGGCAATTTTGTTGAAATCGCCAATCTCGGCGCGGACGTCACCTCGTTCAACGATTCCGGTCTGAATCCGGGAACGACCTACACCTACCAAATTCGCGCCTTTAACAGCGGCGGCAATTCAACTTACGACGGCCCGGTTTCGGAAACGACGACGCCATTGCCGCCCGCCGATCCGGACAATTTAACCGCAACGGCCAACGGCGGTTTCCAGGTGGATTTGACCTGGAACGACAACGCAAATAACGAAGACGGTTTCAGCATCGAGCGTCATGACGGCGACGGCAGTTTTGCGGAAATCGCCGTCGTCGGCGCGAACGTGACTTCCTACAACGACACGGGCTTAAACTCAAACGCAACTTACACTTACCGCGTGCGCGCCTTCAACAACGGCGGCGAATCGAATTACGCCGGGCCCGCTTCCGCGACCACAACCGCCTCGCCGCCGGACGCGCCGACGGCTTTGACGGCCACGACCATCGGCAGCCAGCAAATTGATTTGGCCTGGACGGATAACGCCGACAACGAGGACGGTTTTAAAATCGAAAGTCACGACGGCGACGGCAATTTCACCGAGATCGCCGTGGTCGGCGCCAACGTCACGATGTACAACGACATCGGCCTGACGGAAACCACAACCTACACCTACCGCGTGCGCGCCTTCAACAACGACGGCGATTCGAATTTCAGCAACGAAGCTTCGGCGACCACGGATCAGGGCGGCTGCGTTCCCAGCGACGACAATATTGCGCTGAACCAGACGACGACGGTCTCGTCGGTCGATCCGCCGGACAACGCCGAAAACGCCACCGACGGCGACGACAATTCGCTCTGGCGCAGCGACGACGTCCGGGCCGGAACGCCGGAATGGTTGAAAGTCGATTTTGGCCAAACCGCGACCTTCGACAGCGTGATGATTGGTTTTGAAGACAAGGATTACGCCGAAGTTTTTGAAATTCAAACCTCGGACGACGACGCCAACTGGACGACCGTTGTGAGCGCCACGAAGAGCGACGAGGGCGACGAACATTTCGGCTTTGCGCCGGTCTCCGCGCAATTCGTCCGCATTCACATGACCCAGAATCGCAAATCGACTTACAAGATTTATGAATTTGAAGTGTTCGGCTGTTTTGGCGGCGGCGCTTCGCAAAACCCGCCGAGCGCGCCCAGCGGCTTGAACGCAACGGCGAACGGCGTTTCCCAAATCGATCTCGCCTGGTTCGACAATGCCGGCGACGAGAGCGGCTTCAAAATCGAGCGCCACGACGGCGACGGCAATTTTGCGGAAGTTGCCGTGGTTGGAACAAATTCAACTTCGTTCAACGATACTGGCTTAAATCCAGCCACAACCTACACTTATCGCGTGCGCGCCTACAACATGGGCGGCAACTCCGGCTACACCAACCAATCTTCCGCGACCACCGCCACGCCCGCGCCGGACGCGCCTTCAGGAGCAGCGGCAGTTGCAGTCGGCAGTGATCGAATCGATTTGACTTGGGTGGATAATTCGGACAACGAAGACGGCTTCAAAATCGAGCGGCACGACGGCGACGGTAATTTTGTCGAAATCGCCGGCGTTGGGGCGAATGTCTCGGCGTACAACGATCTTGGCCTGAACAGCGGCGCGACTTACACCTACCGCGTGCGTGCGCACAACGTCGGCGGCAATTCGAATTACTCGAACCAGGCTGCTGCGACGACGGACGAGGTGCCGCCCGCCGCGCCGAGCGCTCTTTCCGCGACCGCCAACGGCACGTCGCAGATCGATTTGAGTTGGGCGGATAATGCAAACAACGAAGACGGCTTCAAAATCGAGCGGCACGCCGGAGACGGCAATTTCGTTGAAATCGCGACGGTTGGCGCGAATGTGAGTTCGTTCAACAATTCCGGACTGAGCGCCAGCACAACTTACACTTATCGCGTGCGCGCCCACAACGCTGCCGGCAATTCAAACTATTCCAACGAAGCCGCCGCGACAACGGAAGATCCGCCCACGCCGCCCGCCGCACCGACAAGTTTGACGGCAACGGCCAACGGCGCTTCGCAAATCGATTTGAGCTGGACGGACAACGCGAGCGATGAAGACGGCTTTAAAATCGAGCGGCATGCCGGCGACGGCAATTTCACCGAGATCGCCAGCGTTGGCGCGAACGTGACCGCGTTTAGCAGCACGGGGTTGAACGCGAGTACGACCTACACATTTCGCGTGCGTGCGCACAATGCCGGGGGAAATTCAGGTTACAGCAACGAAGTTTCGGCAACCACAGCCACGCCGCCCCCCTCCGCGCCGAGCAGTCTCAATGCAACGGCGAACGGCACAACGCAAATTGATTTGACCTGGACGGATAACTCGAACAACGAAGACGGTTTCAAAATCGAACGGCATTCCGGCGACGGCAATTTCGCCGAGATCGCCAGCGTCGGTGCGAACGTCGCGTCTTTTTCGGATACGGGATTGAATCCGAGCACGACCTACACCTACCGCGTCCGTTCGTTCAACGCCAGCGGCAATTCCGGCTTTTCAAATGAAGCTTCGGCGACGACGGGAACGCCCGCTCCCGCCGCCCCGACGAGCCTGACCGCGACAGCAAACGGCGCGGAGCAGATCGATTTGAGCTGGACGGACAACGCGAACATTGAGGCAGGCTTCAAAATCGAGCGTCATGCCGGAGACGGCAATTTTGTTGAAATCGCGACGGTCGGTGCGAACGTGACCGCGTTTAGCAGCACGGGGTTGAGCGCGAGCACGACCTATACTTTCCGCGTGCGTGCGCACAACGCCGGCGGCAATTCAGGCTACAGCAACGAAGCTTCCGCGACAACCGCCGCGCCGCCGCCCGCCGCGCCGAGCAGTTTGGCGGCAACGGCGAACGGAACGAGCCAAATTGATCTCACCTGGACGGATAATTCGAACAACGAAGACGGCTTTAAAATCGAGCGGCATGCCGGCGACGGCAATTTCGCCGAGATCGCCAGCGTCGGCGCGAACGTTGCGTCTTTTTCGGACGCCGGGTTGAATTCGAGCACGACTTACACCTACCGCGTCCGCTCGTTCAACGCCAGCGGCAACTCCGGCTTTTCAAATGAAGCTTCGGCAACGACGGGAACGCCGATTCCCGCCGCGCCGACAAGTTTGACGGCAACGGCAAACGGCGCGGATCAAATCGATTTGAGTTGGACGGACAACGCGAACAATGAAGACGGCTTCAAAATCGAGCGCCACGACGGGGACGGCAATTTCGTAGAAATCGCAAGCGTGAGCGCGGACGTCGCTTCATACAACGACGCGGGATTGAGCGCCAACACAACTTACACCTACCGCGTTTTCGCGCACAACGCCGGCGGCAATTCCGGATTCAGCAACGAAGCTTCCGCGACGACGGAAGGCGATCCCGTCGATCCAAACATCAATCTTGGCTTGAACAAACCGATCACCGCGTCGAGCACGCACGCTTCATTTGTGGCGGCAAACGGCAACGACGGCAGCACCGGTTCGGCCTGGGGCACGCAAACCGGCGGCGGCGATGAATGGCTGCGCATCGATCTGGAAACGACGCAGACGGTTGGCCGCGCCATCGTGCGCTGGAGTTCGACCCGTTTCGCGACAAATTACCAATTCCAAATTTCCGACGACGACGTGAATTGGACGACGGTTCACACCACCAGCGCCGGGGCGTCCGGCTTTCAGGAGTTCCTGTTCACGGCAACAACGGCGCGCTACGTTCGCCTGCTGATGACGGCGTTTAATCAGAACCAGCTCGCGGTCGAAGAATTTGAAGTTTACGCTGGTGCGTCTGAGTCAGTTGGTAAACCGTTAACTGTAAACGGTGAGCTGAATCGATCTTCAGTTTACAGCTCACAGTTTACAGTTCACAGCTACGCGCTGCATCAAAATTATCCGAATCCGTTCAATCCGTCGACGACGATTGCGTTTGATTTGCCGGAAGATATCCAGGTGACGCTGGCGCTCTATGATTATTCCGGGCGGGAGGTTGTATCGCTTGTGCGAGGAGAGAATTTCCGCGCCGGACGGCACGAAATCCGTTTCAACGCCGGTGATTTGCATAGCGGCGTTTACATCATGGTTTTGCGCGCAGGGTCTTTTCAGCAAAGTCGCAAGCTCATTCTGATGAAGTAGGTGCGAAAGTTTTTGATGCGCTTGGCGTTTTGAGAATGTCAGGCGCGTTTTCAAATGAAAAATTTCGCTCGCTTCATATTTCTCGCTGGACATTTTGCTTTCAATTTTTATCTTTCACCGGACGTTAGGACGCGTCCGACGACTTGGAAGAAACGCTTTTCAAACGGAGCAGCTTCTCTTTTCAGGATTGATGCGGGAGTCGGAAACACACCATACGAAATCCCATCTTTCGTTTATAAAAGATTTTGAAGATTGCTCGTGAATGAATCGATGATGTTGTCTGCCTCAAGGATGAGCTGATGAGAGATGAGATTAAACCGCAAGAACGACTTCTTGGGGAGCTAGAAAAATTCAAGCTGCGCGTTAAGGAACTTGAAGCTGCTGAAACTGAGCGAAAAAAATCGGAGGCCGCGCTCAGAAAAAGCGAATCCCGCCTGCGCGATATTATCCATGATCAAACAGAGCTTATTTGCCGCTTTCATCCGGATCGTACGATCTCTTTTGCGAATGACGCTTACTGCGAATATTTCGGTAAAAAGTCGGGAGACGTCATCGGCAGTCGCTTTGCGCAAAACATACCGGAGGAAGACGGCGCACGGTTGGAAGCGCATCTGAACGCACTTTCTCCCAAGAGCAATGTCACCACGCTTGAACACCGCGTACTCACGCCGAACGGTGATGCGCGGTGGCAGAAATGGAGCTACCGCGCAAAATTCAAAAACGGCGAATTCCTGGGCGTTCAAGCCGTCGGGCATGATATTTCCAAGCGGAAGGATTCGGAAATCGCATTGCAGGAGAGCGAAGAACGTTACCGCGGCTTGTTTGAAGACGCACCGATTTCGCTCTGGGAAGAAGATTTTTCCGAGATAAAAACCTATCTCACAGAGTTGAAAAATTCAGGCGTGAATGATTTTCGCGCTTATTTCGAGAGTCGCCCGCAAGAGGTGCGCGAGTGCGCAGAAAAAATTCGCATCCTCGACGTCAACAAAGCGACCTTGAAAATGCTAAAAGCGGAGAGCAAGGAGCAACTCCTCGGCAATTTGAAAGGCATTTTTCGCGAAGAGTCTTACGAAATGTTGCGAGAGGAATTGATCTCTCTCGCGGAGGGGCACGACGTTTTCGAGCGCGAGGCGTTGAATCAAACGCTTTTAGGCAATACGATCAATACAAAAATCAAGCTTTCAATCGCGCCGAATTATGAGAAAACCTGGTCAAAAGTTTTTGTTTCGTTTGAGGATATTACTGACCAGAAAGTGGCCGAAAAGGCGCTGCGTGAAAGCGAGGAGCGTTATCGCGGATTGATCGAATCTTCCCCGGAAGCCGTTTTCGTGCATCAGGACGGCAAGCTGGTGTTCATGAATCTGGTCGGTCTGCGAATGCTGGGTTATGATTCCGTCGAAGTGATCAATCATCTTGGTTTCAACTCGCTTTTTGAGCGTAAGGATGATAATGACGTTGCAAAATTTATAGCCGAAGGATCGGAAAACGAAGTTTCGCCCTTGCTCGAATGTCGGCTAATTCGTAAAGATCACTCTATCGTTGACGTCGAAATCAAGCTTATTTTCTGCAGTTACGAAGGCCGTTCGGCAGTGCAAGGCGTTGCACGAGACATTACTGAAACCAAGAATCTCAGGCGCTTGGCGGCAAGAATGGAACGTTTGGCCGCGCTTGGAGAAATTGCCGCGACGATTTCACACGAAATCCGAAATCCGCTGGGTTCAATCGGCTTGTATTTCAATTCGCTCAAAAGCCGCTTGATCCATGATGAAAAATATACAAAAGCGTTCAAAAACATCGAGCACGGCATTTCGCGAATCCAAAATATTATCAAAGGCGTTCTTGACTTCGCCCGCCCCAACCCGCCGGCTTTGAAGCAGCGCACCGTTCACAAGGTTCTCGACAGCAGCTTACGCTCCGTACAACATGACCTGGAGGCCGCGAACGTAAAATTGATAAAAAGCTATGCGGAAGATTTACCTGACGTTCTGATCGACGCCAACCAGATCGTTCAAGTTTTCGTCAATCTGTTTTTGAACGCAAAGGACGCCATGAATGGCGGAGGCGCGCTGACAGTCACCACGACGCGGACTTTTGACGCCGTCAAAATAACGATTGAGGATACCGGAAAGGGAATTGAGCCGGAGAATCTCGAAAAAATCTTCAATCCGTTTTTTACCACAAAGACCGAGGGAACCGGGCTTGGAATGGCCGTTGTCTCACGAATTTTGGAGCAGCACGAAGCCCAGATTTACGTAGAAAACAAGGCTGGAGGCGGCGCCAAATTTGCAATTTTGTTTCCAATCGTTTAAGTGTATTTCTTTTTTTAAACAACAGTGATTTGATATGAAAAAACAACACAGGAAAACCATCCTTCTCGTTGAGGATGACGAGCTGCATCAGGAAGCCATAAAGGATTTTTTGGGCGAACATTACGACATTCAGCCTGCGGGCTCCGCTGAAGAAGCGCAGCGCTTGCTGAACGAAATTTTGCCGGACCTCATTTTGATGGACATCAATCTTCCCGGCATTGACGGCGTTGACATGCTCAAAAAAACCAAGAAAAGGCTGCCGAACGTGCCGGTGGTGATGATGACGGCGGTCGATCATATTCCAACAGTCGTTGAGTGCATGAGAATCGGCGCTTTCGATTATTTGGCGAAGCCTATCAATGCAGAAGAATTGATGGTGACCGTGCCGCGCGCTTTCGAATCCGCGGACATGAAACGCGAGCTAGACCAGCGCCGCCGCATTCAGCTCGATAAAAACAAAGAGCATCAATTTATCGGCAAAAGCCGCGCGCTGAACAAGATTCGGAAAGAAATCCAGGCGATTGGGCGCACGGCTGTGAATGTGTTGATCGAAGGCGAGTCGGGCACGGGCAAAGAACTTGTCGCGCGCGAAATCCATGCTAGCAGTCCGCGTGCAAACAAGCCGTTTGTCGCATTGAATTGCGGCGCGATCTCGAAGGAATTGATCGAGTCGGAGCTTTTCGGGCACAAAAAAGGCGCATTCACCAGCGCGCACAAAGACCAAATCGGAAAATTTGAACTGGCGAATCATGGCACGCTCGTTTTGGACGAAGTCAGCGAATTGCCGCTGGAAGCGCAGATTAAATTGTTGCGCGTTTTGGAAGAGCATGAATTTTACCCGGTCGGCAGCTCACAGCTTAAACGCGTTGACGTACATATCGTGGCTTGCAGCAACAGGGATTTGGCGGCGATGGTGCAGGAAAATTCATTTCGCGAGGATTTGTATTTTCGCCTGAACGTCGTTTCTATTCTCATTCCGCCGCTGCGCGAACGCCCTGAAGATATTGTCACGATTGCCGAACATTTTATTCAGCAGTACAACCAGCGCTTCGGCAAGAATTTCAAGGGCCTCAGCCCCGAAGCCAGAAGCATCATGCAAAAACACCCCTGGAAGGGAAACGGCCGGGAATTGCGAAATACAATAGAACGAATCACGATTTTCGAAGACGATGAGTTCATCCAGCCTGAACATCTGCATTTTATTCAAAATCACCGGTTGGTCGCGAAAGCGTCTTCAGACCCGTTCCAATTGACCGAAGACGGCATCGACTTGGAAGAAGTGGAAAAATCCCTGCTAAAACAAGCGCTTGAGCTTTCCAAATTCAATAAAACCAAAGCCGCAAAGCTGCTAAATCTGTCCCCGCCGACTCTGTATTATCGTTTGGAAAAATATGGTATGAAGTGACCACATTCCTTGCCTTCATGAGTGAAAAGCAGATGCTGAATCAGTGATTGCCAACTTCATGATTTGACAAGTTATCTTGTCATGATATCATGAACTTCTCAGCATATCATCAGACTTTTTCCCGCCTTCTTCGCTCCCGCGAGAAGAGAGTTGTCTCAAAGAACGTTAGAATTTAGTCTAAAGCCCGAGCATTCAGGCAAAATGTCTCGCTGATTTTTGCGTGGCACATGAATTGAGACGTGAGACTCTAATCAGCGCGATGCTCTCACACCTCGCCTAAAGTCCCCACCTTTTCCTGACGGAAACGCCTGCTGATCATTCTAATACTGTTGCTTGACTTATTGGAGTCGTAAAAAATGAGACACGGTATTATTAATGGGGTTCTCGGCGTATGGCTCATGTTGTCCGGCATGGAAGCAAGCCTGCATACCAAAGCAAATTATATCATTCCCGGCGTCATAATTATTTGTCTCGCCCTTTTCGTTCACAAGGCGTGGCAAAAAACCTTCATGCTTGTCATTGGCCTATGGCTTGTCGCCGCCGTTTTGAACCCAACGCTGATGAATCCGGACAATTTGCTCGCGGTCGGCGCTATTGCCGCTTTATTTGGAGTTTCAACTGAATTTGAAGCTCCGCGCCGAAAACAATTAAGATTCTAACGATTATTGCAAACCCAAAGGAGGTCTATACATGGTTATCCCGCTCACCATGAAAGGTCAAGCGGAAGCTTTTGATGAATTGGCGAATATTCTCCACATCCGGCGAGAAAACATCACCTCGCTCATGGCGGAGAAAAAACATCCGTTGCCTTTGCCGCCGACTGAGAATAGAACAGAGACGTTCGTTTTTGATTCGCAATACCTGGAAAAACTCTGCCAGTGGGCGCATGTGGAAAAAGAAAAGCCGACGCTTAAACGCGCTTTCAAGCCCGACTTCGCCACAATTGAAACTGAGATCAGACGCTTTCTCAAACAAGAAAATCAGCAAACGGAATGGCACGTGGAAGAAGCCATTGGGAACGCGCCGCCAGGTTATTTTCTCGGATAGGGAGGTCAAGAATAGTGTGCAAACTTGAAAGCACGAAGTCGTGGTTTCAAGCAAGCCCATTTTCTGAAGCGCCGTTAACCAGGCAATTGTTCGCTGACAAAGTTTTGGTTCAGGAAGAATTCAGAAACTTCAAGAAACGGAAAGGAGAGAATGGCACGAATCCTATTTATCGGAGACGACAAGGAAAACGAGGCGACTCAGTTTGAATGGCTAAAAGAAGACGGACACCAGATTGTTTTGGCCCAGGACGGCGAACAAGCGTTGCAGCTTCTGACAATTGTTCCCGTCGATCTTGTCGTGACCAATTCTGAGCAGCACGTCGGTCCCATGCCGGATTATTTGCAGGAAATGCTGGTCAGGCATCGTCATCTGAAAGTAATTTTGCTGACGGGAGACCGTCGCCGACAAGAGAATACGGAGGCTTGGTGCGAAGGTCGCCTGTGGAACCGAACGACCGATGAGCTCAATTTCGCACTCTCGGTATTTACGCTATTAAGCGCGTCACAAACATTGCGTTACGCGGAAGTTCACCGTTGATCACAAACAAAAAATTCCTTCCTCTCATAATTCATCTCTCGCATCTCTGAACCATGGATGGTTGACAACATCTTTGTGCAGGCAGGGCTTACATGGACGTTAGGCTGTCTGCAATCCTTTTTCTGCATTCATTCCTCCCGCTAAAAGAACACATTTCTCAAACCGCAGATCGCTCCAAATATCATAGCGATTCTCAAAAGTCTTGTCCGGCAATTTTTCTTTCCAGTTCTTTTTCAATTTCAAAACTATTCGCTGTTTGCCGTTAGCATTTGGCCAAAAGCCTCTCGAAACCGAGCGCACTTTTGTCGAAGAACTGAACTCTCTCATAGAACATGGCTTTTGAAAATCAAATTGAGCGACAATTTTTTGAATTATTTTTTCGAGTCTAGGTTAGGCAAAAAAAGAGACCGATCCAGCACCCTTTGGATCGGTCTCTAGGGGGTGATGACAGGAATTTGCCAGGAGGAAAAAGCTGTGAAAGCTTTGACGATTACAACTCGCTCAAATCTTCTTTTATTCCGAAATAATAGCGTTGTTTTGAGAAGGGACGTCAGGCGGCAACAAAATGCTCTTCGGCGGGCTCAAAAAACTTGATCAGGCTTTGAAGTGAAGGAGCGATGAAATCCGGCTTGATCTGTGAACGACCGAGTTGTTCTATGCTCGTATCGCCCGTCAGGAGCAGGACGTTGAGCAGATTGTGTGCATTGCCAAAAGCAATGTCGGTTCTCAGGCCGTCGCCAATGACGGCGATATCCTGCGCGCCGACGCCTGCGCGGCGCAGCAAGCCCTCCAACATCGGTGAAAAGGGCTTTCCCATAGCGATAGGTTTCACCCCAGTCGCGGCGGTCAACGCAGCCGCGAGAGCGCCGCAATCCGGCATGTGTTGACCGTGCTCAATCGGGAAAGTCGGGTCAATGTGCGTCGCATAAAAAGGAACGCCGCGCTTCAAAAGGCGAACGCCGTGCGTCAGTCGGCTATAGTCAAAATCAAAATCGGAGCCGAGCACCAAAGCATCAGGCTTGTCGGGTTCAATAATAAAGCCGTTCTCTTCAAAAAAACGAATGAGAGAATCCGTACCCAGCACGCATAAACGATGTCCGGGGCCGTAGTTGAGCAAGTATTCCACCGTTGCGTCAGCGGAAGTGTAGAGTGCGTCGCTTTCAACATCGAGACCGAAAAACGATAATTTTTGTAGATGATCGGAAGGAGAAAAAGATGAATTGTTGGTGTAAAGAATGTAGCTGCGCCCGGAAGTTTTGATATTCTCAAGAAGATCGGAAGCGTTTTGAAAAAGCGTGTTCCCCAAGTAAATAGTGCCGTCCAAGTCCAGTACAATACACTCAATTGAGTCGAGTTTTTCTCTGAACTCCGTCTCGTTCAAGCTCAAGACCCTCCTTGTAAATGATCAAAATCGATTGTTCATCGAACGCGGACGAATATATCAGAACTGTCACTTATAAGCAAATCATTCTTTCGCAGCGCGCGACCAAGTGCTCGTTTATTAACTGATGTTACGCGGCGTCTTTCCGGGATCTTTTAATACGAACCGAAGCGTATTCCGCTCTCCCGGCCAAGGCGCGCGGCTTCTTGATTTTGATTTCCGCCTCTTCGATGACAGCGTGCTCAGAAAAAAGAAAGTCCGAAATTTCCACTGCCGCGGTTTCCAGAAGCAAATACTTTTTGGCCTGTATAAAGTCGATAATCTGGTTAGTTAAATGATCGTAATCAACGCTTTGGCCCAGATCGCCGGTTTTCACGACATCTGAAAAATCAAGTCCGAGAGCGACGTCGATGAACAGAGGCTGCTCATATTTGCGTTCCTCGGGCAAAATGCCGACGATACAATCGATGCGTAAGTTTTTGATAAAAATTTCGTCCATTTTCACTCCCGTGACAAAAGTTTCGCCAGCTCAGACGCCGGGATTGCATAAAGATAACTTTTCGCGCTTCGCTTCAAATAGAAGCGCCTGCCGGACGGCGTTTTTTCCAGAAAATAGCATTCCCAACGCTCATCGCCGAAGGAGTTGAGCAATTCGGTCAATTCATCGGGATCGTTGATCTCACTATCCACGATCTGGTATTCCCATGTCCCGATTTTCGAAAAGTCGCTCCTGACCCACTCCATAATATCCCCCGGGACATTCTCGCCCGCTTCTTTCGCTTCTTCGTACAGTTTTGTTGCTTTCTCCCAATATTCATCGCTCACGCTTTCGCCCTTGCAGGCGCAAAGCAACAGCAAACTTGCCGTTAAGAAAATTGCATTTTTTTTCATGACGTCACCAATTTGAATTCGAGTAATTTTTAGGGATGAAACCGCCGCTAAAACCGGTTTGAAGAATTTGATCTGTTCGTTATCCTTTTGTGATGAATCATTTGTTGTCAGTCTATATTTAACCAAATATCATCAAAAACCGCCGGTTCGCCGGGCTTACGGAGTCACCTCATGAAAAGTCGCCGAATTCTATTTTTACTCACATCAACGCTTCTGGCGTTCAGCCTGGGCTCGCTAAAATCTCAGGAACAGAATTTCTTCTCTGAGTCAGATCAATTCTTCAAACAATACATTCGCAACGGACGCGTGGACTATAGCGCAATTTCGAAGCACCCCGCAGCTTTAAATGCGCTCGTGAGCCGCGTAGAAAATTTCGATCTTTCCGCGGCGCCTGACGCCAGCGCCCGCAAGGCCTTTTGGATTAACGCGTACAATATCCTCGTCATCAAAGGCATTGTGAACGATTATCCAACCAAATCGCCGATGGATACGGGCGGCTTTTTTGACCGCAAAAAATACAACGCCGGCGGCGGGAAGCTAACGCTGAACGACATTGAAAATAAAAAAATCCGTGCTGTTTATAAAGACGCGCGCATTCATTTCGTGCTTGTCTGTGCCGCGATAGGCTGCCCATCAATCATTCCCGGCGCTTATTTTCCGGAAACACTGGATAAACAACTTCAGGAGCGTACGGAAATTTCTCTCAACCAAAACCTGCATGTCCGGTTGGACAAGGCAAGCAAAAAAGTATTCGTTTCAGAAATTTTCAAATGGTATCGAGAAGATTTTGTCACGGGCGGAAGCACCGTCATCGAATACATCAACCGGTTCCGCGAAGATAAAATCCCGGCAAATTTCAGCGTGGATTACACGCCTTACGATTGGCGTCTAAATGAGGCGAAAAACGGCTCCAACGGCGCGCAATCAAACGATTTTAGCGGCGATTTGAATTTGCAGTCTTACACGCCGTCAACACTTCTGGCGCAGGGCGAGATTGAGGTCAAAATTTTCAACAACCTGTATACGCAGACCGCATTTTTTGACGACGGCCGTAACAAAACGGACGCGGGCGGGCGCTCGTCTTTTTTCACCGGCATCGGCGCTGTTTTGTACGGGATCAATCGAACCGTGAACATCGGTGCGGACGTTTATTTTAAATCCGTCGCAAATGAACCCGCGGATTCATCACCGTTTTCCGTTCTGAGTTTTTCCGGCGGCGAAAATGCGCGCACAACCATTGGCTCCATCGCGCCCAAAGTAAAAATCTCGCCCTTCAAAAAACTGAGAAATCTGGCTATCCAAACTACCGTGGTGATTCCCGTTGCGTCCGATCTCGAAGGCCTCAGCAACGGCGGGCCGTTCGTCGATTTTGATGACGTTCAGTGGTGGACGCAGGCTTTTTTTGACCACAGTTTCAATCGCAAGTTTTTGGCCTATTTTGAAGGCGGAACGTTCGTGCGCTTCGATGAGGAAAGCACGTCTTTTCAAACGCCGGTAAAAGCGTTTTTGAATTACTACCCTTCGAAAAAAACAACCGCCTATTTCCAGGCGGAATTTGGCCCGTCGTGGAGCGGACTTTCGATCTCCAGTTTTTATTCTCAGACAGGATTTGGGGCAAAATATCAGCTCACGCCCGGGTTTGAAATCGAGGGGCTTTACACGATTTTCCCGGCGGGTAAAAATGCTGGCGCCGGAAGAACTTTTAATCTGGGATTTCGCGTTATTCGATAGGTTTTGGTTGTCAGCGAAATGCAATTTTGTATTATCGTGAACCGAAGACCGGCTTTTTGAAAACGACAGGTTCACGAAAAGATGCAACTGACAACCCCCTTCCATTCCCGCACTTCCGCCCTCTGCAAAAGCTATGAATGGCGGCACTGGTCGCACTATGTTAGCCCCGCAATGTATGAGCACTCGCACGAACGCGAGTATTACGCCATTCGCAATTCCGCGGCTTTGATCGACGTCTCCCCGCTTTTTAAATATGAAATTTCCGGCCCGGATGCGACGCGTCTGGTCAATCGCATCATCCCCCGCAATGCTGAAAAATGCGCCGTTGGCCAAATTTTTTACACGCCCTGGTGTGATGACGCCGGGAAAATTCTGGATGACGGCACGGTATCGCGATTAGGCGAGAATCATTGGCGCATCACTTCCGCCGATCCAAACTTGCGTTGGTTTCAAGACTGCGGGTATCAGATGAATGTCCAGATCGAAGACGTCACGATGATGCTGGCTGCACTTTCCTTGCAAGGCCCGCTGTCACGCGCCGTTTTGCAAGAACTCACGCCGAAAGACGCAGAAATCGAGAAATTGAAATTCTTTCGACTCATTGAAACACAGATTGAAAAAACACCCGTCACGATCTCAAGAACCGGCTACACGGGAGATTTGGGCTACGAAATCTGGACAAAGGCGGAGGACGCGGAAAATCTGTGGGACGCCATTTTCAAATGCGGGCGGAAATACGGATTACTACCTACCGGATTGGTTGCGATGGACATTGCGCGCATCGAGGCCGGATTGCTCCTAATCGACGTTGATTATATTCCGGCCAGAAAAGCGTTGATCGAATCACAAAAATCATCGCCTTTCGAAGCGGGGCTGGGATGGACGGTGAAACTGGACAAAGGGGACTTTGTCGGCAAGCGCGCTTTGGTGAAAGAAAAAGATGAAGGTTCGTTTTGGGCTTTTGTCGGCTTGGAAGCGAACTGGGAGCAACTGGAAAGCTTGCACGATGAGTTTGATCTTCCGCCTTCGGTCGCCGGGCGCGCTTCGCGGCTGGCTGTTCCCGTTTATTCGGGGCAAAAACAGGTTGGCCAGGCGACAAGCAGCGCCTTCTCCCCGATTCTTAAAAAGTTTATCGCTCTCGCAACGATAGAATCAAAATACGCCAAGCCGGGAGTCAAATTGGAGCTGGAATTTACAGTGAATTACATGCGAAAACGCGTTAGCATGGCTCTGGCGAAAACGCCGTTTTTTGATCCGCCGCGTAAAAGAAAATAGTGCCTGCGAATCACCGGCATTCCTTGCTTTTTACCCTCCGCCCCGCTATCTTGGCGCCCTTATTTTCAGAAAACAATTCGAAGCGGTTATATGGACCACAAAACGTTTTTTAGGAAGCTCGACTTTGTTCTGACTCAAATCAGCAGCAACAAGTCGGAGCATGATCTTTTGTATACGATCGTCAAGGAATTGGAACAGGTCTTCGGCGACGATTTACATTTGAAGAACGGGAGAATTTACGAGGAAGACGCCGGCGGTTATCACTTAGTAAATCCGCCGGAATCAACGGACGGAACGGCCGCCCCATGGCTGCCGATGACTTCAAAAGCCGTCACTAACGTGCTAAAAAACGGCGTTTACATTTTTGACGACCCGCAGTTCTCAATCGATACGGGAATCAGCAGACAATTGGAGTACGCCATTCCCGCAGCAATTGAAGTGCATAGCCCGGAAGAAAAATGGATTTTCGTTTTTGAGCTCAAAAGCGGCTGGGCGCGAGAGCAAGTGGAATTGACCTTGAACGCGGTCCGAACCATGCTCAATTATCGGCTGGCTTCAGATGCGATTGAAGGCGAAATCCAGCGTGCGGCTATGATCCAGGCCAGTTTGCTCCCGGCGTATCCTCCAAAAGTAGAAGGCTATGACATCGCAGGAAAATCAGTGCCCGCAGAGATCGTCGGCGGTGATTTGATCGACTACTTCGTTTTTGACGATGATATTTTCGGCGTAACGCTGGGCGACGCCAGCGGCCACGGCTTGCCTGCCGCGCTTCTGGTTCGAGACGTCGTCACCGGCTTGCGCATGGGGCTTGAAAAAGAAATGAAGATGGCCTACACGATCAAAAAGTTGAACAGCGTCATCCACAGGAGTACCTTCTCAAGCGGTTTTATCTCCTTATTCTACGGGGAGCTCGAAAAAAGCGGTAATATGATTTACATCAATGCCGGACACCCGCCGCCGTTTCTAGTCAGCGGCGAAAAGACCGTGGAATTGAAAGCGACCGGAATGATTTTGGGCGCGCTGCCGGAATTAAGCATCCACCGCGAACTCATTCACATGCCCGCTGAATCCGTCCTGGTAATCTTTAGCGACGGCGTTTTTGAACGCGAAGATTCAGACGGGGAGTTGTTTGGGCTGGAGCGGTTAAAAGCCTGCGTTATCGAAAATCAGCATAAAACCGCCGCCGAAATCCTGGAGTTGATTTTTTCGGCGGCGAAAGACTTTGGGGATTCGCCCAAATGGCAAGATGATGCGACAGTTGTTGTCGTTAAAAGACAAAACTGCGAATAAACCGTCTGCTATTCACTGAGAGGTTGCGTATATAACTTCTGAAAAGAGTTAACTCGCATTTTTTTTCAAAGGATTGAAGCATCGCACCATGAAATTCAGCAAAATCCTTTTTGGGGGCGTCTCCCTCATTTTAGCCAGCCTTCCTTTCAAAATCGGACATGCGCAAGTCACCTTTAACGGCGGCGGTGATTTGGTTTATGTCCAACCGGCTTACACTTTGCCTGCGGGCCGCTGGACGATCATGCCGCATTCGCGTGTTTATTTTGCGCGTCAAAACAACATTAATTTCTTTGATATCACTGGTTTGTTGAGCGCGAATTACGCGCCCAAAGATCGCGTCGAGTTCTTTACAAACGTGATTTATTATCAAGATATCAATCAAGCTTCGCCGGTGACGAACACCCCTGATAAACTTTTCCTGGGTTTTAAGCTCGGCTCAATTTCACCGAAAGGCAGCCCCTTCATTTTTGGCTTACAAGTCGCGGGGCGCATTCCGCTTTCAAACAACCAAAACATCCCTTTCCAGCCCTATAGTTTCAAACGCGTCGCCTTGGGCGCCAATGCGCTTTTTACTTATGCAGTGAATCGTTTTTTCCCGCAGGACGCAGCCGCGTTCAACTTAAATTTCGGCTATTGGAATCACAACGATAAGGGCGTGATTGGCAGCTTTGAGCAAGGACTGCCCGTTTTTTTGAACAGCCCCTCGCAGGAACTTGTTTATGGCGCGGGCTTTACTTTTAGAAGGCGCGTTGCTGATTTTTCGTTGGAAGTTACTGGCAACAAATTTATTTCTTCACCGCCAACTTTTGCTCACAGCCGAGAATCTTACCTGTATCTTTCGCCTGCCGTTCACGTTAAATTGGGTTCGCGATTCGTCTTGACCGGCGGCGTAGACGTCAAACTTACGGAACAAGCCGACGGAACCGACTATACGCTGACGCCAAGCACATTTTTGAGCGGTCAGGATAACTATTCAGACTTTCGGATAAACATCGGGGTAAAAGTTTCTAATTTCCAGGTAACGAAAAATCGGCTGATGAAAGAAGCTTACACGTTGCGCGATCCTCGATATTACCTGCTCCGCTTCAACAGCTTGTACGAAAAGCTGAGAGAAAAGGAAGGCGTTCCGGCGGGGCAAAACGGCGAGTCGGATAGAAGACGTCAATTCATGCTCTGGCAATTTCGCCTGGAAGGAAACCCGCATTACTATATCATTCACGAAGGCTCCAAAAGCTACATGCACGTGAGCTGGCTGCGTGAAGACACGACAGCCGCGTGTGAACGGCTGACCTGGAAGCTTTCTTACAAGGGCACGCAAATTGGAACCGGCGAAACCGAACTTGACGATAGCGAGATTGCGACGTTCCAGGTGCCGCTGCAAAAAAGCTATCGGCCGGGCGTGTATGACCTGAGCGCCGTCTGCGTTCACGATGACGGAGAAAACGAAAAATTTACCGCATCCTTTCATTTGAAAGAACTCAGCCAGCGCACAATTGGCAAGCGTTAGCACAGATTTTATAGTCTTCGAAAGTGGCCAATTATTTACCGGTCGCGTTGATTTGCACGTTTTTCAACTATATCATGAGTTTTTGCGAAAATCGTCGATATTCGCAACACAAAGTTGGTTTATTGTTTTTTAAAGCTTTGGAGCACATTTCTGACAAGCAGACCCAAACGCCGCTTCGTGGATTGGTTTTTGCTTAACTCCTGTGAAAATTACTTCTACTCGCACTCGCAAAGGCCAAGAAACAGCGTTCAGATCACCCGGAATAGATATTGAGCGCGATAAAAAGAGCGTAATGTGTAATTATTACGCTAGTATGCGGGAGGAAAATCATGCGCAGTTGGAAAAGAAAAACGGTTTATTTTTGCACAACGACTATTCTTCTGGCGCTCTTTCTAACATTCAGCCAGAGCTTCGCGGCAGAGCGTAACACCTCTGCGCAGGCGTTAAGCCTCAAAGATTTTATAAAGTCGGGACTCTCAAAACAAATCGGGCAAACAAAAGAACAGATTTTCGCCGAGCTTGGCGCGCCGCAAAGCCTGACCTCGAGAGCGATCAGAAACATCCATTACCCAAAAAGCTCGGATCAAATTCACACGCTGACTTATGACGGACTGCAAATTATTCTTTACGAATCATCCGTCTCAAAACAACAATTTGTTGTTTCCATAGCCATTGAAAACCCAGCCATCAACACCAAACTTGGCCCTAAAGTAGGTTCCCAAAAAGATGTGGTGCTTGCCATGCTTGGAACCCCGAAAAGGATGACCTCCCGCCAACTTGTCTATTACGATCACGAAAACGGTTCAAGCAGCGTTTCTTTTGCCTTAGCCGATAACAAGGTTAGAGAAATTCGCTGGGACTACCATTTCGAATAATGCCAGGATGGGGGTCTTAGGAAGAGACTGCAATAACAAGTTCATTTGATCAAAAGCCCCGAGCAGGAAGTCGGGGCTTTTTTATTGCCGTCCCCAACAGAAAAAGTTATCATTCGTAACCAAAGCGGTTCTCATGCGTAGACAGCGTCTCGTCGCGGCAATAGTTCCGCGCACGCCGTTTTTCAGCACGATGATTTAAACCCATTTGGAGGTTTCGCATTTGAACGAACGATCGGTCGCAATCGCATATATTCTCTGGTTCTTTTTTGGCGTATTAGGCATCCATCGCTTCTATGCCGGAAAAACCGTAACCGGCGTGATCTGGCTCATCACTGGCGGTCTGTTCCTGGTAGGCTGGTTGATTGACCTTTTTCTCATCCCCGGCATGGTTGAAACTTACAATCTTAGCCTTCGCGTCTCAAAATTGGAAACCCGTCCCGCTCAATGATCACGCGTCGCAGATTCCTAAAATCCACTGCTTCCGGCGGCGCATCCTTCGCGCTCTTTGCAATCGGCTGCTCGAAATCTTCTGACTTTGATCTCATTTTGCGCCAGGGTCTCGTCTGCGACGGAAAGGGAAATGAGATCATCCAAAGCGATGTCGGCGTATCGGGGGGCAGAATTACCGCAATCGGCGATCTTTCTTCAAAAAAGGCCCGCCAAACCATTTCCGCAAAAAACAGAATCATATCTCCCGGATTTATAGATATTCACTCGCACAGCGACGTCCGGCTTTTGGTTGACGGCAACGCACAATCAAAAATCCGCCAAGGCGTAACTACCGAAATCGTCGGGCAGGACGGCGGATCCGTTGCGCCGCTTAACGCCGAAATGCGCGCTTCACAACGTGAGTCGCTTCTGAAAAGCTACGGCATCGACGGCGATTGGGAAAATTTCTCACAATATTTTAAGCAGATCAGAGCGCAAGGCGTTTCCGTCAACCTTGCGACGATGGTTGGAGCCGGCACACTGCGTAAATATGTCATTGGCTATGAAAATCGCCCGGCGACGCCTGAAGAGTTGCAAGAAATGCAGAAGCTTCTGCAGCTCAGCCTGGAACAGGGCGCGCGCCATATCTCAACTGGATTAGAATACACTCCCGGGAGCTTCGCATCACAAGATGAATTGACGCAGCTCTGCAGAATCCTGCCGAATGATCAAGTCTACGCCAGCCATATGCGCAACGAAGATGACGCCCTGGAAGAAGCTGTCGAAGAAGCAATCCAAATCGCGAAGAATGGCGGCGTTCGATTGAACATCAGCCATTTGAAAGCGCAGGGGCAAAGAAATTGGCACAGACTGGACTCAGTACTCGAACGAATGGAAAAGGCGCGTCAAGCCGGAATGCAAGTGACTTGCGACCGTTATCCTTACGTGGCTTACAGCACGGGATTGTCCAATTTATTTCCACTCTGGGCGCGCGAAAACGGCGGCGACGCTTTTGTGGAGCGTTTGAATAATCCAGAATTTGATTCACAAATTCGCCAGTACGTCGATTCGAAAATCACTTCATTGGGTTCATGGAATTCCGTGCTTATTTCAAGCCTTAGCGGCGCTGAAAATAAAGCGTTTGAAGGGAAACGATTGGGTGAGGTGGCGGCGGAATTGAACCAGGGACCTTACAACTTCCTAAAAAAGTTGGTCATATCTCAAAACGGCGGCGGAGGCATGGTCGGCTTTGGAATGAGCGAAGAAAACACGTCTCGATTGTTAGCCCATCCGTTTACAATCGTCGCTTCGGACGGTTCGGCGCGCGCCGTCGAAGGGCCCTTGGCGAAAGGAAGCCCTCATCCGCGAAATTTTGGTACGTTTCCGCGCGTTTTGGGACGGTACGTTCGCGAACAAAAAATCATGTCTCTCGAAGAAGCCGTTCGAAAAATGACGTCTCTCCCGGCGCAAGTCATGGGCATTAAAAATCGCGGCGTCATTGAAGTCGGCGCATGGGCGGACCTGGTCGTTTTCGATCCCGACACAGTCATTGATAAAGCAACTTTTAACGAGCCAAAACAATATCCTGAGGGGATTGATTCAGTCATTGTAAACGGGGTTCCTGTATTTCATGATGGACAACACTCAGGCAACAAGCCGGGCAAGATACTCATCTGATAATTTCGCAATCACCAACCAACTTCTATTTTTCCTAAAATGTCGCACCAGAATCTGTCTCGAATTTACGACCGAATCAAAGTCTCGCCAGAACATCGCTTTCAACTTCGCCATGCAAAACTGTTGGATTTCTTATGCTCATTCCAGAAGCATCACCCCGAACATTTCCACCTTGAAAAAATTGGGGAGTCCGTAGAAAAGCGGGATATATTTTTGGTTCGAATCGGGTCGGGGAAACGCAGAATATTCATGTGGTCACAAATGCACGGCGACGAATGGACGGCCACAAACGCGCTCGTGGATGTTTTTGCGTTTTTGCTCGAAAACCCTGAAGGTCAGCTTGGCAACAGCATTCTAAACAATGTAACGATTTATGCGATTCCGATGCTAAATCCTGACGGCGCGGAAAAGAACCGCCGTCGCAATGCGCAAGGTCTCGATATCAATCGCGACGTCAAATTGTTGGCGACCCCTGAAGCAAGAATCTTAACATCCACGCAAGAAAAATTAAAGCCGGAGTTTGCGCTCAACCTGCACGACCAAAACCCGCGCCGCACCTCTGCGCGAACTAACAAAATCGTCTCAATAGCTCTGCTTGTTCCACCCCTTGATCCCGACCATACTGAAACGGCAAACATTCTTGAAGCCAAGAAACTTGCGAGCGTCATGGCGGACGCTCTGAATCCGCACATTGCCAAACATTTGGCGCGTTATAATGCTGAATACATGCCAACCGCTTTCGGCGAATTCTTTCAAAAAGCGGGAACGAAAACAATTCTGTTAGAAACCGGCGGATGGAAACTTGACGAAGAGTCCTTTCTGGTCAAAATGAACTTTGTCGCGATTTTGTCGGCGTGTTCAGCAATCGCCGACAACTCATATCAACAGTTTGATGCGTCTATCTACGAATCTCTCCCGCTCAACAACAACGATAAGGACGTTTTCGATATTTTGATTCGCCGCGCTCTCATTTTAAACGGCGTTCAACAAGAGCCTTTTCTAGGAGACGTTGGCGTAGACGTTCAAGCAACATTCGAAAACGGCTCCTCACGGTTAGAACTCGTCGTCACCGATTTAGGCGATCTTTCGCAATATGAGGGAAAAAGCGTATTTGACGCGGAAGGATTTCTCGTCGTGCCTGGAATCATGCCCAAAGCGCCTTCGAATCAAATCCGGAAATTGGACGTCCAGGGGCAATTAAATCTGGAGGGGCCAGGGGAGATGAGTTTTTTTCGTTTGAAAGCCCCAGCCGCCATCGAAACAGAACCGCACGCACTGCTCAAAAACGGCCTCGTCTCTGTGACGAACGAGGTGAAATGAGTTGCATTTAAATTGATGCAGGCATAGTCTAATTCCACTTGACGTGTTGGGGCTTCTTTGAAGCGATGCGCGATTCTGTTGCATCAAAGGCTTCAACTCATTGGCAATCTTGTAAAATATTGTGGGAAAAAATTTCGCTTTCTGGAATCATAGGGAAGAAAGATTCGAACATTCTGCATCTTTGCCGAAGTTTCTTCGAGAACATGGGAGTGATTACCGATGAAAAAAGATGAATTTTTAAAAATTTGCAAGGAAACGCATCATGATGGAAGAATCGTGTTGGATTTTTTCGTTTTTGCGGGCTTCTTGTTATTAATCGTTCTAACGACGATCAATTCATTATAACAATTTTTATAAGAAACTCGCGCAACGCCGAAAAGCCGTTTTATGACAAGAGCCGTTATTCGCTTTATATACGTCTCGGGCATATTCGTTTTTGTCTATTTTGCCTATCGCGTGGGGATGCTTCATGGCCAAGGCTTAAGCTTGATGGAGCGGCTGAGGCTCATCCCCGTTCCCAAAATTAGCTGCGCACCCATAGATAGAGCCCCGCGCCCACAGACTTGCTTTTTCGTCGCTCCTTATTGCACGATTGTATTTGAGGGATGTTTTCCTGTTCGCGATCAAGCCAAAGCGCTGAAGAATCAACTCGTCAAACAAAGAATTCGTGGCGAAATTGTCTCTCAAAACGGAGCTTACTTTGTCACGGTCGGGCGGCTCAGGGCGGGGGAAGATCGAAACGCACTGCTAAGAAGCATTTCCCGGAAGGGATTTAGGGCTCGAATTGCCTGCCCTTAACATTCGAAAATTACACTGGTCAAACTGTATGAGGGGGTATGATGATACACAGAACAAAACGCATCGTCATTGTTTTGTCAATCTCATTTTACGCTTTTAATTCTTCATCTTGCGTACCGCCTCCCCCCCCGCCCCAACTCCAACTGCCATATTTCACAATCCTTGTTGATGCATTCGATAACCCGACGGACGCGAAGCTTCTTTTCTGTGAACTCAGGCGCAAGCGGATAAACAACAAAGTGATCCCTCAAAACGGATATTTCTACGTAACGGTCGGAAAATTCAAAGTGCGTTGCGCACTTGAAGACGATCTTGTAAAAATCCGCAAAAAGGGATTTGATGCGGAGATCATTCCAGATGAATTATAGCTGCAATTTATCCCGCCTTTTCTTCATTTCCACGAAAATGAAGATATACTCCATGTGATCAACTCACCACACAAAAGACTTGCATCTTTTACCGTGTTTTAATAGAATTTTTCCCTTTGTCCCCAAAACAAGGGGGCGCCTCAGACTCCGCCTGTATCGACAGTACACCTTTGGGAAAAACAGGACGTTTTTACAGCAGCAGGTGCCAGGATGAATTTTGAAAGAATCTTGAGCGTAACAATTGGCGAGCTTCTGCGTTGGGCCTTTGGCGGCGGACTCGTCATGTTTGTTTTATGGATGACTTACAGCCTCGGTTACTCGGACGGAAACGGCGGCCCGCCGTATCAAAATGAGTATCAAAATCAAACCGGGCCTTTGGATCGTATTTCTAGCATTTTTTCAAGCGACGACCGTTACGGCGAAGGCTTGCATCTCAATTACTACACGATCCTGATTGGCAGTTATGAGCAACGCAGCTACGCTTATAGCTTAAAAAATCGTCTTGCAACGCTGCGCATCAAAAGCCGCGTGATACAACAAGGACGCTATTATTACGTTATCGTTGGGAAATATCGATCCCTGCAAATGGCGCAAAGGACTCAATCGAACGTCGCTCGCAAAGGCTATGAATATACCACCATTGTCCCGCCTCGTCTTTAGACTGGTCTGTCGCCGAGTCGGCGCGTAATTCAAACCAAAATGAGGAAAAGGAGGGAAATCAGGTGTGGCAAAAAATCGCGGTTTACACGGTGATGATCATCAAATTGGCGCTCATTCCCGCGTTGCTTTTCTTGGCCTATAAGTTTGGCAGAATGGTAGAGAGTGAGGGCATTGCGCCTGTTGAAGCGCTGAAAAGTTTGCCGGCGCGCGTGGTCGGCTCATCAAGCGACTCGCCTCAATCGACTACGACGACAACCTCTGCTCCAGCCAGTTCCAATTCCACCAACGGCGCAAGTACCGAAGTTTATTCTTACAGCGGTTCGAACGGAGCCTCAAATTCGCATTATACCGTATCGGTCGGCAGTTTCAATAATCGAGAGGAAGCTCGGAACCTTCGGCAGCAGCTCATGAGCCACCGCATCAACAATTCAGTGCTCGAATTGAACAACAAATACCACGTTGTTGTGGGCAAGTTCTCCAGCTCCGGCAAGGCTGGCAAGACATTGAACAAAGTTCACCAAAAAGGATTTTCAGAAGCGAAAATTATCGCACACTAACTACAGACTTTGAATTGTCTGGCTTAAAATCAGGATGATTGGCGCTTTTACGACAAGCTTGAATTTCATCAACGGAAGGATACAAAGCTATGCCAGAACTCAAACCCGGTACGCAAAAAGCCTACATGTATTTCGGAATGGTCTCTTGGACCATCATCCGGTGGGGCTTTTTTGCGGTCACGTATTTTCTCGTTTTTTCTTTGGGCACCATGGAAGGCAGCTTTTGGCAGCGCGTTCAGCAGCTCAAACTTCCCAAAGTCCAAATCAACATGCCGTTCAAAAAACAGCAACGCGGAGTAGCCGCCTCACGCGAACTGGTCGTTAGCTATTACACGATTCTGGTCGGCTCACATTTCGATCAGGCTTCGGCTTCCACGCAGCACAATTCGCTGACGCAACGGCGCGTGAACAGCCATACATTTATGCAAAACGGCAAATATTTTGTATGCGTAGGCAAATTCAACTCAAGCCGGGAAGCCAATTCCCAGTTGCAGCGCTTGCGGTCAAAAGGATTTGAAAACGCCATAGTCGTTGGGCCGTCAGGCCAAACCCTGTAATTCACACATTTGGAGAAAAGAATGTCGCGCACAGTTTTTTGTGTAAAATTAGGACAAGATTTGGAAGGTTTGAATGAGCCGCCTCAGCCCGGGGAGCTTGGCGAACGCATTTTTGAAAATGTCTCACAGCAAGCATGGAAAATGTGGCTCGGGCATCAAATCATGCTAATCAATGAATACCGTTTGAGTCCAGTCGACCCCAAAGCCAACGCATTTTTAGACCAGGAAATGGAAAAATATTTCTTCGGCGAAGGCAGTGAGGCGCCGCCGGATTTTCAACCCCAAGCTTCGAAATAACGCTCGCCTGAGTCTGTGATTCCCCGCCCGCAAATACTTCTCGTTGCGCCCAACGCCAGCTATCGCATTAGCGATTTTCTGGCCGCCGCCGAACGTTTGAAAATCGATGCGATTGTCGCTTCCGACCGTTGTCGCAAATTGTCTGAAAAATGGCCTTCTGAAAAGCAAATTTCCATAGATTTTTCAAGCATCGAGGAGAGCGCTAAAAACATCCTGGAACATTGCAGAAGCAAAAGCATCAGCGCGGCCATAGGCGTGGATGACGTCTCGGTGGAACTGGCTGCGATTCTGAATCAACGTTTAGGTCTCCCCGGTAACTCGCTTCGGGCGGCGCAAATTTCTCGCAACAAATATTTTTTCAGAAAAAAGTTGGCTGAAAATCGGCGCTTACGTTCTCCTGAATTTTGTTTGGTCAAAGCAACGGATGAGATCGAAGGAATTGCGGACGAAATTTCGTTTCCTTGCGTACTCAAACCGCTTTTTCTTTCCGGCAGTCGCGGCGTTATTCGAGCAAATAATTTGCGCGAGTTCAAATTCGCTTTGAACCGAATCAGAAAAATTCTCAACGAAGCCGAGTTTGCTAAACATGACGTTGAATTGCGCGAAAGCATCCTTGTCGAAGACTACATTCCGGGCAAAGAGATCGCGATTGAAGGGCTCTTGACGCAGGACAAGCTGGACATTTTAGCCGTTTTCGATAAGCCTGATCCGCTCACCGGCCCGTATTTTGAAGAAACTTTGTACATCACGCCGTCACGACTTTCTCATCAGACCCAGAATCATATCTTCAAACAACTCGCTCTCGCTTGCGAAACGCTTGGCCTTCGTCACGGTCCAATTCACGCAGAAGCGCGACTCAACAAAAAGGGCGTGTTTTTTCTGGAAATTGCTGCGCGCACAATCGGCGGATTATGCAGTCGTACGCTGAGTTTTGCTTCAGGGACATCTTTAGAAGAACTTGTGTTAAAGCACGCTGTTGGCGAAACGACCACACCAAAACCGCATCCAAACATTCAAGCCAGCGGCGTTATGATGATTCCAATCCCAAAAGGCGGGAAACTGGAAAGCTTTTCTGGCGTTGATGAAGCAAGCCGCGTCAACGGCGTGCAAGGTGTTCACATTTCTGCGAGCCCAGGCAGCCTTCTCGTTCCATTGCCGGAAGGTTCGAGTTACCTTGGGTTTATTTTCGCAAAAGGCGGCTCGCCGGAATTCGTAGAAAACAGCCTGAGAAAAGCGCACGCTTGTTTAGGCTTTGACATTCGAACAACGTTTCGCCCGATGATGGCGGCGTGAAGCTGCCGGGGGTAATTGTAAATGTCAGATGATTCGAGGCCTTTTAATCTGGAATGACACGATGCTAAAAAACATCACCGGCTTTACCCGTGCAAAATCATGCGGAACCCATCGGTTCTGATTGCATTTTTTGCTGGTCTTAGCGCGTATTAACTGAAAAACGGATTCTTCAATTTTGCTTTCCCGACTAAACAGTAATTTGCGACTCTGGCTATATGTTCTTGCTTTCGGCGCGCTCATGAGCTTGGGCTGGCCCCCGACGTCTTTTGCGATTCTCTTGTTTCTGGGATTCACCCCCCTCCTGCTGCTCGAAAGTGAAATTTCAAAACGCAGCAACAGCGCTTCGAAACTTGTTTTATTAAAACACATCTATCCGGCGTTTCTTCTCTGGAATATTCTCACAACCTGGTGGATCTACAAAGCATCCATCGCCGGCGCCATCATGGCCAACTTCGCCAACGCCTTGCTCATGACGATCCCGTTCTTGCTGTTTCACCAAACGAAGAAAACTTTTGGCGACCGCCTCGGCTATTTTTCACTCATTGTCTTTTGGCTGACTTTTGAACACTTGCATCTTCGCTGGGAATTGACCTGGCCCTGGCTGACTTTGGGCAATGGTCTGGCAAAGTTTCCGGAGTTTGTGCAATGGTATGAGTTTACCGGAACGTCAGGCGGGTCGCTGTGGATTCTGACGACCAATCTTATCGCATTTTTTGCTTTAAGAAAGATCGCCGAGTCGGACGCCAAGAGTGATCGTGCGAAGAATTTTGCGCATAATATGAACGTATATTTCGTCCGTTTTGCGGTGCAATTTCTCTTGGCAATCGCCATCCCGGTTCTGATTTCTTTATTGATGTACCGCAGCTATCAGGAGCGCGGGAAGAAAGTTGAGGCCGTCGCCGTGCAGCCGAACATCGATCCATACAACGAGAAATACGGTAACCTAACCTCGGAAGAACAGCGAGAAATACTCAAAGACCTGACCGCCAAAACCGCGACGGCAAAGACTGCGTTTATTGCCTGGCCTGAGACGGCGATTCTTGGCAGCCTTTGGCTCCACCGGCTCAAAAGCAATAAGGTCATGAATGAATTGCGCGTTTTCGGCAAGAATTTCCCCGACGCTACTTTTATTATCGGCGCCTTCACTTACAAAAATTTTGGGCCGGGCGACAAACTCTCGCCGAGCGCACGTCCTTTCGAGCGAACCGGGAAATGCTGCTACGACGCTTTCAACAGCGCCGTCCAGTTTGACAACAAAACTGACAACCTCGCGGTGTACCACAAATCGAAGCTTGTGCCGGGCGTTGAGCGAATGCCCTATCCCGGCGCGTTCAAGTTTTTAGGCAACCTTGCAATTGATTTGGGCGGGATCAGCGGCAGTTTGGGCATGCAGGATGAACGGGAAGTTTTTTTCTCCCCAGATGGCGTTGGAACCGCACCGGTTATTTGCTATGAATCAGTTTTTGGGGATTACGTCGCGGATTACATTCGGAAAGGCGCGCAAGCGATCATCATCATCACAAACGACGGGTGGTGGGGAAACACGCCGGGCCATCGGCAGCATTTACACTACGCTTCGTTACGGGCCATTGAAACGAGACGCAGTATCGTGCGTTCGGCGAATACGGGAATTTCCTGTTTCATCAACCAACGCGGCGATATTTTGCAGGCGACTGAGTACAATGAACGCATTGCCGTCAAGGGCGAGGTTCAGCTCAACGACGAAATCACGTTTTACGTTCGATTCGGCGACTATCTTGGCTGGCTGGCGGTCTTTGCAAGCATGGCCACCGTAATCGCTCACTTCTGCTTTTTCGTAAAAAATACTCGGTGAAAAGGTCGCGTATTTGAACTGTGTCACACACTTTCAAAGGCTCAATCTAAAATTACCACACGACTGGAATAACCGAGGCGCTGAATCCTGCGGCGCCGCCGATGAGCAGAACTTTGTCGCCGCGCTCAAGATAGCCTTGTTCGTTCGCGATACTCAGCGCAATTGGCACGCTGGCCGCTGCCGTGTTGCCAACATTTGTGAGCGTAACCATCGTTTTTTCAAATGGAAACTTGATCGCCTTGCAGAGAAGCTGGATGACGTGCTTGGAAACCTGGTGCGGTACAGCCAATTTCACGTCCTTTTGCAAACTCCAGCCAAGCCCGGAAATCGCCTTGTCAATCACGCGCGGCAAGTGAGAAACGGCCAGTTTTTGCAATTTCCGGCTGTCGCATTCAAAATACATTCTGGAAAAATCTCTCGCCATAATAGTGCCTCCCGCCAGGATCGTGGAAAGCTCCCAATGATCGCCGTCAGAATAAAACGTTCCCGGAAAAAGTCCTCGATCCGGGTCGTCCGAAGCTTCAACAACGCATGCCGCGCCGCCATCGCCAAGCGTTAGCGCAGCCATTTTGTAGGTGCATTCTTTCATGCTGCCGATACGCCAATCGATAAACGGCGACAGCACCTCGCCCGCCGCAACCAAAATCCGTTCGGCGCGCCCGGCTTGAATCATCAAAAGCGCGAAATCCAAGGCGTTCAGAAAACTATTGCAAGCGTTTTTGACGTCGACAACGTGAGCGTTTTTACAGCCGGTTTTGGCCTGCACCAAATTTGCCGTCGCGGGCTCGGCCACGTCATGAGAAGCGGCTGCGAAAATAAGCGCGTCAATATTTTCGGGTTTCAGCCCGGCTTTTTCAATGGCTTTTTTTGCGGCTTGAGACGCGAGATCAGACGACGAATCGCCGTTGGTGACGTGGTGACGATTCTCTACGCCGCTCATGCGCGCAAGCATGCTGTTGGGGAGTTTGAATCCGTTCGCGTTTGAATTCACTTTATCTTCCACCTGTCTTGAAGAAAGGACTTGCTCCGGAAGATGGTGAGCTACTGCCGAAATAACGGCGGATTTGTGGGAGGTCTGCATAGTCAAATACGGTTTTATAAAATGTTACATTCTGGCGTCAATTCGAAAAAGCGGGCAATATGCGGCGCAGTTAGATGCAAAGTCAAGGTAAATTTATTAAAAATCCCGTCCGCTAAACGCCTTCCACTTTTTCCCGCGTTCGCGCGCCCTGCAAAAGCATGTCACTAACGCCGGCAAACTTACAAATAACTCTCGGCAGCCCGGGAAATATTTCACACAATGTTGTGACAATTCGAATCGGCCCGCGATTAATCAAAATTTCAGGTTTGTCCTTCTTGATCGCTTTAACGACGGCGCGTGCAACCCCTTCGGCTGAAGAGGTGCCCATTAACTTTGTCGGCTGTAAACTGGCTTCGTCCTTTTGGCGATGAAACATGCCTGCATCGCCGACAAACCCGGGACAAATGACCGAAGCGCTAACGCCCTGATGACGAAACTCCGCCCTGAGAGACGATGTGAAGCCAATCAATCCCGCCTTGCTCGAAGTATATGGCTGCGTGTGGGGCGGCCTGAATTTCCCGGCAAGCGAAGCCATGTTCACAATATGTCCGCTCTTTTGTTTGAGCATAACGGGCAAAACAAGGCGGGAGATCACCAGAGCCGAAGTCAAATTGACTTCAATGATCCGCTGAATGTCTTTTGGCGCAAGTTTGTGAAATTCAAAAACGCGCTCGATCCCTGCATTGTTAATCAGAATATCTACTGTGCCAAACTCATCGACGGTGCGATCTACCAGGTTTTGCGCTTGATCAACGTCCGTCACGTCAGTTGGAACGATGATGGCTTTGTTGTTCTCAAGTTCCAGTTGTTTCGCCGTCGCGAGAAGCTCATCCTCCGATCTTGCCGCTAAAGCGAGGTTCAGACCTTGTCGAGCCAATTCTTGTGCGACAACCGCTCCGATACCGCGGGAACCGCCGGTAATGATCGCTGTGCGACCATGTATATTCTGCATTTAGCCTCCGAAAAAGAATGCAAAAATTTGTTTTCATGAATGAAAATATGCCTGATTAATTGATGTTACGCGCCCACGGTTTGAGAAGTATTGCGTTCAAAGCTCGTGCGCAACTTTTGATTCTCATTAGCTCCGTTCTTTAGAGCGGAGTTTATTCAAGGTTGTTCTCTTTCTTTCCTCCGCTGCGCCTGCGCGGCGGAGGAGAGAATAAGGGGCATTTCCTTAGTCGCCGGGCTGAAGCCCGGCGCTAATAAGACGATGTTTGCCCCTAAGCACCAGGAAATGCATTGGCGCGCGTAACATCAGTGATTAAGGCGGAATTATGCAAAACTGCATTGCGCCATACAACTTTAATGTAACAAAAAACTCACTTCCGAAATCGCCCAATCCGGCTGTTTTGAATAGTGTTGCTGGTTTTTCAAATCAATTCCCTCTCCGGCCATTGTTTGGCGTGAAAAGCTTTTATTTCGCAGACAAGCTCCATAGATTTCGCCTGACTTTATTAAAACGAGGACAAGGCCGTGACTCTCTGCCGCGTAATCGGCAACGTTGTTTCAACGATCAAGAATGCCGAGCTAACGGGAAATAAATTGCTCATCGTCCAGCCAGTGGATTTGGACGGGCGCACTGCATTGGGCCGTCAAATGATCGCCGTTGACAATGCGCAAGCCGGCGAAGACGACCTGGTGCTGGTCAATCGCGAGGGCGGTTCAGCGCGGCAAGTTTTGAAAAGCCCCAAAACCCCGGCGCAAGCGGTCATCGTCGCCGTAGTGGATGACCTGGACGTCCCGGAGCAAAAAAATGAACCTTGACGAACGACTCGATCGAATTATCAAAGCAGAATTGCAACCGTCCGGGCCGACGTGCAATTGGTGCTGGCTGTGCTCGGATTGTCAAACGACTTTCGTTGAAGGGTTGGTCGAAGAAGGCGCGGCGCGCATTGGCGCCAGCGGTGTGCAAAATATCGGCGCGGAGCTTGGAAAGTTCATAGATCACACTTTGCTCAAAGCCGACGCCGCCCGCGAACAAATAGAAAAGCTTTGCCAGGAGGCCCGACAATACCGTTTTGCTTCAGTTTGTATCAATCCCACTTGGGTCTCGCTATGCTCGGATTTGTTGCGCGGCTCCGGCGTTGTTGTTTGCACAGTTGTCGGTTTTCCATTGGGTGCAACAGTGCCTGAAGGCAAAGCCGCTGAAACGCGCGCATCCGTAGCTGCAGGCGCCGAAGAAATCGACATGGTGATTAACATCGGCCGCCTGAAATCCGGCGAATACGACGCGGTTTGTGATGACATTGCCGGAGTCGTCCAAGCCGCCGGATCGGCCAAAGTAAAAGTTATCATCGAAACCTGCTATCTGACTGATGAAGAAAAAGTCCGCGCCTGCGTTCTGTCGATGGAAGCGGGCGCGGCATTCGTAAAAACCAGCACTGGCTTTGGACCGGCCGGAGCAACTTTGGCCGACGTTGCATTGATGCGGCGCGTTGTCGGGCCGACGCTTGGCGTAAAAGCGGCCGGTGGGGTCAAAAACGCCAAAGACGCCGAGCAAATGATCACTGCGGGAGCAACGCGCCTTGGCGCCAGCGCAGGCATTGCCATTGTCAGCGGCGAAAGTGCAACAACCAGCGGATATTAATGTCTAAAGATAGCGCCCCGATAATTCGTTACGGCGGAATGCCGATGCGCGACTCTGGCCTTAGAATGGAATAGTGGATTGTTGGATTATTGGCCTTGTATTTCCATTCATCCAAAAATCCACGACTCCAATTCATTGTCGGCAAATCTGTAATCCCGTCAAAAAAAAGCAAATAACTTGACCGCAATCGAAATCATCACTCGCAAACGCGACGGCCAGGTCTTGAGCGACGAAGAACTCGCTTTCATCATCACCGGCTACACGCGCGGCGACATTCCCGACTATCAGATTTCCGCCTTCCTCATGGCCGTTTATTTCCAGGGCATGACCCCGGACGAGACAGTTGTTTTTACGCGGCTTATGCGCGATTCCGGCATGACGCTGAATTTGCAGAACATTCCCGGCCCCAAAGTTGACAAGCACAGCACCGGCGGCGTCGGCGACAAGGTTTCGCTGGTTCTCGCGCCTTTGGTCGCGGCGTGCGGCGTCGTCAATCCAATGATTTCCGGACGCAGCTTGGCGCATACCGGCGGCACGCTCGACAAGCTCGAAGCCATCCCCGGCTTCAACACTCAGCTTGATTTGGGTGAATTTTCCAGAATTCTCAAAAATCTCGGAACCTGCCTGATCGGCCAAACACCGGAAATTTGCCCGGCGGATAAAAAACTCTACGCCCTGCGCGACGCCACCGCCACCGTTCCCAGCATCCCGCTCATTTGCGGCAGCATTCTTTCCAAAAAACTGGCTGAAAACCTCGACGCCCTTGTGCTCGACGTTAAATGCGGCTCCGGAGCCATTTTCCCCGATCCCGAATATTCAGAAAAACTGGCTTGTGCGTTAGTTGAAACCGCCTCAAAACTTGGCTTAAAAACCGTCGCCTTCTTGACCCAAATGGAGCAACCGCTGGGACATGCGATTGGCGTGTGGCTGGAAACGCGCGAAGCCATTGAAATGCTGCAAGGCAAGGCGGACGATGATTTTTACCAAGTAACGGTCATTTTGAGCGCCTACATGGTTTGGTTAGGCGGCAAAGCGGAGTCGTTTGAGCAGGCGCGCGCTTTGGTTGAGAAAAAATTGCAATCCGGCGAGGCCTATAATATTTTCTCCGCCCTTGTCAAAGCGCAAGGCGGAGAGACGCGTTATTTAGAAAAACCGCAGGAGTACCCCGAAGCCAAATTCAGCGAAGATATTCGCGCGCAGCGTGACGGATTTGTGACTTTGGCGCATGCGCGAACATTGGGCGAAATCTCGATGCTGCTCGGCGCCGGCCGGGAGAAAAAGGAAGACGAGATCGACTTTGCGGCGGGCATAATTTTACACAAAAAAGTCGGCGACGCGGTTCAAAAGGATGAACGTCTCGCCACGCTTTATGCGACCAAAAAACCAATTTCATCAAATCTGATCGAACGTGCGCGATCGGCGTTCGATATTCATTCAACGGCTGTTGCAAAACTACCGTCGATCTTAGGAATCATTGACGAAAACGGCAAACACGCCTGGAACTATTCATTTTGAAGAGGTATGAGATGTATTTTTCCCTAAAAAGCACAATGCGTCTGGTTGCGTTGTTCCTTCCCTTAACGCTGGCAATGCTCGCCGGTTGCGCCCAGGAAGAACAAGCGGCGGAAGAAGCGCAAGTGGCTGACGCCAAGGAGCCGCGCGTCTTTTTCATTGAACCGCAAGACGGCGCTACGGTCAAAAGCCCGGTGCTATTCAAATTCGGCGCCGAGAATTTCACCATTGAACCGATCACCGATCCAATGACCGTCAAGGAAGGCTCCGGCCATTTTCACATCGCGGTGGACGGCAAATGCCTTGACCCCGGCGTCATCATCCCGACCGCTGATCCGTGGATTCATTTCGGCGACGGCTCCAGTGAAGTTGAGGTCATTCTCACGCCCGGCGAACACACCATTTGCCTGCAAGTCGGCGACGGCGAGCACAGAACAGTTGAAGGCGACGGCCTCAAAACCGAAATCACCATCACCGTCGAAGAGTAGAAAAACATCGGGCTGTCCAAAAGCTTGGTCTCAAAATGAAATGCATACCACATGTAGGGGTTCAAAATCTTGAACCCCTGCGACATGTTGTATAACGCTTTAAAAATATTATGTTTTTGGACAGCCCCGACAGGGGGATGTTTCTTCCCGATCTGGATATCCAAAACACCCACAAACATCATCCCTCTGCCAAATGTCATTCTGGAAGAATCTATTTTGACCACGAGACAATGCGGCGTCCTAACCAACGAATGTAAAAACGAGGAAATAGAACCGCAAACAGTAGCCCGTTGCCGATGCTAACTACATCGCCTTAACATCTGAAAAACTGACCAGATGAACGAATAAACCCATGCCGCCCGACTCAACCCATTTTCTCCAAACCTTCATCGACCCGGCGCCATACACGCCCACGACAATTATCGCATTTCTCAGCCTGATTGTCGCCATTATTGCGGCCTACTACGCCTCAGCGCCCTACCGCAAACGCCGCCGCGAAGAGCGCGTGATTGAAAAAAACTTCGGCGTCGAGCTTTACAGCCTCGACGACGTGGAAAAAATTAAAAGCGACGCGCGCTACTACGTGCCGCCGGACTGCTCCAGCGTTGATCCGGCGCAAGAAGCTGAAATCCGGCAAGTGCTCGCCACCAAGCAAAAGCTGTTTGAAACCATCGACGAATATCTCGACAAGCCAGGGCCGCATCGCCACTTGCTCGTGCTCGCCGATTCCGGCATGGGCAAATCTTCCTTTGTGCTAAACTACTACATCCGCAACCAACTGCGCTCGAAAAAGCAGCGACGGCGCTTGGCCGTTGTGCCGCTGGGCGTGCCCGACGCCGACGAGCACATTGCCAAAATAGAAAACAAGCGCGAGACCATTCTCTTTCTCGACGCTTTTGATGAAGACACAAAGGCGATCCAGGATCACCGCCAACGCTTGCTCGATTTGATGCAAAAATGCCGTAAGTTCAACCGCGTTTTGCTCACTTGCCGCACACAATTCTTTCCGCGCGACGAGGAAATTCCCAAAGAGACCGGCATTGCCCGCGTTGGACCGCGCAAGGCGGGGGAAGGTAAATCCTATGAATTTTGGAAGCTTTATCTTTCGCCCCTAAGCGACGCGCAAGTGGAAACTTTTCTCCTTCAACGTTATGGCTGGCGCAAAACTGAGCGCGAAAAAGCCCAGGAACTCATTGCCAAAATCCCCCTGCTCAGCGTGCGCCCCATGCTCATGGCCTACGTCCCTGATTTGCTTGAAAGCGAGGCTAAAATCGAATATGCCTTCCAACTTTATGACGTGCTGGTGCAAAAATGGTATGAGCGCGAAGCTGGATTTGTAGAGCAAGAAAAACTGCAAAAATTCACTGAATTGCTCGCCGTCGATCTATACGCCAAACGCAAGCAGCGCGGCTCCGAACGCATCTCCCGCGATGAGCTCAAGCCGCAGGCGGAAGCCTGGAATATCGATCTCAAGGAATGGCAGCTCAGCGGCCGTTCTCTGCTCAACCGCGACGCCGAGGGCAACCACAAATTCGCCCATCGCTCGATCATGGAATTCCTGTTTATCAAACAATTCATCGCCGGGAATGAGAACTGCCGAAATATGGCCTGGACAGATCAGATGAAAAAATTCATGCGGGAATGGATTGATTTCGAAATAAAAGAAAAAGGCAAGATCGAGACCGATTTAGTCGGCGCAAGTTTGGGGGATCGAACATTTAGAACCGACGGCAAAACGCTTGGGCAAGACGAAGTGAAAAAAATGCTGAGCGAGTTCGATATTTTTGATTCAGATTGGAACAAAAACGGCAAGGGCGTTCCGCATCTTTATTGTTCTGTGGAAATTGGTGATGAGAAAATTGTGTATGACGCCGAAACCGGCCTTTACTGGCAGCAAGGCGGTTCATCTGATGCGATGATTTACCAAGACGCCGGAAAGTATATCGAAAAACTCAACCGCGAGAAATTCGCCGGATTTGAAGATTGGCGCATGCCGACGCTGGAAGAAGCAATGTTACTGATGGAGCGAGAGAAGAAGAACGACGCTCTGTACATTGATCCGGCGTTCGACAAAACGCAGCGGTGGATTTGGACGGCGGACAAGCTGGATGCGTCGGACGTCTGGGTTGTCGATTTCGTCTACGGTCTTTGCAGCGGCGATCGTGTCGGCTACGACTACTACGTCCGCGCTGTTCGTTCCGGACAATCATTGGCTATTTGATCATTTGAGTCATTTGGTTATTTTTCCCGCGCAGCGGGTTTGAGAATTTCAAAAAACGATGCAAAGCGGGCGCTAAGAAATTTTTTCAGGGCTTTCACGTTTTCTATTATAAGGAGCGCAAGGCTTGCCTTGCAACGCCGCCGCAGGCTTTTTATCGCCCGCTCATTTTCTGGGGAGTTTTGCTGCGCCGGAATTTGTGAACCGAATGAAAGGCAAAGCAAGCTTTGCACTCCGTTTTTGGGGTCAACGCTCACGCTTTTCCATGCCGGAATTAACAAGTTCCATAAAAATCAAAATCTGGTCTATCGTTGCTTCGGGGCGACATTGCAACATCAAATGTGGGGAATCAATGGAAGCGTGTTTCATATTTTCCATTGGTTCATGAATAACCTTGGCGAGTAGCTTGTCCTGTGACGCCGAGAGCCAGAGAACCGGGAGTTTGAGCGAATGAAATTCGGCGCTCACGTCCGTTTCCAACGCCAGCTTCGCACGAGCGTGCAGTATTTCAGGAGATACTTTTGAAATCTGCGTTTTGAATGTGTGCAGCAAATGCGCGGGCGGGTTTTGCCCCAAGAGATAATGCTTCAGCACCCAATCCGGCGGCCGGCGCTTAAAAAGCGCTTTCCCGAATAGTCGAAAAATGTTGCTCTCAAAACGCCTAACGGGGTGGCGGAGAAAAGTGGCGCACAGAATCAAGGCTTTCAGATTCGCTGGATTTTCAGCGGCAAGTTTTATCGCAATCAGCCCGGAGAACGACTCCGCCAGCAACAAGTAAGGCTCATTTTGCAGAACGCTGTTTTTAACGAACGCGACATATTCTCCAAATCTGAACATTCGGTCGTTGGGATAAGAAATAACTTCAATATGCTTCGTCTCGGGCAGCGTCTCCAAAAACGGCTGAAAAAGCTCGCCGCCGCCGTGCAAGCCAGGCAGCAAAATCCATTTCATAATCTTGGGAATTTCCTGCATGATTTATTACGACTTCAATGTTACCGTGAAATTCTTTTGCGATCAGCAAAAATAAACGCTTATTGTTTACGAAAACCCCTTGCGATTCAAACTCATCGGATGTAGGTTTGAATCAACATGTAGTTCAAAAGCAAAGGTTGGACGAATGGCCAAATTAATACTCTCGGATTTTTCTCAAAAAGGCGAAAAGATTTATCGAGAGCAAATTCTTCCAAACATCTCTGAAAACATGCTCAAGGGAAAATTTGTCGCTATTGAGGTCGAGAGCGGAAGATACTTCATCAACGATCTCGATATCGAGGCTCTCTTTGATGCTCGGCGTGAATTTCCTGAAAAACAATTTTATTTAAAAAAAATTGGTTACGCGGCTGCGCATTCGCACAAAGGCGTCGTTAAAAAAGCCGTTCTATGATCACAGGGAGAATTACAGTAAATCTTGAGCCGCTGTTAGACGATGTTTTTGTGAAGAATAAAAAAGGCGCTCTTTTGCCGGTACAGATAATTTTAGATACTGGTTTTAATGGGGCGATTTTTCTCCCCAAAAATGTTCTAAAACAGATGGAAGTCACGCCGATTGCGAAAGAAGTTTTCGAGCTCGCGGACGGCAGCCGCGTGGAAGAGCAAACATATCTTGGCGAAATCATCATCGCGAACGAGATACAAACTGTTCTTCTCAGCGGTATGGAATCGAAAGTTGCTCTCTTGGGAATGCGTATGCTGTTAGAAAAGGCTGCAGTTTTTGATTTGAAGAATATGACGATTCGAGTCATTGAATAAAGAGTTTTTTTTTCTCGAACACCTGCATCTCTCCTCATGTCCATAAAAACTATCTCACCACACGTTTCCGAACCTACGCTTGACACGACCGCCTGGCAACAAACGGCGCGGGAGTTTTTGCGGTTTTATCAGATCGCTCCGTCGGCGGGCGGGCCGCTGGATTTGATTTATAGCGTCTTGCAGGCGTTTTCGAATTTGCCGTATGAAAATCTCAGCAAAATCATCAAGAGCCGGGATTTTCATGATGACGTTGCGCGACTGCGAATGCCGGACGAGGTGTGGGAGGATTTTCGCCGCCATCACTTGGGCGGCACCTGCTTTTCGCTCACTTTTCTGCTCAAAGCCATCCTCGATCACTTGAAATTTCAAACTTACCCGGTCATGGCCAGAATGCGCTCCGGCGACAATCGCCATTGCGCGCTGGTCGTCGAGTTAGGCGGCAAACACTACTTGCTCGACCCGGGTTACGTGCTGGAGTTGCCCCTGGAAATCGACCCGAGCCGTGCCACGTCCCTGCGCAGCGCGCATGGCGGCGTGGAACTTGTCCCCAATGAAAGACCGTTGCATTTTGAGCTGTACACGTTCAAAAACAACACCCGTCAATGGCGCTACGAATTCGCCGACGCGCCTGTCACTGCGGCGGAATTTTTCATGCACTGGATCGGCTCGTTTCAGTGGAACGGCATGAACGCCATTTGTCTCTCGCAAGCGACGCGGGACTCCTTGCTCTATTTTCGACAGGATTATTTTCGCCAGACCAACGCCGCGACCAAGCGCAGTTGGAAAATCAAGCAGGATCGCGAGAAGATCATCCAGCAAAATTTCGGCGTTGCGCCGGAAATCGTAGAAGCGGCGCAGGCGGTGATTGATGAAAGAAGACAAGATGGGAGCAGGGACGGTTAGCGTCAGGAGTGCAAGGCTTGCCTTGCGATTTAGCCGTTGTTTTTAAGATGAAAAAAGTAAAGCAAGCTTTGCACTCCTCAATTGAGTAATTCCGTCGTTTGGGAAAAGTTGCGAACCCGTGGCGGAAACCTTACCATCACACAAATTTTAAAAATTCACTCAACCAACCTTAGCCTTCCCTTTGAAACATTCCCAACAGCAAACTTCCGCTATTGAGCTGGAATTATTCACGAATCGTTTCAGCGCCATTGCTGAAGAAATGGGCGAAATGCTGCGCCGAACGGCGGTTTCGACCAACGTTAAAGAACGCCTCGATTTTTCATGTGCTCTGCTCGACGCCGACGGCGAATTGGTCGTCAATGCGCCGCACATTCCGGTGCATCTCGGCGCGCTTGGTTTATGCGTGCGCAGCGTACGCAAAATCATCGATATGCGCGAGGGCGACGTCGTTGTGACAAACCATCCGGGCTATGGCGGCGCGCATTTGCCGGACATCAGTCTGATCACGCCTGTCTTTTTTGATGGACGCTTACTCGGCTATGCCGCGAATCGCGCCCACCACGCGGAAATTGGCGGTTCCCGGCCCGGCTCCATGCCGCCCAACGCCACGACGCTTGCCGAAGAGGGAACGGTCATCAAGCCGACCTATCTGGTTCAAAACAATCAGCCTCGCTGGGATGAAATCGAGCGCATTTTCACAAACGGGCCATATCCAACGCGCGCGCTGCAGGAAAATCTCGCCGACTTGAACGCCGGGGTCGCTTCAAATTATCGCGGCGTCGTTGCGCTTCAAAAGCTGGCCGAAAATTACGGCGCTGAGCAGGTCGCTTTTCACATGCGTGAACTGAAAAACCACGCTCGGCGGCACATTGAAAATGAATTTGCAAAGCTCGACGGCGAAATATACTCAGCGGAAGAGCTTCTCGATGACGGCTCGCGTTTAAGCGTAAAAATTTCGATCAAATCGCAAAAAGCCGTTTTCGATTTCTCCGGCACGTCGCCGACGCATCCCGGTAATCTGAACGCAACGCCAGCCATCGTTCGCAGCGCAGTGATGTACGTTTTGCGCTTACTAGTCAAGGAGGCATTGCCGCTCAACGAGGGCTTGATGCAGGCCGTTGAAATCAAATTGCCGACCTGCCTGCTCAACCCGGATTTTCCAGGCGATCCGGCCAAAGCTCCGGCGGTTGTCGGCGGCAACGTGGAGACGAGCCAGCGTCTGGTTGACACGCTGGTTAAGGCGTTTGGTCTTTTAGCGTGCGGGCAAGGAACGATGAATAACACTTTGTTTGGCAACGACAATTTTGGCTACTACGAAACAATCTGCGGCGGCTCAGGCGCAGGGCCGGGATTTAACGGCGCTTCGGCGGTGCACACGCACATGACCAACACGCGCATCACCGATCCGGAAATCATCGAGCATCGTTACCCCGTGCGACTTGATCAATTCGCGATTCGCAGAGGCTCCGGCGGCGCAGGTGAATTTCGCGGCGGCAACGGAGCAGTACGCGAAATCACATTTTTAGAGCCGGTCGCGCTTTCGATGGTGACGCAGCATAGGGTGCAAAAACCGTTTGGCGTGAACGGCGGCGAGCCGGGAAACACCGGTCGGCAAAAGGTTGTCCGAAAGTCCGGCGAAATCGTTGAGCTTCGTTCCGTAGACGGCTGCGACATTGAGGCGGGCGATAAGTTGATCATCGAAACGCCGGGCGGCGGCGGGTATGGGAAAATAGATTAAAACGAGCTGTTTCTCCTGATTGCTATTTATTTTCTGATGTTACGCGCAGTTAAGCATTTCCGAGACTCAACCGAAAACAGCACCTCATTACGGCTCGTTCCCAAACTCCGGTTTGGGAATGAAAATGGGCGCGAAACTCCAGTTTCGAACCAAAGAACTCAGTCGAAACTGGAGTTTCGAGTGCAATTGCGTTCCCAATCCCGAGATTGGGAACGAGAATTTTGGGCGTCCCGAAATTAGGTTGGCGGTAGGGCGGCGCCGCCGAATGACTTTGATAAAAAGTTGCTGTATTATGAAGCTGGCGCGTAACATCAGTTATTATTTGTTGTCATTCTGAAAGAATCCTTGTTATCGCGTGCATACGATAACAAAGATTCTTTCAGAATGACAGGCGGGATATGATGGGAATATCAAGGAAACGTGCATTAGACAAACCTGGAGGAAGGGAGAATGAAAAGAGTCGGCTTTGTTTTATTGACCGTTGTGCTCGCGTTTTGGGCGTTGTCCTGCGCTTCAAACGAATATGACGTTGTTATCAGCAACGGGATGATTTACGACGGCGGGGGCGGTGCGCCGTTCGCCGGAGACGTGGCGATTCGCGGCGACCGTGTGGTTGAAATCGGCAATCCAGGATCGTTGAACGGAAAAACGCAAATCGACGCCAACGGCATGGCTGTCGCGCCGGGGTTCATAAACATGCTGAGTTGGGCGACGAACTCGCTCATTATCGACGGACGTTCGCAAAGCGACATTCGGCAAGGCGTGACACTCGAAATTTTCGGCGAGGGCATTTCCATGGGGCCGATGAACGAAAAAATGAAAAAGCAGGCGGAGGAAAACCAGGGCGACTTTAAATTTGAAATACCCTGGACGACGTTAGGCGAATATCTTGAATTTTTGGAAGAAAAGGGCGTTTCGTCGAACGTAGCCTCGTTTATCGGCGCGACGACTTTGCGTATCCACGAAATCGGCTATGACGACCGACCGCCGACCGCGGAAGAGTTGGAACGCATGAAGGCGTTGGTGCGGCAAGGCATGGAAGAAGGCGCGCTGGGAATCGGCAGTTCTCTGATTTACGCGCCTGCATTTTACGCCAAAACCGATGAATTGATTGAATTGTGCAAGGTCGCGTCGGAATATGGCGGGATGTACATTTCGCACATGCGCAGCGAAGGCAATCGGCTTTTGGAATCGGTGGATGAATTGATTACGATTGCTCGTGAAGCGAATATTCCGGCGGAGATTTACCACCTGAAAGCGGCGGGGCAAAATAACTGGGACAAACTGCAGCAAGTCATCGACAAAGTCGAACAGGCGCAAAAAGACGGGCTAAAAATAACCGCTGACATGTACAATTATACTGCAGGCGCGACAGGACTGGTTGCGACGATGCCCCCCTGGGTTCAAGAAGGCGGATTCGACGCCTGGCGCGCACGTTTGCAAGACCCGGAAATTCGCAAAAAAGTCATCCAGGAGATGCGCACGCCGACGGACGAGTGGGAAAATTTCTTCGTCGCCGCCAAGCCTGAAGGCATTTTGTTGGCGGGATTCAAATC
>CAXHAT010000031.1:0-50823 GCA_964014485.1 uncultured Deferribacteres bacterium
GATTCCCGCCTGCGCGGGAATGACGCAAAAGTGACGTTTCTCAGGTGCTATTTTGGAAAATTTCCGAAAGTGCGTAACATGAGTTACAAATTACAAGTGCGCGTGGTTTAGCCAGTAACATTCGAGCGATCATAAAAATGAAATTTCAAAAAAAACTGACTCTCGTTTTCTTCGCATCGTTGCTTTTCGCCGGCTTTCAAAACGCCTTTTCGCAAAATCGCTATTTCCGTGAAAGCGCAAAGATTTTTGATGACGATTCCGTTGCCGTGATCAGCATTGACATTGCGCCGGAGAGTCTGAATTATATTCTCGATCCGGCCAATGCTGAGAGCGATTCTCTATTTAGCGCTACGTTCACTTTTCGCAACGGCACGCTGCAGAGCGAGACCGTTCCCCACCCGGTCGGCTTTCGGCTGCGCGGCAACACGTCCCGAACTTCGCCGAAAAAGTCGTTCAAAGTCGACTTCAACAAATTCGCGCCGGGCGCCAATTTTCACGGGCTGGAAATCATGAACATCAACGGCGAGCATAATGATCCCTCGGTTTTGCGCTCACGATTGAGTTGGCGGGTTTTCAACGAGTTTGGCGTTCCGGGGGCTCGCACAGCCTTTGCCGTTCTCAATATCAATCGCGTCTATTTCGGACTGTACGTCATCGTTGAGCATTACGACGAGGAGTTTATCCAGTCGCGCTTCGGCAATAACGACGGCAATCTTTACAAATGTCTCTGGCCGGCAGATCTGACGTATCGCGGGCCGGGGCAAAATCGCTATAAATTCGGCACAAGCAACCGCCGCGCCTATGAACTGAAGATTAACGAAGAATTAGACGACTACACCGATCTGGCGCAATTTATTACCTTTCTAAATATCACATCGGACGAAGAATTTGCGCGGAACATTGAAGAACGATTCAATGTGCGGGGCTTTCTGAAATATCTCGCCGTAAATACAATGACCGGCATGTGGGACGATTATTGGGTCAATAAGAACAATTTTTATCTTTACAATAATCAGGACACGGGAAAATTTGAGTTCATCCCCTACGATTACGACAACACTTACGGCATCGATTATTTCGGCGTGGATTGGGGGCGAATCAACATTTATCAGTTCGGCGAATTGTCTGATGAACGCCCGCTGGTTAAACGGATTTTAGCGATTCCCGGCTATCGAAATTTGTATACCGAACATATTCTCGCTCTCGCCAACGACGCGTTTACGCCCAAGGCGCAGGAGCCTTTTGCCGCAAGATGGCATTCGTTGGCCGACCGTTGGATTGAGAACGATCCGTTCTACTCTCTGCAATACGGCTTCACCATCGAAGACTTCCGCAGGACGCTGGATGAGCCAATCGGCGGCCACGTCAAATACGGCATTCGCGATTATATTTCCGCACGCACAATCTCGGCAATAAATCAAGCAACGACAGGACCTTTGCCCCCGGAAATTTTCGATATTGAGCATGAAATCGACCCCGGTTTTAGCGTTACGGTGCGCTGCCGTTTTCAAGACAAGCCTGGCCTGCAACAGCAATTGCTGCGATACCGCTTGGGAAATGGCGAATTTCAAACGGAATTTCTGTGGGACGACGGCTTGCACAACGACGGCGCCGCTAATGACGGCGTTTACGGTGCGCTCTTCGCCCAGGGCGACGCTTCTTTTGCAGATTACTACGTCAAGGCGCAAGGCGGCGCAGGCGCGTGGACGATCAGCCCGCAAAACGCGCCCCTGCAGCCGACACGCATTCACTTCGACGCCGGTTCGGAATTTCCGTTGGCCATCAATGAAATCTTGGCATCGAATCGCATGACAAACAGCGACGAGTTCGGCGAGTTTGACGATTGGATTGAAATCTACAACACCGCTGACACGACCGTTTCCTTGAACGGATTTTTTCTTTCCGATAATTTCGCCCAGCCGAAAAAATGGGCTTTGCCGGACATGGATTTGGCGGCCAAGTCATTTCTTTTGATCTGGACGGACAGCGACAACAGTCAGGGCGCCTTGCACACAAATTTTCGTTTGGACGCTACGGACGGCGAGCAGATTGGTATTTTCGCGCCGGACGCGTTCGGCAACGCGCCAGTTGATACGCTCACTTTTGGCCCGCAGACGACGGACGTCTCAATCGGGCGGGGCCCGGACGGCGTCGGACTGTGGCAGGTTTGTTCGTCACCCACGCCGGGAGCGGCCAATTCCACCAAGCCAACGTCGGTTGAATCTCCAGAGAGCGCCATTCCAGCCGTTTTCCAATTCCAAAGCGTTTGGCCGAATCCGGCGGTTGCTTCCACGAATTTTCGGTTTGAATCCAACCGTGCAGACAGGGTAGAAATTGTCGTTTTTGATATTTTGGGAAGGGAAGTTTTAAGCCATTCCAAAGAATTCGCAACAGCAGGTGCGGCAAATTTACAAATCAACCTAACGAGCCTTCGACCAGGCGTTTACATTGTTCGAGCTACGCAAAATAATATTGTAAGAACGCGAAAGCTGGTCATTGTGCCATAACTTTTACTACCTGTACGCTCCAGCTATGAAGCCAAAGATACTCCTGTCAAAGTCATTCTCGCGGAGGCGGGAATCCAGTCAATCGCGCACAGCCCTTGAATTCCCGCCTCCGCGAAAATGACGTAAAAGCGACGTTTCTCTGGTGCTGCTTGAGAAATTTCCAAGAGTGCGTAACATCAGTTACTACATCAAAATGCGCGACGCGCCCATAAAATATGTGCGTGCTTCTGAATGACTCTTTCTCTGGAATGCGACAATTCATCGTCGCCCCGCAAGCTCCCAATCAAGCGATGAAGCGTATGACTCCGCAATTACGCTTCGAACAAAATCGCAAACGCGATTGGTTCGCTGAGCAGCAACGATAGTCTCATTTATACCTAAAGGCTTGCTATGTTCTTTACAAAAAATATGTTGTTCATAGTGGATGTTTTTTAATTGGCAGAAGCGGGATTTTTGAGTGGCAAGAGGCGGGTCAAATGAAACTATGCTGGTTCCCTTCCGACAAACGTCGTCGCGGCGTTATGCTCTTTTTCTTCTTAATGGTTGTCCTAACAACCGGATGCTCGCAACAAGCGCCTGAAAAATTTAAAGTTGCGGTTATTCGCTATCAGCACGAAACATGCACCTTCTGTCCCGGCGGCGACGTTGAGGTCGAAGACTGGACGAAACTGCGTCCGCCGCTCAAAGGCGAGCAAGTTTACAATGCAGGTTCATACGCTCGCGGATTCGCAGCCCAAGCGCGCGCCTTTGGAGACATGGAACTGGTCGGGCTGGAATCGCCTTATTCCGTCTTCGGCGGTTCGTCCAGAAGCTGGAACTCCGAAGCCAGTTTTGATCATTTTATGGGGCGCATTCTCGACGATCTGCGCGCCAATCTGCCAGTCGAAGGCGTTTATCTTGCGCTGCACGGCGCGATGGCGGTGCGCAATATTCCGCGCCCGGAGGCGGAAATTGCCAAGCGTGTGCGCGAAGTGGTTGGCGAAAACGTGCCGATTGTCGGCACGTTCGATTTGCACGGTAACGAAGACGCGGAATTTCTCCGCTGGGCGGACGGCGCTTTCGTAACCAAACGCTTTCCGCACTACGATTCCTGGTTGCAGGGCGAACGTGCGGCGCGCTACCTGCGTGAAATCATGCACGGAAATTATACGCCGACCACCGCTTCCAGAAAACCGCCTGTGATCACCGCAACGGTTTTGCAATGGACGGGACAATCGCCGTCGATGGACATTATGGAACGCGCGCGCCGCTGGGAAGCGCGCCAGCCAAACGCTTTTGTGAGTGTATTTTACGGCTATCCCTGGTCGGACGTGCCCGACGTTGGCACAGCGGTTCATGTGATGACCAACAACGATCAGGCGTTAGCGGACAGCATCGCCGACGATATGGAAGAGTTTATTTGGCGCGTTCGAGAAAAATTTGCACACGGCGGATTTCCCATGCCCGACGAAGCCGTGCGCCGAACAAAGCAAGCCATTGCTAAAGGAGAAACGCCGGTGGCGCTCGGCGATTACTCCGACCGCCCCGGCGACGCCACCTGGATTTTGCAGCAACTGATCGATCAAAAAGTGGATCGCGTGCTCTACGCCTGCTTGCGTGACGAACGCGCGCTGGAGGCGCTAACAGAAAACAACGCCAAGCCCGGCGATGCGTTCGACATGGAAGTCGGCGGATTTACCGGTCCGCAGGCGGGCAAGCCGGTGCGCATTAGCGGGACACTGCGGTTTTTCGGGCCGGAACTGGGTTACGAAAAAGTCGCGGTTGTCGAATTTGGCAATGATTGCCTGCTCGTTTTGACCCCGACCTACGAACAAATCACCACCCTCGCCCCCCTTCGTTTTGGACCGATTGATCCTGATAAATTCGACGTTTTCGTGGTGAAATCACGCGCGCATTTCCGGCGCGGATTCGACGAAACGGGATACGCCAAAACGATCTTCGTCGTCGACGCACCCGGCGACTGGTACGGCACCACGCGGCTCGACGCTTTAGACTATCAATTTGCCCCGATCGACAAACTGTATCCTTTCGGCGATCCGGCAAACCAATAATAACTTTTGAGAAAGTGTTAAGTTGAGGGAGAATCAGCTGGTGAGGTAGAAAACTTGAATGCTATCGGGAAAATCAAAGTAAGCCAAGAAATTCGCTTCGCGACAACTCACAATCTCGTAGAATTTTTGCCATGAGTCCCGGGCCAATTGTCTCGCCGGCATGAACCGGTACAACAGTCGCGCGGTTGTCCGGATGGCGTAAAAAATGATGACTTCCTTTGATTCGCAGAACTTCGAAGCCTTCTTTTTCAAGACGGCAATGATTTTTTTGCCGGTTAGTACAGGCAATTTACTCATACGACAAGGCTCACTTTCTGCACGCCGACGAATTCTAAAGGTTCTACTTCTCCTTGTACTTCGAGACACAGTTCTATAGCTTCGCGGATGCGCGTCATCAATTCATCTAAAGACCGTGCTTGCGTATGACACCCGTTTAAGGTAGGCACCGAGGCGACGTAAAAACCCTCGCCGTCCCGTTCAATAACAACGTTGAAATCTTTGTGCATGACATTTCCTTCATTTTCAAAACAATTGAGCATTTTTGATTTGAGCGATTTTAGTAAAAAAAAGCGCGAGCTGCAAGCGGAGAGTGAGCAGTCCGAGCCCGGAGTTGTAAGAATTAAGTTCAACTGAGAAATGAATTGACCGCAAATCCCAAAAGCGACTTTTACGGTTCGTTTCCAAACTCCGGCTTGGAATAAAAATGGGTGAGAAACTCCGGTTTCGAGTGCAATTTTGTTTCCAACCCAGAGATTGTGAACGAAATTTTCGAGCGCCTCGAAATTAGGTTGACGGTAATGCGTCTCCGCAGAAATGACGGTGATAATTGGTTGCTAGGTTATAGAACTGCTTCGCAACATCAGATTTTAGTTATTCCTTGTTTCTCTTAAAACCCGGACTTATTATGTACATACATATTTTCGCCATGTACATAAAAATCGAGACAAACAGATGAAGACCATCACGCCCACGGAATTGCGCGGCAATCTTTTTAAATTGCTGGATGAAGTTCTTCGCACCAAAATTCCGCTTGAAATAAAAAAGGGAGGGGAAAAGCTGATAATTGTTCCAGCGGAAAAGACGGATAAATTGCAGAATCTCATCCCCAGACCACACGCAATCAAAGGCGATCCTCATGATCTTGTTGAGGTCAATTGGGGCGGGGAGGTAAATCTTGATTTACCTTGATACGCACGTCATCGTATGGCTATATGCCGGTGAAGTCGCCAGGCTGAGCAGCGAAGCAAAGCGCCTGATCAATGAACATGAGGTTTTTATCTCGACGGTTGTGCGTTTAGAATTGCAATATTTGTTCGAAATTGAACGCATCACGCAAGGCGGCAACGAAATTGTCTCCGATGTTGCAGCACGCATTGGCTTAAAAACATGCGACAAAAGCTTTGACGCCATAATTGGCGAAGCGCTCGCACTCTCCTGGACTCGCGATCCGTTTGATCGCATTATCGTCGCAAACGCCTCCTTGAACGATAACATTTTGCTCACTAAAGACCAGAGCATATTGCAGCGTTATCAACATGCCAAATGGTAGAAATGCTGTGAGCCGTACTCGATTTCACGATTAAATTTAACAAAGGCCATCGAGATGATCATGAAGAAGAATCTAAGATTTCACCATTATTTGCTCGTGCTGTTCAACTTAGGCGTTTTAAGTTTCTCTACGGCAACAGCGCAAAATCATTACGACGGCCTTTCCGCAAAAGTCGATTCGCTTTTTGCTCGCTGGGACAAGCCTAACTCGCCAGGCGCTTCAGTTGCAGTTATCAAAAGCGGTCAAATCATTCACTCGAAGGGCTACGGCGTCGCAAATTTGGAGTACGACGTCGCGATTACGCCGGAAACCATTTTCCATGTCGCATCCGTTTCAAAACAGTTCGCCGCTTTCGGCAACGTGCTTCTGGCGCAACAAGGCAAGTTGTCCCTCGACGATGACGTTCGAAAGCATCTGCCGGAAACGCCGGATTTTGGCGAAAAAATAACCATCCGTCATCTCATCCACCACACCAGCGGCATTCGCGATCAGTGGAATTTGCTCGGGTTGGGCGGTTGGCGGATCGATGACGTTATCACCAAAGAACACATTTTCAAGCTGCTTGCCAAACAGCGCGAATTGAATTTTTCTCCCGGCGCAGAGTATGTTTACTGCAACACCGGCTACACCATGCTCGGAGAAATTATCGCCCGCACAACGGGAAAACCGTTTCGCGATTGGATGGACGAGCAAGTGTTCGCGCCGCTTGGCATGACCAACACGCTTTTTTACGACGATCACGAAAGAATCGTTAAGAACCGTGCATACTCTTACAGCCCCGCGTACCCTGGCGTTTATCGGAAGAGCGTTTTGAGTTACGCCAACGCAGGGGCCACGAGCTTGTTCACCACCGCGGAAGATTTGGCGCGCTGGCTCGACAATTTCAGAACGACGAAAATCGGGGGCAAAGAGGCGCTCGAGCAAATGCTCGAACGGGGCGTACTTACAAACGGCGATACGACGAACTACGCGTTCGGCCTGGTCGTGGATAATTATCGCGGCTTGCGGCGCATCAGTCACGGCGGGGGCGACGCCGGATATCGCACGTTTGTCGCTTATTTCCCTGAACACGAGCTTGGCGTGGTAACGTTGAGCAATTTCGCGTCTTTCAATCCCGGCGGTCTCTCCATGCAGGCGGCCAATCTTTATTTGTCGGAGCATTTGGACGCTCCGCAGCCGTCGGCGAGCCCAACCGAAGCGAAGCCAGAACTTGAGCAAACCGAGTTGCCGGTTGAAAAATTGAAGCGTCTGGTCGGAAATTATCTTTTGGTCGAGCTGAATACCTATCGACGCATTCGCCTGCAAGACAATCAACTTTTCTATGACCGCGAGGGACAAGGCTCCAGCCCCCTGACGCCCCTAAAAGACGGACGGTTTTTGATGTTGGGCGTGCCAAACGAGTTTATTTTAACGGAATTGCCGTCACAAACGAATGAACCCAAAAGGCTGCGTTGGATCATCGACGGCCAGCCGAGTTCGCACCTGCAAGCTTATGAACCCTGGGAGCCGTCGGCCCAAGAAATCGCCGACTTTGCTGGTCGCTATTACAGCCCGGAATTGGAAACGGCATACACGATTGTCGCTGACGGCGGGAATTTTGTCGCCAAGCATCGGCGGCATGAAGACATTTCACTAAAACCGCGCTTGAAAGATCATTTTTCAAGCCATACATGGTATTTCGGCTCTCTCCGGCTCGAGCGCAACTCCCAGAACGTCGTCACGGGTTTTCGCGTTTCAAGCGGTCGCGTTCGAAATGTTTTGTTTGAAAAACAGTGACGGGAAATCACAATCAAACGCTGAAGCGTTTGACTCCAGGGTAAAATCTCAGCTTCCTGAGTCAAATATATTTAAACTGAAGTATCCAATAAATGTCTTTTTTTTAAATCAATCTGAGTGGATTTTTTTGGAGGAGAGAGTTATGTTTTTTCAATGTTTACGACGCTTTTTCTTGGTATCGCTCATGTTAGGCGTTCTCACTTCATTTGCTTTTTCGCAGGAAAAAGCCAATTTTGAGCTCGCCGAACGCTTCACCACACAGCAAATGGAAAAGATGGTCGGCAGTACACAGGTGCGTGCCAATTGGCTGAAGGACAAAGATCAGTTTTGGTATGATTACGAGAACGGCGACGGCAAGAACTGGTATTTCGTTGATGCAGTTCGCCGAACGAAAGAATTGTTGTTCGACCAGGAAGACATGGCGGCGCAACTAGCCGAATCCTTCAAAAAGCCGTTCAACAGCAAAGACCTGCCGCTGAAAGATTTCAAGTACGACAACGGCAAAAATCTTTTCACTTTCCATGTTGACAGTATCGAGTTCACGTACAACGTGCGGTCAAAAACGCTTGTCAGAGGCGACTCCCTGTCGAAAAAAAGCGACCGCTGGGTTACCTATTCGCCCGACAGCACGTGGATTTCCTTTGCTCGTAATCACAATCTTTACCTGATGCGCGCCGACGACCCCGACAGCAACGAAATTCAAGTTTCCGAGGACGGCGAGCGCTGGTACAGCTACCAGGCTGATGACGGCGACACCACCTCGACCAAGCGTCTGCGCGCCAACGTTCGATGGTTCGAAGACGAGAAAAAGCTCTACGTTCGTCGGCGTGACCGCCGCAAAATGGGCGACTTGTGGGTGATTAATTCATTGAAAAAGCGCCCTGAATTGCAGACCTACAAATACGCTATGCCGAGCGAAGAAAATATCGAGAAACACGAAGTTTTAATTCTCGACATTGATTCGAAAAATTGGGTCACTGTCAAGGCGGACAAATGGAAAGATCAATCTTTGGGCGGCACTTACTTTAACAAGCGCGGCTTCTTCCTGCCTGAAAAATCGGATTATCTTTATTTCTTAAGACGGGATCGAACCTGGTCAAAGATCGACGTTTGCAAGGCCGATACGGAAACCGGCGAAGTGGAAGTTTTGTTTTCAGAAGAAAGCAAGCCATACTTTAACACGCGCTTTTCCGAGCTGGCCGTGCTAAACGACGGCAGCGAGTACTTGTGGTGGTCGGAGCGCAACGGCTGGGGACAGTTGTACATGTACGACGCCGGGGGCAAGCTTAAAAACAAAATCACCGACGGCTACTTTGTGGTCGGTTCAATCCAGAAAATCGACACCACGAAAAAGGTCATTTATTTTCAAGGCTACGGTCGTGAAAAGGGCGTGAATCTCAACTACGCCATGAACTACAAAATCAATTTTGACGGCAGCGGCATGAAGCGCCTGTCTCCGGAAGACGCGAACCATACGTTCAGCATGTCGGACAAGATGAACTATTTCGTCAACAACTATTCGCGCGTCGATTTGCCGACCAAATCCGTGCTGCGCGACAGTGAAGGCCGCGTGGTGATGGAATTGGAAGAAGTCAACATGGATCGCATGGTTGAAGCTGGTTGGCAAGCGCCGGAAGAATTCATCGTCAAGGCCGCGGATGGGGCGACTGATCTCTATGGCGTCATGTGGAAGCCGTTTGATTTCGATGCGAGCAAAAAATATCCGATCATTTCCTATGTTTATCCCGGTCCGCAGACCGAGCCGTTCCCGATTGGCTTTACGATTCAGGGATCGCGTGCGCGTACGGTGGCGTTATCGCAGGTGGGATTCGTCGTTATCGCGATGGGGCAACGCGGCGGCACGCCCTTACGTTCAAAATATTACCACAATTTCGGTTACGGCGACCTGCGCGATTATCCTTTGGCCGACAACAAGTACGGCATCGAACAGCTTGCGGCGCGGCATGATTTTATCGACTTGAGTCGAGTCGGTATTTTCGGCCATTCCGGCGGCGGATTCATGTCCACGGCCGCACTTCTCACCTACCCTGATTTTTACAAAGTTGCGGTTTCATCAGCAGGTAACCATGACAATAATGTTTACAACATCTGGTGGAGCGAAGTTCATAACGGCGTAAAAGAAAAGAAGCGCAAGGCCAAGAAAAAGAAGGGGGCGAAAACGGAAATGACTAACGGCGCCAACGGCTCGCATGACGACGTTGATTCGACCAAGACAGACGACGGCATGGAGACGTACTGGGACGGCTACGTTGAGACGAATCCCGATTTGGCCGCGAATCTCAAAGGCAAACTTCTTTTGGTTCACGGCGACATCGACAATAACGTGCATCCGGCAAATACGATCCGCTTGGCTGACGCACTGATAAAGGCGGGCAAACGTTTTGATTTCATGCTCATGCCCGGCCAGCGTCACGGCTTCGGCGATTATACACCGTATTTTGAGCGTATGATGTGGTATTATTTCGCCGAACATTTGCTGGGCGATTATCGCACGAACACTGAGTTCAACATCCCGGAAGAACCGAAGTAATTTTTAGGGAGTGCAAAGCTTGCTTTGCTATAAGCAGGCTTGAATAGCGCAGTAAAATCGCAAGGCAAGCCTTGCACTCCTTTCAGTCCGTAACAATCCCGTGAGGAGAGGAGGCCGCCTTGCAATCCCGATTTAGAAAAACCGTTCATTTTTTCACCGTTCTGACGACGTGTTTTTGGGTCGCCGGAGCGTTCCCTCAAACACCCGAAACTTATGATATCGTGCTCCAAGGCGGTCGCGTGATAGATCCGGAAACCGGACTGGACGCCATTCGAAACGTCGGCGTTCGCGGCGACAGGATCGTTGAAATTTCCAGACAGCCCTTGCAAGGACGCGAGGTCATCAACGTCGAGGGTTTGGTCGTCGCGCCGGGTTTTATCGATCTCCATGCTCACGGTCAAAGCAACAAAGCCAACGAATTCCAGGCGCACGACGGCGTGACGACGGCATTAGAGTTAGAAAGCGGCAGACCGTTTTTGCGGCATTGGCTGACTTCCCGTACCGGCAACGCGATGATCAATTTTGGTGCATCCGTAGCGCATTCCGTGAACCGCATTATGGCGATGGAAAAATACGCCAGCGTAACCGCAGAGATCGAAAACATCGTCAGCGAAGACGGCTTGAGAAGCGAACGACTGGACGCGCATTTTGACAAAGTTTTCGGCGCACGCTACGAAGCTTTGAACAAACAAGAAACCGCGAAAATGATGGAAAATATTGCGGCTGAACTTGCGGCCGGCGGTCTCGGGATTGGCGTACCGGTCGGCTACTATCCCGGCGCGACACGAGAAGAACTTTTTCGCATTTATGAGTTCGCCGCAGAGAAGAAAACCATTGTCTACACGCATGTCCGCGAAATCAACATTGCCGCGATTCAAGAAGCAATAGCTAACGCCGCCGTAAACGGCGCTTCTTTGCATATCGTTCATATCAACAGCATGGCGCTGGGGCGCATCGGCGTTGCATTAGCGATGGTGGAAGCGGCTCAAAAACGCGGGTTAGACATTACGACGGAGCTTTACCCGTACACCGCCGCCTCAACAAGTTTGCAATCCACGCTTTTCGATGACGGCTGGCAGGAAAGAATGGGGATCACCTTTGGCGACCTGCAGTGGGAAGCGACTGGCGAACGCCTCACGGAAAAGACGTTTCAAAAATACCGCAAACAAGGCGGGACAGTGATTATTCATATGATGAAGCCGGAGTGGATTGAGGCGGGAATCCGCGCGCCGTTCACGATCATCGGCTCGGACGGCATGCCTTACGCCCCAGGCGCGCATCCCAGATCTGCCGGTACGTTTTCTCGCGTGCTGGGCCGCTACGTGCGCGATCAGCAAGTGATCAGCTTGATGGACGCACTCGCCAAGATGACGATCATGCCGGCAAAACGCCTTGAGACCGTCGCCCAGGGTGCGCATTTAAAAGGCCGCATTCAAGTCGGCTGTGACGCGGATATCACAATTTTCGATCCTGACACGATTATCGACACTGCAACGTTCGAGGAAGATTTATCCTTTTCCAAAGGCGTTCAGCATGTTCTCGTCAACGGTGTCTTTGTCGTAAAGAACAGCGAAACGGTCTCGAGCGTTTTTCCCGGTCGTGCGCTGTTGGGCAAGTATAGACAATAATGACAAGCTTTACTAGATCGCTCTCTTTTTATGATTGCGACGAGCTGAATTTTTGTTTAGCTTTATTATATTTTCGAACGGTTTAGGAAGAAAATGTGCGAGTAGAAGGCTTTATTTGGCTGGAATGGGTGGTCGAGAAACTTTGGGTTAAGCATCATGTGACCGTCGACGAAGTAGAAGAAGTTTTCGAGGATCGTCCGAAATTTTTGAGAAAAGAAAAAGGACGGGTTATAGGAGAAGATTTGTATAACGCACTCGGGCAAACGAATTCCGGCAGATATTTGTCGATTTTCTTCATCTCAAAAATTGACAAAAGGGCCTTGATTATCTCTGCCCGAGACATGGATCGTAAAGAGAGAAACAGATATGCAAAAAAGTAAAACCTTAAGCCAACCGCCGGAAGAAATGACACTCAGAGAAGCCTCCGATTTTTGGGACGAACACAGTTTTCTGGATTATGACGACATTGAAGAGGTGGAATTCGACGTCGCTTTGCGAGGAGAGAAGCATTATTTCGCGGTTGATCGTGAGCTGGCGAAACGGATTCACGCAATTGCCAGAACGCGCGGCATTTCCGTTGAAACGCTCGTCAATCTGTGGCTTACCGACAAATTGAAAGAAGCGGCTTAAGAGCGATTTTAAACCGCTTCGCTTGGACTTACTCCCCTCAAAAATACTCCTTTAATTCGTTTACTCGTATTGCAAAGCCACAACCGGATTGGTCGCGGCGGCTTTGATGGCGTGAAAGCTCACCGTCGCCAAAGCGATCAAAAGCGCAAGGCCGCCTGCCGCGATGAATGTCCACAAGGTCGGATCCTGGCGATACGCGAAGCCTTCCAGCCAGCTCTGCATGGCGTACCAGGCGCACGGCCAGGCAATCAAGCTGGCGACGCCGACCATGAGCGCGAACTCACCCGAAACCAGTTTCACAAGATTGGACGTGGATGCGCCAAGCACTTTTCGCACGCCGATTTCCTTTGTTCGCTGGTGCATCGTCAACGCAGCCAAGCCAAACAGTCCGAGACAGGCGACAACGATGGCAAACATGCTCGAATACTGTACAATATTGCTCCACCGCTGGTCAGAGTCATATTGCCGCGCCAAATTCTCATCGAGAAATGAAAACTCGAACGGCAAGACCGGGTTGATTTCCCGCCATTTGTTTTCAATCACTTCCAAAGCGCGCCGCGTCTGGCTGGGCGCGATACGTACGAAAATAGAACCGAATCTCGCCATTTGATTATTGTGCATCACCATCGGAATAATTGTTTCGCGCAAATTGCGGAAATTGAAATCCTTGACCACGCCGACAATCTGCATGTTCGGCGTTCCCCGAAAAGTAAACGTTGTACCCAGCGGCTCTTCTAACCCAAATTCGCTGACGAATTTTTCGTTCACGATTACGGCCGTTTCTCCGTCCGTGGTGATTTCAGGCGAAAAATTCCGTCCGGAAACCACAGGAATACCCATTGTTTCCAGAAAGTTCGGATCGATGCGGCACTCAAGCGCCTGATAGTTTTTTCCTTGAAATTCGAATCCCACGGTATGGTACCCTGACGTGAATGAAAACTGCGCTCCGGTCACATTTACAATTTCGCTGTGTTGCAACAGCGTTTGCCTCAGTTTCTGGATCGCGGCTTCCCGGTCATCGGCGCGGTTTTTCAGTACGACGATCTGTTCCTGCTCAAAGCCCAAATTCATCGATTGTAAATATTCTAGCTGGCGTGACATGGCCAAAGCGCCGACGACAAGAATGATGGCCAACGAAAATTGCACAACGACCAAAATTCGATTCAATCTTTGTTTGCCGCCAACGCGAAACATGCCTTGAAACAGTTCGACCGGTTTAAATCGTGAAAGTACGAGCGCTGGATAGCTGCCGGAAACGACGCCCACGGCAAGAATGAGCGAAAACAACGCCAGAATCATCGTCGCGTTTTGAAAAGCCGACAAAGCCAAATTTTTCTCGGCAAGCGCGTTGAACATGGGCAGAAACAGCCCGGCCAAAAGCACGCCAAGGAGAAAGCTCAAAAAACTCATCAAGATCGCTTCGGCCCAAAATTGTTTGATCAATTGCGGTCGCACGGCGCCAAGCACTTTTCGCATGCCGACTTCTTTCAAACGCTTCGTTGCGCGGCCAATGGACAGCGTCATGAAGTTGATGCAGGCAATTGTCAAAACGAGTAAGGCGATAGCGCCGAGAATGTATGAATAAGTCGGGTCGCTCGTCGGCTCCAACCCGCCGGCAATCGAGGCGTTCATGTGAACGTCTTCAAGCGGTTGCAGAAGCAGATTGCGTTCGGCGGCTTCCGGATCGCGTTCCGCCATGAAGCTTTTCATTTTAGCGTTTAGATCAGTCCAGGAAGCATTTTCAGCCAGTTCAATAAAAAGGAATGAATTCCAGCTTGACCAAACGGTTCCTCGTGAGGCGAAAATCGCGCTCTGCTCAAAAGGCGCTAAAATTTCAAAACGTATGCTGGAATTTTCCGGCGTTGGGGAGGAGATTCCTGTGATTATGAAGTTCTTCAAATCGTCCCCCACCCTGATGCTCAATTCTTCTCCCATCACTTCGGTATGCCCAAAGTACTTGATTGCGACAGCTTCACTGATAACGAGCGCATTGGATGATAACAGCGCCGTTTCCGGCTGGCCCTGCAGCAATGGAAACGAAAATATTTCGAGCATGTTAGAGTCGGCAAAAAGCATCCTTTCGGTAAACAAATTTTCGCTGCGCTGAACAACGACCGTTTCGTTGTCCAAACGCGTAAATCGTTTAATCTCCGGGTATTTTTCCTTTACGGCGGGGCCTAACGGAACGGGAAGAAAAGCGAAAGAAAAAACGCTGCCGTTGTCCCGAACGCGCTCGGCGTAGACGCGGTAAATCGAGTCGGAGTTCTCATGAAATTGGTCGTAACTCAGCTCGTTTTGCACAAAAAGCAGAATAAGCATGCAGCACGCTAAACCCAGCGCCAGACTGAAAACATTGATAAACGAGTGTGTTTTTTGGCGGTACAAATTTCTCAGCGCGATGGTTAGATAATTTTTCAGCATCAGAAAGCTCCCTTAAATTTCCTCAAGTCTAATCAAAAACGGGGTACTCTCGTTTTGACTCGCAAAAGAGCGAAAAAGATTACTAGCATTCGTGAGGTTTTCTAATGCGACTATTCGCTTGCTGATTGTTTGAAAGCTGTTATGTTTGTTCAGTTAAAAGTGAAATTTCACTACCTGACACTTTTTGTATAGCCTTCCAAGACTGGCGAAAAAGGCCGGAATTGTCATGCTGAAAGCATCTTTTTTAATCCAACCCTTGAACTTTTGAGCATGATCTGTACTGGGCGATGACAAAGATTCCTTCAGAATGACAAAACTGGAGCTTTCAACGGTTCGAGAAGGCGGTTTACAAAAAAGTGTCAGGTAGAGAGAAGTGAGATTTGAATGCACTTAACAACGGCAATAAGATCGTGAAATTTACGGTACTGATTGTTATCCTTTTGATTTTTTCTTGCTCAAGCAACCTGCCCGTGTCAAAACTTCCCCTTCTGCTTGATGAAAAATTTGAAAACGGCGCGGCGGAAAGGTGGCTTCCGAATTCTCTCGATGATTGGCGCGTCGTCAAGCAAAACGGAGAATTTGTCTATGAATTGACCCGCCCGGGAAACCATGGCGAAATCCGGAAACCGACGGCTTTTTCGATTTTAGACGACGTTGTAGTCGGCGACTTTGAGCTGGAGGTCATAGGAAAGTGTTACACGGAAACGGCGAATTTAAATCGCGATCTCTGCCTCATTTTTGGCTATCAGGACTCGCTGCATTTTTACTATGCGCATTTTTCGGCCAAATCAGACAATGTTCACAACATCATCGGCGTCGTAAATGGCGCTGATCGTGTGAAAATTAATCATGAGCTTGCCGGGAGTTCCGCCGCACTGCTCAAAGATGAGCAGTGGTACAAGCTGCGCGTAAAACGAGACGCGGCTTCCGGGAAGATCGAATGCTTCGTAAACGACATACCGTCTCCCGTTTTCACGGCAACGGACACGACCTTCCGCTTTGGTAAAGTCGGCGTTGGTTCTTTTGACGACACAGGCGCCTTTCGTGCGATAAAGTTGTGGGGAGAGCGCAAACATTTTTAACATATTTTGATCGTTTTGCAGTTTTATTTTATGAACCAATCGAGGAGGCGAAAATGGCGTTCATGAACAGTCGCAAGTTTTCATGGTTGAAAGCTTCTCTGCTCGCAATGCTTATGCTTGCAATCGGGGCGGGCGCAGGCGTGGGGCAAGAAAAAAAGGAAGAGAAAAAAGAAGAGCAGCCTCGGCGCAAACCGGTAAAACCGGCGCCAGATCGGCAGGAAGGCGAAGGGCCGTTTGAGCGCTTGATTATTCGCGGCGTTACGGTGATTGACGGCTCAGGCGCCCCGCCCATCGGCCCGATGGACGTGGTAGTTGAAGGCAATCGCATTGCACGCATCCAGAACGTCGGCTATCCGGGATTGCCTATCAAAGAAGATCGCCGTCCGAAAGACGCCACCAAAGAAATTGACGCGCACGGACATTATTTACTGCCAGGCATCGTCGATTTGCACGTTCACACCGGCGGTATGCCGAAAGCGCCGGAAGCGGAATACACCTACAAGCTCTGGATGGCGCACGGCGTCACCACTGTTCGCGGCGTTCCGACCGGGCCGCTGGAATGGTGCTTGAGTGAGCGCGAACGCAGTGCAAAGAATGAAATCACGGCGCCAAGAATCGTTTCCTACCACCGTCCCGGCACAGGCGAGGAGTGGCGCGACCGTCAGATCATGACCCCGGCGGATGCACGCGAATGGGTGCAGTATGCCGCAAAAAAAGGCGTGCAAGGTTTGAAGCTGGGCGCTTATCCTCCAGACATTATGGAAGCATTACTTGACGAAGCTAAGAAGCAAAAGCTCGGCTCAACGGCGCATCTCGGCCAAATGGGCGTCGGCAATATGAACGCCATTGACGCCGCGCGTCTCGGACTTGGCTCAATGACGCACTTCTACGGGCTGTTCGAATCGATGTACGAACGCAACGACGTGCAGCCCTGGCCTGTTGACATGAACTACATGAACGAACAGCACCGGTTCGGTCAGGTCGCGCGGCAGTGGAACCTGGTGAAGCCGGGCGGCGAAAAGTGGAATAAGCTGCAGGAAGAATTTTTGGAATTGGATTTCTACCTCAATCCGACGATGACGATTTACTCCGCGGGCCGCGACGTGATGCGGGCGCGCAACGCCGATTGGCACGCAAAGTACACGCTGCCTTCCCAGCAGGACTTTTATGAGCCGAGCAGAGAAGCGCACGGTTCGTACTGGTTTTACTGGACGACGGCTGATGAAATCGCCTGGAAAAACTACTTCCGCGTCTGGATGCAGTTTTTGAACGAGTACAAGAATCGCGGCGGCAAGGTCACGATCGGCTCGGATTCCGGATTTATCTATCAACTCTACGGCTTCGGCACCATTCTCGAACTTGAACTCTTTCAGGAAGCCGGATTTCATCCGCTGGAAGTCATCCGCTCCGCGACCATGCACGGCGCGATGGAAATCAACAAAACGGCGGCGGAACCGATGGATATTGGCGTCATCGCGCCCGGCAAATTGGCGGACATGTTCATCGTTGAAGAGAATCCGCTCGAAAACATGAAAGTTCTTTACGGCACCGGCGCTGTCAAAGTCGACGAAAACAACAAGCCGGTTCGCGTCGGCGGCGTGAAGTACACGATCAAGGACGGCATTGTTTATGACGCCAAGCAGCTTTTAAAAGACGTTGAGATGATGGTGAAAAAGCAGAAGCAAGAGCGGATGGAAAAAGCTGCGCCGACGGGGAATTCCGGACAGTGATTGGTGATGAATGAATAGTGATCAGTGAGCTGTTAACTGCAAGTAGTGAACAGTAAATGGTTTTCTAAAGGCCCGCCATGTTGTTGTAAACTGGCGGGCTTTTATTTGTGAACTTGGGAGGTTTTGCAGGATTATGACAAGATCGAAAACGCTGCCGGGCATATTGTTCGTTTTCTTCCTCGCCGTCTTTGGCTTAATTATCGGCACGATGATTGGCGGCGCTTTTTTTGTACCGGAAGGAAGCGGCCTTGCCGGACCGGCCATCGCTTTGGGCTATGGCGCGCTCGGCGCTCTTACGGCAATTGTCGCAGGAATCATTCTTGTCGGGCGCATGTCTTACGAAACGTTGCGAAAAGCCCTGTTGTTTTCAAGCGTGATATTTGTGATTGCCATACTCGCCCTCGTTTTCCGCGCCCGTTCTCTTTCCGAGCAGCAAAACGCCCAACCTCAGCAAAAAATTTCTCCCAACCCCACACAGCCGCAAGGCGGATTCGGCGCAATTTTATCGCCAAAAACAGCGCGAGCCGCTCAGCGATATTCGCAAGATAATTCGATAGGGCTCGGCATGATCAGTCCGCCCATAAAATCAGGCAATACGTTCTATTTTTACAGCGCACCGGATTTCTCGAATATGGCCGACCAAATGACGCCGATTGACAGCCTGACATTTTCTCAGGGCGAGCATTTTGTTGAAATCAGCTACGCGCCGCCATGGTTTTGGCCGGAAGTGATGAAGCTCGATTACAACCTGCTTCTATTGCGCGCGAAAACCTTGTCGCGAAATTGGGTCGAAGTCGTGGTCAACAAGCAAACCGGGCAAACAGCATGGATAGATCGCCTGGCGGCCGAGTTTGCCGAATGGCCTGTTTTTGTGCTCAACACGTTCGCGGTTGAGGCAATAGACCCGGCAAACAATCCGCTCCGTACCAAGCCTTTGAATCACGCCAGCCCGGTACAACCGCCCTTGTCGTCGCGCGCTCAGCTCCGCCCGCTTGCGATCCAAAACAACTGGCTTCGCGTCGCACAAATTCTGGAAGGGCAAGAAAAAACGCCAACCGGCTGGATTCGATGGCGGAATGAAGAGCAATTGCTCGTGCGCTATTCTCTATTGAATTAAAACAAAAAAAGCCCCGAAAAATTTTCGGGGCTTTTGTATTTCACGGTTTCGCCGGCCGTGAAATCACTGATAGGACTACGAGGAATTGAGAGGAGAAGAACATGAATTTATGTCAACAGCTTCGTTAGTTCTGAAGCCGATTATCGTGTTAGCAGGTCATTAACGACCTTTCGCTATGTTATACGAACGAGCATCTCAAAAACCCTATCATGCTCGGCAAAAAGTCTTCAAATTGCTTCATCAAACGCTCAGCATTTATTGAATTTCGGCGGCGTCCCGCGCGCGCAATTCTCGCCTGCCACGTTTCATCGTTCTTTCTCCCGGCACATTAAAACACTCGTAATCGCATGGAATAAGGCGCGTTTGCCGCGTCAATTTTCCCTGATTTTTCTCAAACCTTCACGCGCGTTTTTCTCCAACTGCTTTTTGAAATTTTCATCATATTGCGAATGGTTTTCAAGCAAAAAGAGCACTTTTTCATAGCAAGCCGCCGCTTTCTCGAATTCTCCGATGGCCTTGTATCCGTCGGCGAGGCTGTCGAAAACATTGGCGGCGTTTGGGAACATCTCCGCGTTCAATTTGAAAATCGCCACGGCGTCCTGCGCTTTGTTGTGATTCAACAATTGGTAGCCCAGACCGTTCAACTCGTTTTCGCCAAAATTGTACTCGTGCGGCTTTTCCCTTCTCAACTTGCGGTATTCCTCCACCGCCGCCTCTCCCCCACTGAACATGATCGTGTGCATTAAAGCCTCGGCGATTGAAGGCTTCTCGTTTTCTTGCGCCGTCGTTTCTCCAAGCTCCAGAAAATGTCCCTGTTTGAACCATAAACTGATTTTTTGAGTGTTCTCAAAATCATCCAACGGATTTCCTTCCAGCGCTAAGAAGCTAGCTTCAAAACCTTCATCCAAGCGTCCAATTTTTCGATCCGGGAAAATGGTCTCCGGCGTTGTTTCCGTCCACATTTTGAGCAAGGTTAAATTGTCGAACAGCTCCAGACTTCGCAGATTTTGGATTTCATCCCACATCGTGAGATCGTCGTTATCCGTACCAAGCGCCAACTTTACCCCTGCTTCACGCAAGAGGGCAAGATTGTGTTTGTGAACTTCAGACAGCGACGGGATGTGACTCGACGGCCTGTGGCTTATGGTCGTGGTGACTACCGTGACTTTTTTCTGAGCGGCAAGTTCAACGTCCTCTTTGGAAAGCTTCGCCAACGGCAAATGATTAATTTCATCCACGCCGGCAAGAACGGCGTTGCGGAAATCAGCCGCCGTGTTGACGTGAGTTGAAACGCGCAGACTCCGCTCATGTGCAAGCGCGACAATTTTGGGCAAAAGTTTTGGGTCTAAGGCTTTTTGACCGAAAAAATTCGGATCGTCTTTTCGCTGCTCAAACGTCTCGGAAAATTCGAGATATGTTTTGATGAAATCGGGCTTCCCGGCGATGATTCTCGCCCATTGTTTCTCAAGCTCATCTTCAGAATTGACGATAAAATATGCTTGTCCCGGCATGTCGTTCTTTTCCCATCCGGGCGCGCCGCCGTGCTGTACGATCATGTCATAAATTTGAACGGGATGCCCGCCCGCTGCGGTCAGGCCGCCGTTGGAATAGATCACGTCCACGCTGTACGGCGTGTTAACATGCTCGCGCACCGGCTCTGTCAGCTTTTGAATATTGTTCGGGTTTTTGAGGTAAAAAATCCCCTTTCTCAGGAAAGCCTCAATTTGCGCTTCGTGATCGATGACATTTGCAAGCGCGTGATTGTGCGCATCAGCGAACGGCGGCACGATAAACTTTTGTTTCAAATCGACTGTTGAATCAAGCTTTCCGTCAAAAGTCAGGCGGAATTCGCCGTTGACGGCGTACATGGTTTTGGCGTGAAACGATTGGCCGTCGAACCATAAGCCATTGTCAAAACGAACGGCAAAATCGTGCGGCGGGGACTCGGATTTTGCCGCGCAAGCGGAAAGGAAAAGCAGCCATAAAAGCGCAAAACGAGAAAACAAAGGTTTTAAAAATCTGAATGGATTAAAAACAAGATGACGCATTTGACCTCCTTTGTATTTGAATTGATTGAAGGCCAACACGCGAAAGGCGGGCTAAAGTGTTCTAAATTCTTCTAAGATATTCTCAAAATCCGAAATGGCGGGAAATGTGAAGATCAGAAATGCGCGTGTCTCTTGGTCAGCATGACGACGAGAAACAAAATGACAATGAAGGAAACGATTAGAAAGCGCAAACCGATGCGTTCATCCAGAAATTCCAGGAAACGCCGCTTCCCCACTCGGCGAGCTGGAACTTCATCGGGTTGTACGAGCATCCGGTAGCCGACGCGCGGAATTGTTTTGACGTACTTGGGTGCACGGGAATCGTCTCCGAGCGCTTTGCGTAAACTGCTCACCGCGACGGTCAAGACTTCGTCGGTAAACACGCCCTCACCCCAAACCGCCTTGAGAATTTCTTCTTTCGTCAAATCGCGCCCGGCGTTTTCAGCAAGGAAGAGCAGCAACTGCATCACTTTGTGATCGAGCTTTTTACTCTCGCCATTCCGTAAAATCTGATTGGCGTCCGGCGCAACCCGCCATTCGCCTAGGCAAAATCTTTCTGATTCGTTCGTTTTAAACATAGCGATATTCTTCAATAATGAATGATCAGCGTCACATGGTCACGATCAGCAGATTATAATCTAACTGGGCTCAATTCGCAACCGAATCAACAACAAAAACATGGTTCCTGGAATGAGAGACGTACCGCAGGTAGGGGTTCAAAATCTTGAACCCCTACGCCATGCTGTGTGTCGCTCTACAAATTTTTTGTTTTGAGTCAACCTCAGCCGTGAGGTTAGTTCAAGCTAAGGCTTTCGATGATCCGTGGGATTTTCAGGATGAAAGCATTTGGCTAAGTCCTTGAATTAGGCAAAATTAACCCGTTGACAGTGCAGGCCGACGGCCCTTTTATTCCAAAACGCAAAACTCAATTCTCAGGTAAATTTCAATGTCTCGAAATTCCTTCTTTTGTATTGACGCTCACACATGCGGCAATCCCGTCCGCCTGGTTGCGGGCGGCGGACCGCCTTTGGAAGGCGCGACAATGAGCGAAAAACGACAGCATTTTCTCGCGGAATACGACTGGATCCGCACCGGTCTCATGTTTGAACCGCGCGGCCACGACATGATGTCCGGCAGCATCCCGTACCCGCCGACGCGCGACGATTGCGACATCGCCATTTTGTTTATCGAAACGAGCGGCTGCTTGCCGATGTGCGGGCACGGAACGATTGGCACGGTGACAATTCTGTTGGAGCACGGCTTGGTCAATCCTGCGCAAAAGGGCGTTCTCAGGCTCGATACGCCGGCCGGGCGCGTGGACGCTCATTACACGCAAAAGGGCAAAAAAGTTACGTCCGTCCGCCTTATCAACATACCTTCTTTTTTGCATTCTGAAAACCTTGAAATCGAGTGCCCGGAGCTTGGCCGACTCGTCGTCGATGTTGCGTATGGCGGTAACTTCTACGCGATTGTCGATCCGCAGGAGAACTATCGCGATTTGGAAGATTTTACCGCAGGGGATTTGGTTCGGATGAGCCCGGTTATTCGCGAACGGATGAACGAAAAATACACTTTTATTCACCCGGAAAACGAAACGATTTGCGGCTTGAGCCACCTGGAATGGACGGGAAAACCCAAGCAGCCCGAAGCCGACGCTCGCAACGCCGTCTTTTACGGCGACAAAGCAATTGACCGCTCGCCTTGCGGCACGGGAACTTCCGCGCGCATGGCGCAATGGGCGGCGAAAGGCAAGCTAAAAACCGGCGACTTCTTCGTTCATGAGAGCTTTATCGGCAGCTTGTTCAAAGGCCGTGTAGAAGAAAAAACGCGCGTTGGTGCATTTGAAGCGATCATTCCAAGCATTGAAGGTTGGGCGGTGATCACCGGCTTAAACACCATTTTTATTGATGACGAAGAAGACCCTTACGCACACGGATTTCAGGTTGTTTAGATGACGGAAAAATCAGACGTAATCGTAATCGGCGGGGGCGTAATCGGCTTGTGCAGCGCGTATTTTTTACAAAAATCAGGGGCGACCGTGACCGTTGTTGAGCGCGGGGAAATTGGCGGCGAGTGTTCCTGGGGAAATGCCGGGCTCATTGTGCCAAGCCACGTCATCCCTCTTGCCACGCCCGGCATTATCGCCAAGGGCTTGAAGTGGATGTTCGACTCGGAAAGCCCGTTTTACATCAAACCAAGAATGAACCTGCAATTCTTGTCATGGCTTTGGCAATTCCGCAAGGCTTGCTCGCTCGCGCGCATTGAAAAGTCAATCCCCGTGCTGCACGGACTTTTGCAGGCCAGTCACGACATTTACAAAAATTTTACTGCCAACGGCGAGTTGGATTTTTCATTGGAAGAGAAAGGCCTTTTGATGCTCTGCAAAACAGAAAAAGGCTTTGACGAGGAACGGAAAGCGGCGGAAGCTGGACGCGCTTTGGGGATGAAAATCACCGATATGTCGCGCGACGAACTGCTTGCGATGGATCCGGCGTTGCAAACCAGTGCGCCGTTTGGGGTGTATTATCATCAGGACATGCACTTTAACCCCGACCATTTCACTCAGGCGCTGAAAAAACATTTGGAAACAAAAGATGTCCGATTCCTGACGCACGCCGAGGCGACCGGGTTTATCCGGCGCGGGGAAAAGTTGCTGGGTTTGCTGACCACCAAAGGAACTTTGCAGGGTGAACAGTTCGTGCTCGCTTGCGGAAGCTGGTCGCCGCAAGTCGCTGACTTCCTGAAACTTCGATTGCCTGTTGAAGCGGGCAAGGGCTACAGCGTAACCACCGCCGCTCCCAAAAATTTTTCAAAAATTCCGTCCATGCTCTCGGAAGCCAAAGTTGCGATTACGCCGCTTGGTGAAAAAATTCGCTACGCGGGAACGATGGAATTGGCCGGTTTAGATTTGCACGTTAATCAGCGGCGAGTCAACGCCATCCTGAAAGCAGTTGCAGATTATTTTCCAAATCTTGAACTCAGCGCCGCGTTCCAGGAGAAACCCTGGAGCGGTTTGCGGCCATGCACGCCGGACGGCCTGCCGATTATTGGTCGCGCAAATCAATTTGAAAACTTGACCATCGCAACAGGCCACGCCATGCTGGGCGTTTCTCTTGCTCCAATTACAGGTCAACTTGTCGGGCAAATTGTTGCGGAACAAACCGCATCATTGGATTTATCTCCACTGCGCGTTGACCGGTTTTGATGAACTAACGTGCGCCGTTGACGATCTCCCTCGCTTCAGCGATCACTTTCGGCATGCTCTCTTGAGTCGGCTCTTCAGAAAGTATGGAATTCACCACGGCGGGTTTCTTGACCTCCAGGCCAAGTTCCAAAGTCTTCAGGTAAATCTCATGCGCGCGGCGATCCTTCCTGCCCATCTCCACATAAGCGTTGGCAAGCGCGCCGTACAAACTCGCGTCGGCGGGGCGTTTTTTGATAAGCTTCTCGTAAACGAAGGCTGCGCGATCAGGCTGTTTTCTGAGAATAAACAATCGCGCGCGATTGCGAGGCGAGCCCAACACCAGCCCGACGCTCAGTAAAAGCAAAGCAACGCCTCCGGCCCAGAGCAAACCTGCGCCGGCGTTCAACTCATCACTCTCTTCTTTTGAAGCGTTGTTTTTGACCAGTGTTGCAGATTTGACAAGGTTCGCTCGCGACAGCGCCAGTTGATGAATCACATCCTTATAGTCCGATTGCAGCATGCGCAGGCTTTCGAAGCCCGTCACGGCGGTCATCCAATCTTCCCGCGCGACAGCCTGCATCGCAAGCGTGTAAAGCGAATCAAGGCGCTCAGTGGATTGCCGGGCGCTCAATTCCGAGTTTGAAGGCGGGGCCAGGCGCTTCTCCTGCTGATTTTGCGCAATGGCAAGAGCGTTTTCGTCGATATTCGATTCCGGTATTTTTTCAATGACTGCTGAACCGGCATTTAGTTCACGTTTCTCCTGACTGGCTATGCTTGCTCGATAAGCTTTCTTTGCCGCGGTAAGTTTTTTCCTCGCCTCATTAAAACCGCCGTCCGCGGCGACGGTTTTTTCCAGGAATGCAATCGCATTGATCCAATCTTCATTTTCAAAAGCGATGAGCGCCTTGCTCCACATCTCCTCGACCTGCTGCTGCGTTTTTGCACGCTCGAGCAGCTTCAAAGTCTCTTCGTGCTCCCGTTTGGCTCCGCGATAATCTTTGGATTTAGCCAGGATTGCCGCATACTTGGCGGCGGCTTCTTCCAGCTTCCCGTCAGAACGCAAGCGCCGAGCATCCTGATAGACCACTTCCAGTTCAGCGTCCATGGATTTTTGCGCGAGCGCTTCTTCAACGCTTTGGATTCTCGTTTGGGAAACCTTGTGACTGCTGCCCAACTCTTTCGCGCGCGCCAACGTGACTCGGGCCGTCTCAAAGTCATTTTCTTCCACTTCTTTTTCTAATGCATCAAGCAGCGTTTCCACGCGCTCTTCTTTTTCAGCAAGCTGTATTAAATTCGCCACGGCTTCGCTGTTCTTCAAAGCATTATCGTCGATTGCCCTTAACTCGCGCAAGGCGTCAAAAAAGCGCCCCTCTGCTATAAATGATTTTGCAAGGTCGAGTGAAATAACCGCGAGAATCTTCTTGTTCCCCGTCTCATTTTTTGCGCGTACCAGCGTTTGTTCAAATTCGCGCTGTTGGCCGAGATTTCTGTAGCAAACGCCCAATTCGAAAAGCGCTTTCGCCTTTGCATCCCGTTTAACCAGGTTATTTTCAATCGCAGTTGCTTTCGAAAAATATGTCGCGGCTTGCTTAAAATTCTGCTTTTTTCTATAAATTGATCCCAGATTATAGAGTGCTTCAAAAAATTCTGGATTGTGCTCGACGGCTTTCTTATAGCAAAACACCTTCTTTTCAATCGTCTGCTCCTTAATCCCTTGCTCAAACCAGTGAGCGGCTTTTTGAACATCAGTTTGCGCTTGCAGCGCTGAACAAGTAAGAAGAAAGATTCCGCAAATCACGGCCAACTTCCAGCACCAGCTTGTTGTTGCATTTTTCATGGTTTTCTTCCTCCAATGTCATTTTTTTGTTTTCCTGGCGACGAAAATGTCTTCACAGCATTGAAAGCGCCAGGTGATTCGGCGACGATTCTTTCGAAACTTCAACAAACACCCTCGGGCACGGCGTAGTCTCCCGAATAGATCTGGAAGCGTCAGGCATGAAGCAGTTCATCTTTTTTCATTTCAGCCGTTTTCTTCTCAAATTCTTGCTTAACGGCGTCTTCCAAAATGCTGATCGCTTCGCTGCCCGTCTCATCATGAGAAAGAAGATAACCGGTGACGATGGAATGCAGTTTTTCCGAATTTTCCACCGGCAACTTAAGCTTGAGCACCACTTTGTAAGTTTCGATAGCCTGATCATCTTCGCGCCCAAGTTTCAGGTAGACGGACGCCAGCTTGCTGTAGTAGCCCATTTTCCCAGGGTTTCTGGCAAGCAACTTTTCATAGATGTGCGCAACATGATCCAGTCTGCCGCGTGCGTAGTAATATTTCACTCTCACTTTGGAGGAATAGAGAAACCCAAAGAGCGGCACAAGCAGCAGGGCGGCCAGAGCAAGATTCAGTGCGGTGAAAAGCCCCTTTGATCCGAAGCTTGTCGATTCATTTGGGGATTGCGCTTTGAGCTCGCCGTTTTCAGCGCGATTATTTATTTGAGATTTTGAGTCTGAGAGAAGATTTGATTCAAGAGAAGAGCCGTTATCGCTCGATTGAACCGCGGGCGTTTGTTCCGAGCGCACAAAATCAGAATTCGCTGATTCGACATTTTCCCGGACGCCTTCCTGGATGGATGCGTTGTATCTTTCAAGGCTTTTCCGCTCCTCGATCTCTTTTAGAAAATCAGCCGTGCTTTCATACTCCGGCTCGATTTCAAAAACTTTTAAGAATAGCTCATGAGCGTCGTCGATTCTTCCGTCCACATACGCGATCTGCGCTTGTTCATAGAGTCTCCCCGCGAAAGCCTTGATGGTTTGAAGCTCACGTTTGTTTTCAGCTTCTTTTAGGAGTTGCGACGCTTGCGCGTATTCCGGGTTGACGCGGATCACACGCTCAAACGATTGTATCGCTCTTTCCCATTTCCTGGCTTCATAAGCGCTCAGGCCAATTTGATAGTCACGCTCGATTTCGCTTACGCTCCGTCCCGGCTCCGACCTTTGTTGAGCTGAATTTTCAGTCTTTTTTAGATCATCCTTTCCCTGAGCTCCGACGTGAATCGCGCTCCCGTTTTCGGCGTCGATTCTGAGAATCTCATGGACGGAATCGTTAAGGTTAGAAGTAAAAATATAACCTATTGCATTAGGATTGTCCGCCACGAGCGACCTCACAGCCTCGTCGTTCGCGGCGTAAATTGGATTTCTCGCTTTGTTCACATAGGCGGTTCGCATTCTTTGGGTGTGGATCGCCTGAAAAGAATCCTTGAGAAACAACCGGTAAAAGGTCGTTCTGGCTTCCGTCCGCTCTTGATCGACGACCTGCACTTTGTTGCCGTTTTCCCAAATGAACGCTCTGCCGACAAACATTTCCTTGATACGTTCCGCGCTCAGAAGCTCGCCCGAAGAACGAGACGTAATCACGCTGATTTGAGCATAAGCGACAGTGGACAATGCAAACCATGCGACCAGAAATCCTGTGTAGAACAAAGCTCGCTTCTTCATTTCCCGCCTCACAAATTGGGTTAATATTTCAAGAACTGATATGTGAAATGCTGCAACGACCGAAATTCGGCTCAACTTGAAAAACGGCACAGTGCGCCTTCAAGACCTCCGATGCAATTTTGGTCGTCAAGCTGGATTCTGAGCTCTGCGAGTTCTAAAGAAAACTCAAGATAACCGTTCTGAAAGCGCCGGCTTTCCGAAACGATCAATCGGGAATTTCCCGGATGCTGTCTTATTAGAAAGCTTGTCTGGGCTGGGTAAAAGCCCCAGGATTAAGTGCAAAAGATCAAATAGGTTCCAGGCTCCGAAAGCAGTCGACTCTCACCAAAGCGCGGCAAACGCTGAGTTAGAAAACTGCTTAATAGAATCTATTTGTCGGGCGATCTCTCGTAATTCTGGATTTCAAATTCACCAAATCGGAAAAATCTTAGCGCTCAACGGCTAACGTTGATTTGCTGAAAAATGATTTCCGCGCCAAACGCGGCACAATCACGAGCAGCAAAAACGGTATTAAGACAAAAAGCTGTAAAAGTAGAATTATGCCGACTGACACTCCTGCCAGAAACTGTATCATGCCAGACGGTTGTTTAGCTGCGAGGCGTATTTCAGGAATTCGCTCCCTGGCGTACTTTTCGTAATCAGCCGCTTCTTCTAATGCCGGGTTCAGGATTCGGGCCCTGAAAAACTCATCAGCGGCTCGGTTCCACTCATGGTGCTTCATGGCGTTTAACCCATCAAGAAAATGCGCAGACGAAAGTAGCTGGGCGTCGCCATCATCGACATCAAGAGCGTAGCGGCGATCGGCAGTCGTATTTGGGAGTTTATTAAAACGGTTCACGGGTAAATTCGCCGCTCCTGCAAATGCCGCACATTTTGGAAGTGCAGCAAACAGCACGAGCGCAGCGAGCATGTTTTTTTCCCACATTTGCGCCTCCACCACAAATCAATCTCCAGCGGACGAGTCCCTTTTCCCTTGAGAAGCGCATTCGTTCGAAGTGCACGGTCGGCGGCATTCGAGGATTACTGCGTTCATCAACCCAGAAGTCGTTTCGCGAAATTTTGTTGTTTTTTTCAGAAAGGGAAAAGATATCTTCCCTTCAAAGCCAGCGTAACGTAACAGGTCTAATTTGAGCCATAAGCGACTCAGAGCATGGCGCCGCGTCGAAGAACCGCATGTTTTCAAATCTCATTGCGCTTCCGCCGCTTGGCAATCCGCTAACCGGCAGATTCAAAGTCGGCAAACCGAATCTACGCAATTATCGAAATTAAAGCTTCGGAGGGCGTTCGATTCTGTTCGCATCACCCGTCCCCTTGTTCTCAAACTTCTTTTGAAGAGGGCGGAAAATAAAATTTCGGTTCGTCAACAAAAAAGGCGGCGTTAAGAAAATGCGTCATCGGCATACCGACGCGTCTCTTCACTGCCGCCTCGTCCTAAGGCTTGAGAAACTTTTTAGGTAATGCAATTTGCCGTACTGCGTGTTTGGCAAATGAAAGGTCAAAATCGAATTCCACCAAAATCTTGAAATTTCGCGCAAAGAATATCGGCGTCGCCAGATGAGTGCAGAAAACTTTTGGAATATTTTACAAAAGGCGATTTTCCTGCTGGAGAAGAGTCTGGTTTGAGCGATTGCGTTCATTTTCTCGCATCACGTGCTGCGTCGTCGAACACTGACCACAACTCCATTTTCAAAAACGATTTCCAAAATATCAGGGTCAATGTTCAAACCCCCGGGGGCGTGACCAAGAAAGTAAATCCAAACCTCGCGATCCATTAGGCTGCTCTCGCCGCCGAGCAATTGTAAAACCTCTTGTCTGTTCTTGCCAATCAAAATGTTGCTCTCGATGAGGTCATGTGACATTTCATACCTTCGTTCGGCGTTGTGCTTCCACGCTTCGGCGTCGAATTTTTTATCGGGATAATAAGTCAGGACGGAAATCAAGGAAAGAACGAGTGTCACGTAAACAAGCGGGGCGGCAAATAATGCAGCGAAACCGGCAAGCAGCGTTGCATTCTTTGGACGATTGATGCGTCTTCGAATCAAGCTCCTGAATAGAAAAAACAAAATAGCGGCAATTGCCGCGTTGATCAGATAAAAGTCGAAGCCCAAATCGAACAGTGCAACCATCCAAAATCCTGGCGGAGATTTCATCGTTCCAACTTCATAAACTTGACCAACGACCGCGAATTGGCGTCCATGACGTAGCGATAAAGGCCGTTTGGCAGGCTGCGATCCGGTTGAAAAACATAATAGTGAACGCCCGGCTCTTGCACCTCGCTAAACAAAACAATTGAGCCGCCGTTCGAATGAACCAGCCTGAGCGTAACAAACAACCTTGCTTCCAGCTTGTAACGAATGAGCGTCGAATCCTTGAATGGATTTGGCGCATTCTGGTCGAGCGAAAAAAGCAGCGCCGCCGGTTCTCCGCCCGAATTCTTTTCGTCTTTTTCGTCCAGCCCCAGAGAATCACCGGACGAGCACCCAGATTGCACAAAGCATGTGCAGCATAGAAAGAACAAAAAGCGCAAATGCGTCTTCATGCTTTAATCCCGAATTCAAATTCCGGCGGCGCATTTGAACGTTTCGGTTTAAGAATTTGCGATTGCTTCCTCCATCGCATCCGCAAAACGGTCGATTTCTTCCAGCGTTGTGTAAACGCTTGGAGAAATACGCAATCCTTCAAATTCCTTGTGTTTGATCGGCACGACGATGATACGCTGATCGTCCCACAACGATTTGGCCAATTCGCCGGTATCGACGCCTTCAATTTGCACGTTGGCAATGCCGCAGGCAAATCCGGGCTTTAAGCTGGTGTGTAATTTAACCCGATCGTTTTCAAGCAATCGTTTCGCCCAACGATCACGCAGGTAAACAAGCCGCGCTTCTTTATTTTTCGCCCCGATTCCCTGGTGAAAAGTGAGCGCTTCAGCAATCGCCAAATAATTCGCCGCCGGGTGGGTGCCGATTTCTTCGAATTTGCGAATATTGTCGTCCATCGGTTCCGGCGCCGCCATCATTGGCCAAAGGTCTCTAATTTTATCTTTTCGTACGTAAAGCAGGCCGGTTCCATGCGGCGCAAAAAGCCATTTGTGCAGGCTGGAAGTATAATAATCGCAATCAAGATCGTTGTGGGTAAAATCGAAGTGGGCAAAGGCATGTGCGCCGTCGACGATGACGGGAACGCCTTTCTTGCGCGCCATTTGAACGACCTGTTTCACCGGCAGGATTTGCCCGGTCAGGTTGATCATGTGACACATGAGAATGACTTTTGTTCGGGGGGTCATATTCTTTTCAAAGAGCCGAACGATTTCGTCAGGATCTTCCGCCGGAACCGGGACTTTGAATTGTTTTAGGACAATGCCGTCGCGGCGTTCGCGCTGCTTCCAGGTGGTGATCATGCGCCCATAGTCTTGCGTCGTGGTCAGGACTTCGTCGCCTGGTTTCAGGTCAATGCCAAGCTGGCAAATCTGCAAGCTTTCCGAAGCGTTTCGCGTCAGTGCGATTTCTTCTGACGAACATTTGAATTCACGCGCCAACCGTTTGCGAACGCCTTCGCGCTCCGGTTCGAGAATCTGCCACATGCTGTAGACGGGCGCCGTATTCGAGTAATCCAAGTACCGCTTCATCGCCTCTTGTACATAATCCGGCGAAGGGCTGACGCCGCCGTTGTTCAGATTGACAAGGCTGCGATCTACGGTAAAAGCTTTTTGCACTTCGAACCAGATCGATTCTTCGCTTGCCGCCTGTGCCGGCGTACCCACGGGTTGTGCAAAAATTTCTTCAATGCGTTTTGCCGCGGCGAAGTTCAAGGTGGCGCCAACAAAACCGACCGCGCCTGTTTTTGCGGCAGTCCCCAGAAAACGTCGACGATTGTAAAGCATGACTTTCCTCCGTTTCGTTTGTTTCAAATGTCCGCCTTTATAAAATGAATACGCCGGATTCCGCGATCCGCAAGGCATTTGAAACCAAGCCCGCACATGTTTTTCTTGCGCCGTCGCGGTTTGCTTCGCAATTTGAGTCAAAACAACAGATTTTCAAAACGGAGCATCAAAAATGAAGTACATCGGCGCACATGTCAGCGCAAGCGGCGGGGTGGAGAACGCACCGCTCAACGCAAAAGCAATCGGCGCAAAAGCGTTTTCATTGTTTACGAAAAACCAGAGACAGTGGAAGGCAAAACCGTTAACGGAAGAAAGCATCGCCGCATTTAAGGAAAATTGTGCGGCCAACGGCTATGGTTCTGACCATATTATGCCGCACGACAGCTACCTCATCAACCTTGGTCATCCTGAGAAGGAAGCGCTGCAAAAGTCACGCGACGCTTTTCTGGACGAAGTGCAACGCTGCGAACAGCTTGGCATTAAATTGCTCAATTTCCACCCGGGCAGCCATCTCAAAAAGATTGACCTAAAAGATTGTCTTCGCATCATTGCCGATTCCATCAATTGGACGCACGCTCAAACAGAAGGCGTCGTCGCGGTGATTGAAAACACGGCGGGGCAAGGCAGCAACGTCGGATTTGAATTTTCGCAGCTTGCCGAAATCATCGAGCATGTTAAGGATCAATCTCGCGTCGGCGTTTGCATTGACACTTGCCACGCATTTGCCGCCGGTTATGAGCTGCGCACCCAGGAAGGATTTGAGAAAACCATGAGCGAATTCGAGCAAGTCGTCGGCCTCGATTTTTTGCGCGGCGTACACCTAAACGATTCAAAAAAGCCGTTCGCCAGCCGTCGAGATCGCCACGAAAACATCGGCGAAGGAGAAATTGGCGAGGCCGCATTTAAGTTTATCGTGAATGATCCCAGATTTGACAACATCCCAATGATTCTTGAGACGCCGAATTCAGCAAAGTGGCAAGAGGAAATCGAAACGCTTTACAAATTGAGTTCATAGCTGAAAGGGGGCGTTCAAAAAGCGAAAGCCTCTCAAAAGTCAAAGCATTGACATTCGAGAGGCCCATCGCCCAAACGAAAAAAGAAGGTGGCGATGAAGTTAGAAAAACGGAACCGCTTTCCCGTGTGTGAACGAAATGTCACAACTTTTAAAAAATCTACTCCAAAGGTCAATTGAGCCTGCAGCCCGCCATTTTTTGCAGCGCAATTGAAGTTTTTCAACCGCCCAACCCAACATTGTCCAGATAGTGAAATATTTTTTGCTTTTGGCGCCAAACGCGTCTATTTTAGACGTTAAGCTCCGACGAGACGATTTCTGCGAAACAGGATAGAACGCCTTTTACGTCGGGGCTTTTTTTGTTTTAGATTTACTACCTGACACTTTTTGCATAGGCTTCTAGAGCTGGCGAAAAAGGCCGGAAATGTCATGCTGGAAGCATCTTTTTTGATGCGCCCCTTGAACTTTTGACCATAATCTGTACTGGGCGATAACAAAGATTCTTACAGAATGACAAAACGGGGCCTTCCGACGGTTCAAAAATGCAGTTTACAAAAAGTGTCAGGTAGAGAAGTTCTAGAATGCTCACATCTTTGGAGAAAGAGTGATGACCATTTGGCTTTGGTTGGGGTTTCTCGTACTCGTCTTTGCGCTGCTTGCACTAGACCTCGGCGTCTTCAACAGAAAGCTGCATGTTATTAAAGCGAGAGAGGCATTGGGCTGGACGGCCTTTTGGATCTCGCTGGCGCTTGTTTTCAACGGCGCGGTTTATTTTATGTATGAGCATCACTGGCTGGGGATCGGCAGTGCGATAGGTCACGAGCTTACGGGCAAACAGGCCGCGCTTCAATTTTTCACCGGTTTTATCATAGAAAAATCTCTGAGCCTAGACAATATTTTCGTCATCGCACTCATTTTTTCATACTTCAATGTTCCGGGGAAATACCAGCATCGCGTTTTGTTTTGGGGCATTATCGGAGCGCTTGTTACCCGCGGCGTCATGATCGTCGCCGGCGTCGCGCTCATCGAACGTTTTAGCTGGATGATTTACGTTTTTGGCGCCTTGCTCCTTCTGACGGCGGTTCGGATGTTTATGACTGGAGAAGAAAAAGTCGAGCCGGAAAAGAACAAGCTCGTACTTTTTGCCCGACGATTCTTCACCGTATTCCCCAAAATCGAAAGCGAACGTTTCTTCACACGATTAAACGGGCAGTGGGCAATGACGCCGCTTTTTATTGTGCTGCTCGTTATTGAAAGTACAGATGTTCTGTTCGCGGTAGATTCTATCCCTGCAATTTTCGCGATTACCTACGACCCATTCATCATTTTTACTTCAAATGTGTTCGCCATACTCGGCCTGCGCTCACTCTATTTTGCATTGGCCGCCGTGCTGGAAAAATTTCGTTATATGAAAGCGAGTCTTGTTTTCGTGCTCGCATTCGTCGGCGTAAAAATGCTTTTATCGCAAATTTTCCATATTCCAACACTCATTTCACTTGGCGTCATTGGCGGTATATTGACGGCCGGCATTTTGGTCTCTTTATGGGCTTCGCGTAAGAATCATGATCTCGAGCCCAGAAAAAATCCGCCAAATAATCACGCCAAGCCACAGAAGCCTGTCAGGATAAAAGAAGCCGTGTAGATTTTTTCAGACCGCGCGTCCTTACGAGCCGATTCTTTTTGTCAGGGCGGCCTAAAAACAGGAAACACCGGCATGATCGACGTCATCATCGTCTCTACAATAATCATCGTCGCATTGATTTTGTTCGCTACCGAGAGAATACGCGTAGATCTCGTTGCGGCGCTCATTATGGCGACATTGATGGTCATCGGCCTGATCAGACCCAACTTTTTAGACTATGGTGACGCCGTCTCCGGCTTTAGCAATAAAGCGACGGTAACGGTTGCCGCCATGTTCATTTTGAGTGCGGGGCTGCTCAAGTCCGGCGCTATCAATCTAATCAGCGGACGATTGCTGCGTTATGGAGCGCATGGAGAAAAAAAGCTGTTTCTTGTCTTGATGGCAACGGCGGGCGTCGTTTCCGCGTTCATTAATAACACCGCCGCAGTTGCGGTTTTCCTTCCAGTCACGCTCACAATCAGCAAAAGTTATCAAATCAGCCCGTCCAAACTGCTCATTCCTCTCTCGTTCGTGTCCATCGTCGGCGGGACATGCACGCTCATCGGCACTTCAACAAATATCCTCGTCAGCTCGATGGCGGCGGACGCCGGGATTGGCGGCTTTGGCATGTTTGAGCTTACCAAGTTGGGCGCCGTCTTTTTTTTCGTGGGATTGATCTACCTGTTTTTTTTCGCACGTGTGCTGCTGCCCGACCGCGTTCAGAACCAAAAATTGACCAAAAAATATCGCATGGGCAATTACCTCACCGCCCTCGTCATCAACGAGGGTTCGCCGCTTGTTAATAATACGCCCGCTGAATCGCGCGTCAATTCCAAATATGACGTCACGATCTTGGAAATTATCAGAAATGATAAACATATCTGGAGCGGTCTCAGAGATGCGAAACTGCAAATCGGAGATATTTTACTCGTTCGCGGCACCATTGACGGATTTATGGCGATGAAGAATGCGGAGGGCGTCACAATTCGTTCTCAGGAAAGATTTGCCGACAAGGAGTTGGACAGCGACGATTCCGTACTTTCGGAAGGCGTTATAGCTCCTTCTTCGCCGTTGGTTGGCAAGACGCTAAAAGAAGCGAATTTTCGGCACATTTATAACGTTTTTGCCTTGGCGATTCGGAAACACGGGGAAACGCTGCATAACAAAATTGGTCACATCAGGCTGGAAGTTGGGGACGCGCTATTGCTTCAAGGACAAAAACGCGCGATGGAAAGCCTTTCCGGCAGTTCGCTATTTTTGATGATGCAGGAAGTCAATTTTCCAATTATTCGGAAGGAAAAAGCGCTAGTTGCGATTCTCATCACCGCCGGGGTTGTTTTGACAGCCGCTTTGGGAATTATGCCAATTTTGGTTTCAGCAATCGTGGGCTGTCTCCTGCTCGTGTTATCCGGGTGCGTCACGGTTCAGGAAGCGTATGATTCAATCGATTGGTTTGTGATTTTCTTGCTCGCCGGCGTCATCCCTCTCGGGCTTGTGATGGAGAACACTGGAACGGCGGCCTGGCTTTCCGCGCAATTGTTGAGCATCACGGAGCAATTCGGGCCGGTTGTTATCTTATCTGCATTCTACTTGATTGTGACAATATTCACTTCGATCATGTCCAATAACGCCGCCGCCGTCGTATTCGTGCCGATTGGTATCGCAACGGCGCAAAAACTTGGGCTAAATCCAACCCCGTTTTTAATGGCGATTACTTTTGCGGCTTCAGCGTCATTGAGTACGCCGTTTGGCTATCATACAAATCTGATGGTTTACGGACCGGGGGGCTATAAATTTATGGACTATATCAAAGTGGGCGTTCCCCTCAATCTTTTGTTTTGGATTTTGGCGACTCTGCTCATCCCCGTATTTTGGCCGCTGCAGTAAAAAACGCCCCGGCTAACTCTCTTGCAAAACCTTGATTTTTTCGCTCGCAAACCGTAGCGAGACGCGGCTGTTGATCGAAACCTGATGGCTGCCGTCTAGCGCCACGACAATTTGGCCGCTTTCCGCTTTCGAATCCAAATCAACGACAGCTTCTCGCCGCTCCCCGTAAAATCGAATATCCACAACTGTGCCGTTGAAACCGCCGTTTGCGTATGTTTTGAGGGAAACGTCTTCCGGGCGAATGCAATAGTTTTTTAGGATTGCGCCGTTTCCGTTCAAACCTGGCGCTTGAGAATGAGTTTTCACGTCTAAAGTTGTGCTCAGTTGGTTGGGCAATACGTTGGTTTTGCCAAAGAAACGTGCGACGTATAAATTGGCGGGATTATGATAAATCTCTTCCGGAGCAGCGTGTTGTTGCAGCACCCCATCCTTCAGAACCGCGACACTATCCGCCACAGAGAGTGCATTTTGAGCGTCATGCGTGACCAAAATCGCCGTCGTTTTTGTGGATTTTATGATTTGCTTTGTGTCATACATGACGCGCATTTTGAGCAAATCATCCAAATTACTAAACGGCTCGTCCAGAAGAAGCAAAGCGGGTTGCGGGCCAAGCGCCCGAGCAAGAGCAACGCGTTGCTGCTGCCCGCCGGAAAGCTCGTGAGGATACCGCTTTTCCAAACCTTGCAGCCCGACAAGCTCCAACAATTCTTTTGTACGCGCTTCCCTGCCCGCTTTTTTCAAGCCGTACTCTATATTTTTACGAACAGTAAAATGCGGGAACAGTGCATAGTCTTGAAAAACCATCCCGACCCCGCGTTTTTCCGGCGGCGTAAACTTTTGCCGTCCGCAAACAACGTTGCCGTGAATAGAGACTTCTCCGGTTTGGGGCGTTTCAAACCCGGCGATTATTCGCAAAGTCGTCGTTTTACCGCAACCGCTTTCCCCGACCAGCGCCATAATTTCGCCCTGTCTTATGCGTAAGCTCAACTCGTCAACTGCGTTCGAGCGTGCGCCGGGGTATTTCTTGCAAATATTTTTGAGTTCTACTTCCATCATTTTGGGTCCTTCGTCATAAGTCGATTCAACATAATGACGGGCGCCAACCCCGTCAAAATGATAACAAGCGATGCGTTCGCCGATTCTGCGACAAGCTCATCGCTAGCCAACTCAAAAGCTTTCACCGCCAAAGTATCAAAATTAAATGGCCGCAAAATCAAGGTTAAGGGCAATTCTTTCAAAACGTCCACGAAAACGAGCAGCATGGCTCCGAAAATCGCGCCTTTCAGGATCGGCAAATCGATTTTGAACAGCGTCTTTAGAGGCGAAACGCCGAGGGATCGCGAAGCTTCATCAACGTTGTTACAAGTATTCGCGAATCCAGACGAGACAGGATTTAACGAAACGGCTAAAAACCTGACGAGATAGGCGAACATGAGTGCAAAAATCGTCCCGCTCAAAAGAAGTCCGGTAGAAAATCCGAAATAATTTTCCGTCCAACTAATCACGAATTGGTCAATTTTACCGAATGGGGCCATAACGCCGATGGCGATCACTGCGCCCGGGATTGAATATCCGAGGGCGGAAATCTTGGTCATGCTTCTCATGAAATGCGTTTGATTCAATCTGGCCGCATAGACAATGAGGATTGCCGCAACCAAACAAACGATTGAGGCGCCGGAGGCGAGCAAAAAACTATTCAACGTGAGCAGAAAAAAATCGGCGTTGACAACTCGCCCGGCGGTCTCGCCCGCCCAAAGGCCAAGCTGCAAAACAGGCAGGATAAAGCCCAGCGTGACGGGAATCGCACATACGGCAAACGCGAGACCAGCCCGCACCCCTTTTAGCTGAACTTTTGCGAAAACTCTCGGCTGCAAACTTCCTTTATCAAACCTGAGCCGTCCTCTCTGGCTTTTTTCGAGAGCAAGGACGGCGATTACAAAAACAAGCAAAACCGCGGCAAGGCTAACGGCGGCGTTTTTGTCGCCAAGGGAGAGCCATGCGCGAAAAATCCCGGTCGTAAAAGTGGGCACGCCAAAATATTTGACCGCGCCGTAATCGTTCAATACTTCCATAAGCACCAGCGCCAAACCGGCAAATATAGCCGGTCGCGCCAACGGCAATGCGACGCGTCTAAAAATATTCCAGGATGATTTGCCGTGCAGTCTGGCTGCTTCAAGAAGAGTCGCGGATTGCTTGCTAAACGAGATGCGCGTGATGAGATAGACGTAAGGATAGAGGGCAAGCGCCAGAATCACGACAATGATTTCAATATGCATGACATCGATGTAAAACACCTGACCGTCTGAAGTTGAAAATAATTCGCGCAGGAAAGTTTGGATTGGGCTGGTGAAATCGAAGACGCCGGCGTAAATATGCGCCATGATATAGCCGGGGATGGCGAGGGGCAAGATGAGCGCCCAGGCAAAAAAACGCGATCCGGGAAATTCAAAAACGCTGGTCAGCCACGCAGTGGAAACGCCAATAATGAATGTCAAAGCACCGACGCCTAAAACAAGAATCAGCGTGTTTTTCGAGTATTCCCAAAGTACGGTTGAGGCGAGATGGCGCCAGGTTTCCCAGTCGGATGAGAATAGATGGATGAGGATATAAACTAAAGGCGCAGTGACGGCAACGGTTAGCACAACCGCCGCCGCCGTCCAAAATGTTAAATGCTTTCGTAAATTCGCGCCTTGCGGCAGACTCGCCGCTATCCTCGAATGAACGCTTTGCTTAATTGCATGCGCCATATCATTTCCAGCCGACCTGGTCGAAAATCACGACGGCTTCTTTGTTATTTTGGCCGAGAACCGAAAGGTTAATTTGATCAGCCTTAAATTCGCCCCAGGCTTGTAGAATCGGCGCCGGTTCGATTGCGGGGTTCACCGGGTATTCGTAATTGGCGTGCGCAAAGACTTTTTGGGCTTCATCGTCTGCCAAGAATTCGATAAATCGAATGGCGTTGTTTTTATTCGGCGAATGCCTGGTCACGCCCACGCCGCTCACGTTAACGTGGGCTCCTCGTCCAGCCTGATTCGGGAAAAACACGCCGACGGCTTCTCCAGCTTTTTTTTCTTCTTCATTGCCTGAAGCCAACAGTTTTCCAATATAATAGGTATTGACGATGGCAACGTCTCCAACACCTGCGGCAATCGCTTTGACTTGATCCCGATCTCCGCCCTTGGGATCGCGCGCCATATTTTTGACCAAACCCTCAGCCCATTCTTTGGCCTTTTCGGCTCCGGCGCTGTGAATTATCGATGCAAGTAAAGATTGATTGTAAATATTGCCGGAACCGCGCACGAGCACTTTTCCGCGCCATTCTTCGTCAGCCAGCGCTTCGTAAGTCGTCAGATCAGAGACGTTTACGCGATCTTTGGCGTATGCAATAACGCGCGCACGAACAGTTACGCCGAACCAGAAATTTTCACCGTCGCGGAGATGCGCTGGAATTTTTTGCGCCAGGATTTCGGATTCAATGGGTTGCAGCAAATCTTTCGTTTTCGCGCGATGCAGTCTCCCTGCGTCAACCGAGATTAAAACGTCGGCGGGAGAGTTTACCCCCTCGCTCTCAAGTCGTTCAATAAGTTGATCCGCGCTTGCCTTAACGACGTTAACTTTGATTCCGGTCTGCTCCGTAAATCGATCAAAGAGCTGTTGATCAGCTTCATAATGCCGATGCGTGTAAACATTGACTACCGCATCTTGCGCGTTCTGTTGGTTTTCGCAAGACATCCCTCCCAATGACGCCAAGATTAGTACTGAAAAAACGGCGCGTCTCATTTTCATTCCAAATCCCTAAAATGTGTTGCCATAAAATGCTTTTGTTTTAGATGCCGAACATATGCAGAAAGCCTATACACTATCAACACAAAAAAACCCAAAAGAGCGGCTCTTTTGGGTTTAAATAGTTTTTAAAGCTTTTGTGTTTAGCGTGAATAATATTCCACGACTAATGGCATCTCACAAATTACCGGGACGTCTACACGCTCAGGAACATTTAAAACCTCTACGGCTTGATCAGGTTTTGAGAGGGCTAAATAGGCCGGCGGTCTGGATGATTTCACTGCTTGCATAATACCAGCGTTTCTTTTGCTTCTCGGTCGCACCGAAATAACGTCGCCGACTTTCACCGAGTAGGCAGGGATGTCTACTTTGCGGCCATTCACTAAAATATGACCGTGTCCAACGTATTGCCGCGCCTGAAAAATCGTTCTGGCCAACCCGCCTCTCAACACAACTGCGTCCAAGCGAGACTCTAACATTTGGATCAGGTTTTCGGAGGTGGAGCCGGATTTCTGTGCGGCTTTCTTATAATAATTGCGCATTTGGCGCTCATGTATATTGTACTGCGCGCGCAATCTTTGCTTTTCTACAAGCTGCCGCTTGTAGTCCGACATTTTATCTCTTCGAAATTTTGTCGGACCGTGCTGCCCAGGACCATAGGGCTTTTTTTCCATGTATTTCCCTGCTTTCGGCGTCAGGGCCACGCCAAGTTTTCTTGAAAGTTTTACCTTTGGTCCATTGTACTTCATTCCGTCTGGCTCCTTCGAAGCTTCAATAAAATTCTAAATAATTATTATTCCAAAAATTGCCGATTCGATCATAAAAGCTTGGAATATAGCAGGATCGACTAATAAATCCAAAGAAAAAATTTGCAATTTTTACTCATATCCACCCTTTAGGCGGAAGCAGTTTAAGAAAATGTGATCTTCTTCTCCGAAAGCATCTCTTCGTTCTTAAATTTGATTGAATTAAGGATTGACAAGATACGCGCATCGACTTATATTGCGCGCGTTTTAATATTAAACCAAAAGTTTACAATAAAGACTTTCGCATAACCCATCAACATCGGACTTCCTTAAGACCATGTCGCACAAAACCGTTCTACGGCTCATCGTTGCAATGCTTCTTCCAATTCATTCTTTACTAGCCCACGAAATTCTCGGAACAGTCAAAGACAAGAACAGCGGCGAAATACTGGCCGGCGTCAACGTCAGCTTGAAACACACAAATTATGGCGCGGCGACCACACAGGAAGGCGATTTCACTATAAAAAATGTCCCGGCAGGCGAGTATATTGTCGTCGTTTCCATGATTGGCTACGAAACGATTGAGAAAAAAATCAACTGCGCGCCCGGGCAAAAAACACGCTTTGCATTCGAGCTAATAAGCACCCCCTATTTTATGCAAGAAATCGTTGTTGAGCGCGAGATGCTTATCGGCAATCCAAATCGTTTGCACGACATTCCCGGCTCCGCTCATTATTTAGGGCCGAGAGAATTGGAAAAATTCGGCTATAACGATATTCATCGCGTTCTGCGAGAAATTCCCGGCGTCAATTTGCAGGAAGAAGACGGTTATGGACTGCGCCCGAACATCGGCATTCGCGGCAGCGGCTCCGAGCGCAGCGAAAAGATCTCAATCATGGAAGACGGCGTATTGATCGCCCCTGCGCCCTACTCCGCTCCCGCCGCCTACTACTTCCCCACCGCCGGGCGTATGGAAGGTGTTGAAGTCCGCAAGGGCTCGAGTCAAATCAAGTATGGGCCATACACAACGGCGGGCGCGCTGAATCTGATCAGCACAACGATCCCTGCTGCTTTGAGCGGTCGCGCCATGTTGAGCGGCGGCGAAGACAATGCGCGAACCATCCATGCGAACGTCGGCGATTCGAAGAGAAACTACGGTTTTCTTGCCGAAACTTATCTCTCAAGCGTAGACGGCTTCAAGACACTAGATTCAGGCGGCAAAACCGGATTCGACAAGAAAGACTACATGCTCAAATTTCGCGTCAACACAGATCGAAATGCGAAAGTCTATCAAGAGTTAGCGCTCAAGCTCGGGCAGACTGACGAAATTTCAAATGAGACGTATCTTGGCCTGACAGACGCCGATTTCCTCACGAATCCCCTGCGCCGATACGCAGGCTCCCAGCAAGATTTGATGACAACGAAGCATTCGCAAGCCGTTGCCAGATATTTCATTAAGCCGACGAAGTCTTTCGATTTAACCGCGATCATCTACCGGAATGACTTCAAGAGAAATTGGTACAAACTCGACAAAGTATACCAAGGCGGCGACGAGGGCGGCAAAGCAGGCATTTCAAGTATTCTGGCTTCGCCGGACAATTACGCTCCACATTTGGGCGTGATCCAGGGCGCGCCGCAATTTGAAGACAATCGTTTGGACGTTAAGGCCAACAATCGCAGCTACTACTCTCAGGGCGTGCAATTGCTGGCAGGTTTAAATTACGATCTCGGCGCAAGCAAAAACGAATTGGAGTTCGGCGCGCGCTATCATGAAGATGAGATTGACCGTTTTCAATGGGTCGACGGTTACCGGATGGAAAACAGCATCATGAAATTGATCGATGCAGGCGTCCCTGGGACGGAGAGTAATCGCATTGGGCAAGCCCAAGTTTTAGCTGTCTTCCTGCAACAAAACATGCGCTTTTCGAATCTAACGATTGTTCCGGGCGTGCGGTGGGAAGACATCAAGTTAACCAGAGACGACTATGGAAAAAACGACCCGGAGCGTATCGGCGCAGACTTGAGTCAACGCGAGAATTCAGTCTCGGTTTTCATTCCGGGCGTAGGACTCGACTATAAATTTTCACCCTTTTTCAGCGCTTTCGGCGGCGTCCACAAAGGTTTTTCTCCGCCTGGCTCGAGCCCGAACACAAATCCCGAAGAAAGCGTCAATTATGAAATCGGCTTTCGCATAAGCAAGCGCGCATCCTATTTGCAAACAACGTTGTTTTTCAACAATTACAGCAATCTTCTCGGCTCTGACCTTGCAGCCGGCGGCGGGACAGGCAGCGGCGATCAGTTCAACGGCGGCGAAGTCAACGTCAGCGGACTTGAATTCCTGGCAACGCACGACTTGGCGGAAGCCTTTGCCTCAAATCGTTTTTCAATCCCATTTCGGCTTTCTTATTCATACACAAAAGCCGAGTTCCAGAACGCCTTCGAAAGCGACTTCGGGCCGTGGGGGAGCGTTGAGAAAGGATTTGAATTGCCCTACGTGCCTCAACATCAATTTTTTGCGGGGATCGGGTTGGAAGGTCGTCGCTGGACTATCGATTTGCGCGGAAACTTTGTGGACAAAATGCGCACGCAGGCGGGAACCGGAAATCTTCCCAAAAACCAGAGCACGGACGCACGTTTAATTTTCGACTTGAACGCTGAATTTGACGTCAACAGCAGCAACAAGGCGTTCGTCGGCGTTCGGAACCTGACGAATAAAACTTATATCGTTGCCAGACGCCCGGCCGGGGTGCGCCCCGGATTACCGCGAACTTTGCACGCTGGAATCAAAGCGACTTTTTAACGACCATCCCAAAACGCTCGATAAACTTGCTCGCTTCATTTCTGAATTGAGCAAGTTCTCACTTGCTTTCCCGCCATTTTGATGTTATTCTCGCCGCCAGTCATTGTTCTGTTAGCCAGCCGCGCTTGCGGTCTTGATCCGGGAGCAACTCCGGAGTCAAACGTTTGAGCGCAGCTTGCCGTCACTGGCGACGACGAATCGCCGCACTCCGAAAAAAAGTTACTCAGAAGAAGAGCGTTGCTAGAAAATCCCGCACCTCGCATATTCACATATCTCCAAAATCCGACCCCATGGTGGTAATTATGCACGACTTATTTACAAAGCGTATTGGCTTGGTTAAACCCACGCTCATTGTTGATCGTGCCAAGACCGAGGAAAAAATCCGCTGGATGCTCGAAAAGGCTTCAAAAAGCAAGGTTCGCTTCCGGCCTCATTTCAAAACGCATCAATCCGCTGAAATCGGCGACTGGTTTCGCAAAGCGGGTTGTACCGCCATCACCGTTTCTTCCTTCGACATGGCGGCGTATTTTGCACAGCATGGTTGGGATAACATCACGATTGCGCTGCCGGTCAACATCAATTTGATGAGAGAAATGAGTGCGCTGGCAAAACGCATTCGGCTGGGTTTGCTGGTCGAATCAGTAGAAGCCGTGGATGCGCTGGCAGAGGAACTTACAAGCGAAGTTGATATTTGGATAAAAATCGACCACGGCTACCACCGAACCGGCGTGCTGTCAGAAAGCGGCGATCGTATTCTGGAAATTGTCCAAGCCGTTCAAGCGGCGAGCAACTTGCGCATAAAAGGTATTTTAACGCATTCCGGCCACACCTACGCAGCAAAGTCCCGCGATGAGATCGCCGCGGTTTTCAACGACGGCGTCCAGAAAATGAAAAGCGTTCAAGCGATGGTTGAAAAGAAAACCGGCGTCAGGATTGAAATTTCCATGGGAGATACGCCGGGCTGCACTGTGGTTGAGGATTTCAGTGAAATTGACGAGATAAGGCCGGGCTGCTTTGTTTTCTATGATATGATGCACGCCGATCAGGGCGTCTGCGATGAAGACCAGGTTTCCATCGCGTTAGCTGCGCCGATTTTGGCCAAACACGAGGAGAGAAATGAAATCATCGTCCATGGAGGCGCCGTGCATCTTTCCAAAGACGCGCTCTCATTACCAGGCGGGGGCGTGAGTTTTGGCGCAGTCGCTTTACCTGAAAAGTCGGGGTGGAGCAAGTCAATCGAAGGGACGCGAGTGGCGTCAATTTCACAAGAGCATGGCATTATTCGAACAAAAAACGAAGCGTTTTTTTCACAAGCGAAGATCGGCGATTTCCTGATGATGCTGCCGGTTCACTCTTGCTTAACGGCAAATTTGATGGGGCGATACATGACCATCACCGGCGAACGTCTTGGTTCAGCGGTTGAGAAAAACGTCCCGGACTTTTAAGCCGCTCAAAACAAAGACGGAGCCAGAATTATAAACTGTTGTTACGCGCAGCAAAGCATTTCTGAAGCCAAACCGAAAACAGCGCCTCATTGCGGCTCGTTCCCAAACTCCGGTTTGGGAACGAGAATTTGGGCGTACCGAAATTAGGTTGACGGTATTTCCCACACAAATTTATATAGAGCTAAATCATCCCACCCGGCCCGTTTGCGACTACTTTTTTGCTTTCTTCGATTTGCTTTCCGACTTCTCGTCATTAGCCGAGCTTTTTCCGGACGATTCGTCAATAATCAAGGGTTTGAACTGTTCTTCGAAATCTTCGTGCGAGATGCTGGCCGTGGCTGCAAATTTCGCCAACGCATGAGCATCTTTAAAATCATCTTCGTTGAGTCGAATCATGTAACGGCGCGCTATTCGGTACATTTCAGAATTGATGTCCACCATGCGGACGCGCGTCTTGCCGGTCTTGGGATCGAGAATGTCCTTGAAATACAGCGGTACGAACTTTCCTTCCTGCATGGAAACCATTGCCGCGTTCCCGCCCTGATGGATGAATTTCGCCGCACAATACCCGAGGTCTCGCGTGTACTCCATATCAAAAGGAATCGGATCGGCGCAACGCAATTCGTAACCAATATTCTTTTCAACAATCGTCGTTTTTAAATTAAGTTCGATTAGGCGGTCACGAACCTGTCGTTTGAGAATTTCTCCCAAGTTGATTTCCGCGATCCGAATGTGTCCGTGTTCATCTCGTTCAACATCTTGCAACGCCGAAATGTCTTCTTGCGGCATGAGTTCAACCAGCCCTTCCGCAAGAACAACGATGCCGTCCTGCCGCCCGTCGCAACGGCGTTTAATAACGGCGCCGACGATAATATCCACCAGTTTCTTGAGCGTCAATTTGTTGTCGCCTTTAAATTCTTCCGGGATAATCGTCAAAGTCGCTCCGGCGGCTTTCCCAATTCCAAGCGCCAAATGTCCGGCTTTCCGCCCCATTGTCACAACCAGGTACCAGCGTGACGTCGTCTTGGCGTCAACCATCAAGTTTTGCAAAATATCAACGCCAATGTGCCTTGCCGTCTGAAAACCAAAAGTCGGGATGCCGTGCGGCAGATCCAAATCATTGTCAATGGTTTTTGGAACGTGAATTACGCGGATGCGCCCTTTTGCAGCCTGTTCAACTCGGTAGGCGGAATAGGCGGTGTCGTCTCCGCCGATGGTAATCAACCTGTCAATATTTAATTGTAAGAGTGAAGTTACGACCGTTTCTAAATCTTTTGGGCTCTTGGTGGGGTTTTCCCGCGACGTGCCTATGTGCGAGCCGCCTCGAAAGTGAATCCGGCTGACGTCTTCGATGTCAAGCTTTCTTATCTGAGAGATATTGCCTTCTTTCAGCCACTTAAATCCATCGTAAATTCCAACGACTTCAACGCCTTGCAATACACTGCGAATCGTAGCGGCGGCGATAACGCTGTTTATGCCGGGCGCCGGCCCGCCGCCGACAAGAATTCCCAATCGTTTTGACTGCATTTTGCGATTTCCTTTGCTGCTTGGTGAGAAGAATGAGAGCAAGATGTGCTCGAGATCGTAAAGAAGTGCGAGAAGCTGACGCACTTCTCGCTTTCAAAGGCGGGGAATATAACGCAAAAAACGCAGAAAACTAAATGCCAAATAACCAACTTGCGGTGAAAGAAATGAAAGAACCGGTTTCAGCGCTTAGAAAATAAAAATTACCTGTGGCCAAAAGCATGAGGCTGGAGTTTTCGCCGGCAAGCTTCGTATAGCCGATCCCGGCAACGGCGCCCGGTGCGTTGCGGATAGCTGTCGAGGTGCGTCCGGATTGTTTCGTTCGATCGAGCAGGCGGTAATAGCCTGCGCCAAGATCAAGCACAAAACCGTTGACGATGCCCGGCTGCACTGAAGCCGTAAACACACTCATCCAAGTCGACCTTGATGCTCCGGCGGCAGTGAGTCCCGGTTGTACCGCAGACCCCGCCCCTAATCTTGCAAGCTGAAAATTTAAGCGTGCGTTGGTGAATCTATTAACGTAAGCAATGCCGTGCAACCCGATTTGCGGCCCGGCTGAAAACAAGTTTGATGAGCTTGAAACTGGCAAAACAAGCGAGGCGAACGGCCCGACAAAATTTCTCTTTTGCAATGCCACGGTCGTGCTTGCGCCAAATGTCGTCGGCGCATCGAGTTGCGTGGAGTTTCCAAACTGGATTTCGGAGCTTCTCGCGGGTTGCTCGTTTTCCAGTTGATTGACAACGTATTGAAAAGAACTCGAAGAAGCGTTGCCTGCGTCGGAGGCTGCCGGTTGGGGCTCGTTGTTCGTGCTTGCGCCGAACATTTCGTCAAGAAAGCCCAAATCGTCGGAGCTGACGGCGGCGGCCGGCGAATCTGCAACAATCAGGTCTCCCTGCTGCAGCTTTGTATCGGCCAGCGCTTCCTGAATTCTGAAGCCAACCAGGTTTGCCTGCAAGATTGCGACTCGGACGCGCGCGACGTCGACTTGGCGACCGTTGATCATTCGCTTGGCCATAAAAACGTCGCCGACGCTAAATTGCGCATTTGCGGGACGCTGAATCACGGCTGAGTTGCCGCTCGCTGTAATGACGCGATAGTTGGATTGAGAAAAAAGAGGGAGAGAGAAGAAAAGCGTAAGGAAAAAACCGATGCAAGTGCGTGAGGCTGTATTCATGAAGTTCATTTCCTCCTTGGAAACGTTGAAAACGCGCTTCAGGTCACCCAAAAAAGCGTGACGCCCTGATTGCGCCGCTCCAGATCATCATCCTTGATCTGGCCGCATTCCGTCCGCATTAATTGCGTGGACGAGTCAAAAATACTGTAATTCTCACCATGGATCACCGCTTTGAATTTCTTACGATTTTTCCAGGCCCAGTTGCGGACGGTTTCCTTGGTCTGCCCGCCGCGTCCGCCGCTGCCGTACCCATGGATGACCTTGATTACATGCAAATGCGAAGAATTGCGAACTCGAAGCGTCGCTTGTAACAAACTTTCCTCGACTTCGTCCGGGTGCATTGGCGGATGCGCAACGTCCATTTCAAGAATATAGCTTTCCATGTTCCCAAACTGCTTACAATGAGTCGCAATAAACTACTCGGCTGCGACAATGGCGATCAAATCTCCATTTGGACTCACAGCCAAGCGTGAAATATTCTTTAAACCTCCTCGCTCAAAATCCGCAATCTCCGTAAATCCGTCGCTTTCGTTAGGGTCGCAATAGTAGAGCTTGGAGCCTTGCCCCATAATAATCTTTCCGTTCGGCGTCCACGCATAGTCCTCACTTTTTGGCAAAGTTTTGACCAACGGTTCAATCTTTAGAGATTTCGCTTCAACGCTTTTGATCCACCATTCATCATCGCTCACTTTATGCACAAAACTAAACGCCTCCCGTCCGGGAATTTTGTGCAGCGAACGACCGCCGTTGGAAACGATAGTCTTGGCTTTGGCCGAACCTTTTTTTACTTGCGCAATTTGCAGCGTCGGCGGCTGGCCGAGTACAAATAAAATGAGTCGTTTCGCGTCCGCCCAGGCGTGATAGCCAACTGGATTGATATTTTTAATAAGCAATGAAGGCTCTTCCCCTGAAAACGGGAATTGCCAAAGCCGCTGAACAAGAGAAGTGTCTAACTCAACGCGAATTACCGAAAAATGCTGACCGTCCGGCGTAGGCGTCGGAGAGTACTCGCTTTCCAGCGTCCGCGTGAGCGGCTCCGATTTATTGGTAAACAAATCAAAAGCGTAAATATCCGTTTGTCCATCGCCCAAAGCGCAGGTGTAGAGAATCGCTTTTCCGTCTTGCCGGAAAGACGGTTGATTATCGTACCCCGGACGGCTGGTGATATTGCGAGGTCGCCCCGTCATAACCCCGCCAGCGTCGGTTTCTTCAAGACTAACCAAGTAAATATCAGTCCCCGGAGGGGCTTGCGCGAAAACAATGCTTGAAAGAGAAACGACAAATACCACTGACATCAATTCAACAGAAAAACGCTTCAGCACGGGAAGTCTCCACTTTTTGAAAAATCGATTCATACAATTGCAAAGCTCTGTGAACATTCAATAACAACATCTCCGCAAAAAAGCTTAAACAAAATGACAAACAGTGCGGCCGCCGGGCAAAACAGTTTCACCCGCCCGGCGGCGCAACACTGAGACGCCAATAAATCGTCGCACTCCAGAGTCAAACACTTCAGCGTTTGAGCGCAGCTTGCCGGCACTGGGGGCTCCCCCAAAGCATGGTTTCCGAAAGAGACACATACCACATGTAGGGGTTCAAAATCTTGAACCCCTACGACATGTTGTGTGACGCCATAAAAATATTATGTGGACAGTCCCACTCCGAAAAGAGTTACTCAGAAGAAGCCTAAAACACCGGGATACTCCGAGACGGCGCAGTTCGAACACAGCGCCGTCCGGAAGATAAAAATGCAGTTCGGCGCCATTCCAAAACAGTGAGAGCGCCGGTTTAGTTCTGAGCCTTTGACAACCGCATCGCAGCAACCACGCCTGCGTGATCCGAAGGCCACATGCCTGAAACGGTGCGGTCGCCCAATTCATCACCAACGACGACGGCGCAGGCTGAACGCAAGGACAGACCGGAAATCGCGGGATCGTTTTTGAGCAAAATGTAATCGATGCGCTTGGTCAAGTTCGGGACGGGATTGCGCAAATCAAGATCATGGCTGCTTGTATTGCCGTCCCCGCCGCCGGGATTGGATTTCTCAGTCCACATATCAAGATAGCCGTTATCCAGGAAGAATTGATACGTAGGGCCGTCCGGTGCGGAAGAGTTCAGATCGCCGACGACAATGACCGGCTTGGTTTCAGCCGCCATAATCGCAGCGAGTTCTTGCGCCTGCCCCATTTGAACCGGCAGCAAATCCGGAATTGGAGCTGGTTCTAGGTGGGTGTTAACGAAACGAACAATCCGGCCGTTTACTTTCGCGTCAACGGCGACAAATCCACGAATTATTTCAGCGCCAAGAGACGGAACGGTGAATTTTGCGATGTAGTTTTTGGTGAAAACATTTGCGATTTTAACGTCTTTTCTCACCAGAACCACATCATAATCCGTCAACCGAATATCATCAAACTGCAAGGGATCTGCGCTGACAATCATGGGGACTTCGACATCCGTATTTTCAATGACCCCGGCGACCTTGTACTTCAAATGATGAGCTTGAAGCGCGTCCATCAAGATGTCAAGATAATCAAATAGAACGTCTTCGGCAGGGATCGTTCCTCCAACAACGGCGTCCCCGGGAGATTGAATTCGGATCGTTGAAATCTCCTGAAGCCCGATCAGATGGGGCCGTGCGCGGCGAATTTCTTTCGCGAAAGCATCAGCGCGTTCATAGAAATCCGTAGCCAAAAGACCCTGAAACGCTTCTGCAGCGCGTACCGGCACATCAGCAGGGGTCGGCGCAGCAATCACATAATCTACATCCGTCCCGACGTAGACGTTATGCGTCAAAACAACAATCGCTCCGCCTTGAGGGCCGTTCTTGTTCATGGCGGCGAATTCATTCAATAATGCAGCGTCGTCGGATAATGTTTCAGGGGGATGAAGCGGGGAAAAATTTTGGCAGGCCGGTAAGAAAGTCATCGCGGATAACGAGAGAACAAATAACAGCTTCCTCATGATAAATCCTCCAATGCCAAGAATTAGGATTACGCCTTCGAAGGTTCATGAATCGCCTGATTTCGTGAGCTGAACGGCGCGTTTGTTCGTGCTCACACAGGCGCAAGGCTGGGGGCATTGGAAGTTCAAACCTTATGCCGTGAACCCCCTAAGATGTGGTTTCATCCCTCGTGACTATTCAGCCCTTACTCACATTTAAAGGCCTTTCGTAAAAAAGTCCGAGG